>JBGVLD010000031.1:0-3729 GCA_045124075.1 Agathobacter sp.
GAAAGCTTTTGATGTGCGTGACGGGTATGCCATTGCGCACATTCTGCCCGTTCTTGGAGTTACTCCGGTTATTATTACAGGGAGAAGCTCGCAGATTGTAGAGCAGCGTGCAAAAGAACTGAAAATAAAAGAGTTGTATCAGGGTATTTCTGACAAGCTGGTGCAGCTTAAGCTGGTTGCGGGAAAATATAATATACAGCCAGAAGAAATAGCCTATATTGGTGATGATTTGAATGACTTGGACTGTATTCGTTATTGCGGGTTAACTGCCTGTCCGCAGGATGCTGTGGATGAAGTGAAGCAGCAGGTGAAGTATATCTGCAGTCATGATGGCGGGCGTGGGGCTGTTCGAGAGTTTATTTCCATGATTGGGAAAGAATAACAAGAGGATAATTCACAGAGGAGAATATGTGTATGTCTAAAGAACCATTAATCAGTATACTTGTTCCGGTATATAAAGTAGAGAAATATCTGTCATGCTGTGTCGAAAGTCTCATAAATCAAGCGTATAAAAATCTTGAAATCATCTTGATTGATGATGGCTCTCCGGATAAAAGTCCGGAAATTTGCGATAAATTTGCAGCGCAGGACAGTCGAATTCATGTGATTCATAAGAAAAATGGCGGATCTGCTGATGCAAGAAATGTGGGATTGGACAAGGCATCAGGTGAGTATATCATATTTGTAGACAGTGATGATTTTATTCATCCTGAAATGATAGCTGATTTGTATCATGCTGCTAGTAAAGAAAAGGCCGAAATGGCTATGTGTGGATTTTCGTGTGTTGGGGAAAACTGCAATGGACTGGAAAACTTAGAAAAAGTATCAGGAGAACGCAGACTTAATGACGAAATAATTAGTTCAAATGATTTTTGGAGTCGATATTATAGCCGTCCGGATGTTGTTTTTATAGCAGTATGGAATAAACTTGTCAGAAGAGAGTTATATGAGAATGTTCGATTTAAAAAGGGAAAGATGATTGACGATGAATTTGTCATTCATCATTTACTTTCTCAATGTGGGAAAGTTGCCTGTATTAAAGAAAATTTGTATTATTACCGTAAAAGGACTGGTAGTATTATGAGTTCAGAATTTTCAATTGGTCACCTGGATGTGGTAGAGGCAAGAATTGAACGGGCACTATTCTTTAAATCTTTGGGACAGCAGCATTTTGCAGAAAAATCCGTCACATATGCATTAAGCGAACTGCTGGATGCAAAAGAAAAAATAGATTTTTCACAATCTGGAAATAAGAAGAGATTTTCAGAACTGCGAAAAAGCTGCAAAGATGCAGGAAAACAGATTGTAGAGGGGCACTCATCCAAGGTGTTTAAAGTGGCATATATGGCCTTTTGTTTTGGGGATAGATGTTATGCTTGTTTGATGAAAATCAGAAGAAAAGTATGACTAATAAAATTAGGGGTGGGTTAATTGAATCTTTCAGTTAAAAAAAATAGCAATACAACAGCCAGCTATTTTGATAAAAACATTACAAATATTATAAAAGGCGTTGCGTTAATCATTATGTTTATTCATCATATGTTTACATTTCCTGATGCATATGTGGATGGCATATCTTACCCAGCGCTGGAGCCATATGCAAGATGGCTGTGTAATCCCTTTAATATTTGTGTATCTATTTTTGCGTTTATGACTGGATATTGTTATTTTTTTGCCAAGTCAAAAACGTATCGCTATGCATTTAGAAAAATAACTGATTTTCTTCTTACATATTGGTTTGTATATATTTTGTTTCTGATCATAGCGTTATTGTTGGGAGGATATGAGGATATTACAATTAAATCCTTTGTTCTGGAGTTGTTTGCTCTGAACAGAGTGGTTATGGTTTTCTGTTGGTATGTTCCATTTTATATTGCCTCCATGCTGATTTTAACTTTTGCATCAAAGTGTTCAGCAAACAGCAGAATAAGAGAAATCCTCTTTATGCTGGTGTTTCCTGTTCTGAGTACAGTTGTTTTGGCAAAATTTGTTGGAAATTCTGTTATAGCCGGAAATCTGGAAAATATATCAGAGTGGTTTCCATGTATAGCAATTGGCTATATCTGTGCTTCCGGCTCTTTATTCCAACGTGTTTTTGACAAAATATTGAATTTAGCAAAATGGAAAACGCTTAGGCTGATCATCAGTATTTCTCTTGCGGTAGGGGTATTTTTGCTGCGGCATTATGTGCCGAAAGTTACACTGTTTACTTTTTCGCTGATGGGGCATTCTGTACCTGTATCAGTCTTTGCAGATGTAATTTACGCACCTGTTTTTGTATATGCGGTTGTAAATATTGTTCGCCTGATTCGACTGAATATAATCTGGAATATCATTGGTGAAATCGGAAAATACTCCTTATATATGTGGTTCCTGCATTGCATTTTTTTCAATGTGAGTAAGGACGTATTTCAGCCAATTTTATATTTTCCTAAAAACCCGGTTCTGGTGGTACTTTGGGGATTATTGTTATGTTATGCGTCTGCCAGAATCATTGATGTGCCATTGAAAAAAATTATAAATTTAAAAAATGAACTGACTATGAAAGAAAAGTCATGAATATCGTTGTTTAAATATATCTTCCTTTGTTGATTGCCGGGCAGAGCTGCATAACAATTGGGAAGATATATTTTTTAAGCAGAATAAAGAGGAAATTGTAAATGAAGAAGTCGAAAATATGTAAAATTGCCATATGCATTTTGTTGTTGCTGGTTATCTATGCTGCCGTAAGTGTATGGGTGTCTGAAAATCATCTGGTTGTCAATGAATATGAATTTACTACAGACAAGATTACTCAGAAAATTACATTATTGGTGATAGCGGATCTCCATGACCATGAATTCGGAACTGGCAATGAAAGCCTGGTGCAAAAAATCGAACAGCAGAATCCTGATTTGATACTGTTGGATGGAGATTTGCTGAACGAAGATTCGGAAAATTCAGATATTCCCTGTGAACTGATCAGAAAGTTGGTTGAGACAGCTCCTGTATATTATGCGTTTGGTAATCATGAAATTGATTATATGAACAATGGGCATTCAGAATTAGCGCAGCAGTTACGGGAAGCGGGAGCTATTCTGCTGGACAAAGCGTATGCAGATGTGGAAGTGGGTGAGACATCTCTTCGACTAGGAGGAATGTATGATTATGCATTCGGACTTGGGGGAGAGGATAAAGCGTCTGAAGCGCCCGAAGATGTCACGAAATTTTTGGAAGATTTTCAGGATACAGATTGTTTGAAAATTATGATGTCTCATCGGCCTGACAGTTTTATATTTGGAGATGCATCTTCCTATTGGAATATAGATTTGGTTGTGAGTGGGCATGATCATGGTGGTCAGGTTGTTATTCCTTTCCTCGGGGGTCTGTATGGAGGCGATCAGGGGTGGTTTCCTGAGTATGTACATGGCATGTATCAAAAGGGTGGAATGCAGCTGTTTGTAACCAGCGGTCTTGGCAGTCATGATCAGGTTTTAAGACGCTTTAACAATCCCCCTGAAATTGCAGTTTTGAAGATTTTCCCATTATAATCTGAAAATTAAAGGACAAAGCTTACAAAAATAATGCAAAAATGTTATTATATGTTATAATTTACAAGGGATTCTCAGATTTCAGCTCGCTGAAAGAGTTTAAATATTTGACCATAATGGTGTCTCCTATGCAATGTAACAAATGATAGTGTTACACTTAAAAAGAGGAGGCGAGAGGGTAAAAGGTAAGATATGTAGT
>JBGVLD010000032.1:0-25756 GCA_045124075.1 Agathobacter sp.
ATTACCCAATGTTACATATTGATGGAATCCATTATTTGTCGGGAACTCAGAAAAAGAACAGCAAGGTTATCATGAAAGAATTGAACCTGTTGGATGAATTTTTTGAACAATTAGAAAAAGAAGAAGGATTTCAGGTGGAGGCCTTAGAATATGGTCCGGGTGTGGGAGTTTCTTACTTCCAGGGCAAAGAAGTTCCTTTATTTGAGGAAGAAGGTTTACAGGAAATCGCAAGTCTGGTGCAGAACATGAAGTGGAAAGGCACAGTTACCTTAGAGATGGGACGAGCTTTGAGTGCTTTATGCGGTTATTATGTGACCCAGATCAAGGATGCCAAGACGAACGAAGACATTAACTACTGTATCGTTGACGGTGGATGTCACCAGCTCAACTATGATGGACAGATCCGTGGAATGTATGTACCAAAAATTCAGGTCTTTCCGGAAGATAATGACGGAGAAGAGAAAGAATGGACAGTCTGCGGCTCACTTTGTACATTTAATGATGTTCTTTGCAGTGGATTTAAAGCAAAGGATCTTTCTATTGGAAAGTTCTTAGCTTTTGAGAGAGTTGGAGCTTACTCCTCTATGGAGGGAATGGCGCTGTTTTTGAGCCATGAACTGCCGGGAGTAGTGATCTACAGCGAAAAAGACAGCTGGCAGGAAGCCAGAAAGAAAACAGATACTTATAATTTTAATATGTTTAAATAAGAAAGGGAAAAGATTATGGAAAAATTATTAGAGATTTTAGAAGAGATTGATGACA
Organism: Agathobacter sp.; assembly: GCA_045124075.1. Classification (GTDB taxonomy): domain Bacteria; phylum Bacillota; class Clostridia; order Lachnospirales; family Lachnospiraceae; genus Roseburia. The sequence goes on from JBGVLD010000032.1 coordinate 763, forward strand.
GCATTGATTACGAAGCAGAAAAAGCACTGATCGACGATCATTTATTTGATTCATTTGCAGTGATCAACCTGGTAAGCGAATTAGAAGACGCTTTTGATATTCAGATCGAAGCAAGAGAAATGGTTCCAACTAACTTTAACTCTGCAGAAGCTATGTGGGAAATGATACAGAGATTACAGGAGAACTAAAAATGGCTTACCATGAGGGATTGTATTTATTTGCTTTTCTGCCGTTGGCATTGATCTGTTATCAGATCGTGGCAGAAAAACACCGCTGGAAAGTACTTTTAGTATTTAGTTTCATTTATTTCTATCTGTTCAGTGGACAGTTGGTACTCTATATGATTGGAAGTACGGTGCTGACTCATTATGCATCTATCTGGATTTCCTGGATCAAGATGAAATATACCCAGGAGCTTCTGGAAGTTCCGAAAGAAAAAAAGTCAGCAATCCGAAAAGCGGGGCAGAAAAAACAGCGTATGGTGCTGACAATAGCAGTTTTGGCGCTTTTAGGGCTTTTGGCATACTTAAAGTATTCCAACTTCTTCTTAGAAAATATGAATTCAGTACTGGCCGCCTTAAATGTAGATTATAGCTTCACAATTAGTAAGATTTTAGTTCCAATTGGAATTTCCTTTTATACTTTGGAACAGATCGGCTATATTGCGGATGTATATTGGGATAAGATTGAGCCAGAGAAGAACCTTGGAAAATTAATGTTGTTCTTTGGATTCTTCCCCTTAGTCATGGAAGGACCAATCAGTTCCTATGAAAGTGTATCAAAGAGCCTGTTTTCCGGACAGAAATTAAATTTCGAGAATTTAAAAGATGGATTTCTTCGAATTGTCTGGGGTCTCATGAAGAAAATGGTGGTGGCCGACCGGTTGTATGTTTTGGTTGATAAGGTATTTTCCAATTATCAGGATTATTCCGGAGTGATCATTATTCTGGCAGCAGTCTGCTACACAATTCAGCTTTATATGGAATTTTCCGGATGTATGGATATAGTAATCGGAAGTGGAAAACTCTTTGGAGTAGAGCTTCCTGAGAACTTTAAACAACCGTTTTTCTCAAAAAATGCAGGAGAATTCTGGAGAAGATGGCATATTTCTCTGGGAACCTGGTTTAGGACTTACATATTCTATCCGGTTTCTGTTTCTAAACTTGTTAAGAAATGGAACAAATTCGGAAATAAGAAGGTTGGAAAAAATGTCACCAGAATCGTAACTTCCGCCTTTACTTTGTTTCCGGTATGGCTTTGCAACGGTCTGTGGCATGGGGCAAACTGGAGCTACATTTTCTATGGAATGTACTATTTTGTGATTCTTATGATCGAAGTGATCGTAGAGCCACTTACAAATAAGCTTACCAAGAAATACAATCTGGATACGTTGCGTATTTTTAAGACATGGATCATTATTTTTACAGGAGAATTATTCTTCCGGGCAGAGAGCCTGCCGGCAGGAATCTCTATGTTTACTTCCATTTTCACGGATTTTATTCCAGAAAATATCGGAAGCATTTCTCTGGGAATTGGCTATGCCGATGTATTTGCAATCGTGTTAGGCTGTGTTCTGGTGGGAATTGTCAGCACCTTGAAAGAAAAGAACATTGATCTTAAAGAGAAATTGAGCACGCTTAAAACTCCGGTTCGTTGGGCTGTTTATTACGCGCTGATTTTTATGATCATTATCTTAGGTGCTTATGGCACAGGTTATCAGCCAGTTGATTTAATTTATGCAGGATTTTAGAGGTAATAACTTATGAAAAAGACGTTAAGAGGGGTACTTTTCTTTGGAATTTTTGCACTGCTTCTTGTGATCGGTTCCGGGATTTTTTCCTGGATCGCCCCACAGGCAGATGAGAAGGCACAGTCCAGAAATGCAGCAGTGATTGGAATTCAGGAAGAAGAGGAAAATACAATTGATGTATTGGTGTTAGGGGACAGCGAGACTTATACTTCCATTTCTCCTATGCAGCTTTATAAAGAAAGTGGAATCACTACCTATGTTTGTGGTCAGGCACAGCAGAGACTTTGTGAAAGCTATTCCCTTTTGAAAACTGCTTTAAAGACTCAGCATCCGAAGCTGGTAATCTTAGAGACCAACGCAATGTTCCGATATAAAGGGCAGAACGTGGAGATTGAAAAAGAATTAGGGGAACAGATCTGCTCTGTACTGCCAATTTTCCGTTATCATTATATGTGGAAGATTCCTTTTGATGGAGAGGATGATACCAATACTCAGTACAAAGGCTTTCGTCTCCGCGATAAGGTTAAGGCCTATAGTGGTGGAGAGTACATGACAGAAACCGATGAAGTAGCGGAAATTCCAGCATGGAATGTGGATTATATGGAGAATATTATTTCTCTTTGTGAGGAGAACAATATTGAATTGATGTTAGTCAGTGTTCCTTCTCCACACAATTATAATTACAAGGAGCACAATGCATTAGAGCAGTATGCCGCAGAAAAAGGTCTGACCTATCTGGATCTGAACTTAATGAACGAAGAGCTGGGCATGGACTGGAACAAAGATACCATGGATAAGGGAGATCATCTGAACATCTATGGTGCGGTAAAAGTTACAGATTACTTGATAAAATATCTTCAGGAAAATTATGAATGGGAAGACCATCGTCAGGATGAGAATTATGAGGAATGGGGAGTTCTGGCGAAGGAATATGGGGAAAGAATCGGGAGGATCATAGCAAAACAATGAGAAAACAAGTGATTACGGTAATTATCATGTTCATATGCTGCCTGCTGGGAATGATATAGAAAAATGCATCGGCTATTATGTACAGGATGAAAATAGTGATCAAAATGACAGAGTTTGTACGTTAGCAAATGACCCTGACTGTAACTTTCTCATGAGCTACTATATCAGTGGAATCATGGAACTGCACATATTCTATCGGGCAACTGATACGAAAGGTGTGGATATCGAGATTTTGGATTTTATTGATCCATCAGATTCTGAATATTGGGAATAAGAGGAGCCTGCCACAAAAGTGGCGGGTTTTTTTGATGCATCGTATGATGAAAGAATGTATATGTAAAATCTTTTCTATATACTATAATACAGAAAATATACTATAATATAGAAAATGCAATATCGGGAATTGGTTAAACTCAGGAGGATACATATGAAAAAAATTCAGAATTTTGTGGAAAAACATATTATTATCGATTATATCGGTTTATTGGTTTTATACCTTGCATTCAGCAAAATTCCAGGATTGATTGGCAGTATTTTTTCACTGGATAGAAATGATATAGTTGTGTACAATTTACTGCAGGCTGTCTATTTGCTTTTGTTTTCCATTGTGCTTTTTATAATCATTAAAAAGTTAAATTTTGCAAAAGGGTCTCGAAAGCATAATTTGCTTATCTGTATATTGCTGGGATTTCCATTTCTCATTGATAGTATAGGATATCTGTTAAAACTGTCTGTACTGCCTCAGGTATTTTATAAAGTAAGTGGATTAGGTATTCTCTCATTGTGGTTTGTAATATTGCAGTGGGAATTGAGGAGGAAATACAATTTCGAGGATTAATCATGCCTTTGGTGTTAAGAAAGTATGAGAATAAAAAACATCCTTATCTAAAGGCGGCATTGTTTTCTTCCGTCTTGTTTGGAGTTACTCATTTTTTAACGTTCTATATAACATCTACTATTATGGGGGTTAATTTATCCTCTATAGAAGTACAAAGCTATATTTATCAGAGTTTTTATGCCACTTGCGGTGGAGTGGTCTTTGCGGCAATGACTTTGTATCATAACAGTCTTGTTCCTGCTATTATCTGGCATTCTATCGTAGATATCTGTTGATGTTTGGGTATGGAATATTTTTAATTCACAAGTTGGAGAAATCTGCGCCGAAAAAAATGGAAGGAAGGAAAAATGAACTACAATAAAACAATCCAGGGAAAATTTGTTTCCCGTCCTAACCGCTTCATTGCTCAGGTGGAGATCGAAGGTAAATTGGAGACGGTTCATGTGAAGAACACTGGAAGGTGCAAAGAACTGCTCCTGCCGGGTGCAGAAGTAGTTTTAGAGGATTGTGAGAATCCCAATCGAAAGACCCGATATGATCTGATCAGTGTTTATAAGGAAAATTTCGGATGGATCAATATGGATTCCCAGGCACCAAACAAAGTAGCACTGGAGTGGTTAAAGAGGTTAGATTTTGATTATATTAAGCCAGAATATAAGTATGGAGATTCCAGAATTGATTTCTATATGGAAAAGGGAGAGTCAAAATACCTAATGGAGGTAAAGGGATGCACCTTAGAGGTGGATGGTATTGGATATTTCCCTGATGCACCAACTGAGCGGGGTGTGAAGCATATCAGGGAATTGGCGAAATCTGCAGAACTTGGCTATGTACCGGTATTGGCTTTTGTGATTCAAATGGAAGGGATTATGGAAGTGCGGCCAAATGTTACCACGCACCCGGAATTTGGAATCGCTTTGGAAGAAGCGAAAGAAGCCGGGGTGCAGGTATTATTTTTGCCATGTAAAGTAAGGGAAGACTCCCTGGAGATCTTATCTGGAAGTGATCAGTTTGCAGATTGGATTCCCTAACTTAGAGAATTTCTCTTCATATTCTGTCATGATGTTACCCTGATTCATCTGGAGATCCTTGTGAAGGTCTCTGGTGTAGGCCTGAATGTGCCAGATTGGGGAAGCATCAATCTCTTCTAATGAAAATGTAAACAAATCCTGATTGTCTGTTTTAAATTCCAGTCTTCCTTCTTTCGCCAGAAACATGTCGTAGCGGTCTAAAAATTCGTGAGAAGTTAAGCGTCTTTTTGCGTGGCGGTCTTTTGGCCATGGATCAGAAAAATTCAGATAAATACGGTCAACTTCTTCTGCTCCAAAGATTTCAGGAAGAGTGGCAGCATCTACACAGAGAAAGTGTACGTTTGGAAGAGGATTTTCGTTCATTTTCTGGACCGCACGAAGCAGCACGCTTGTGTATCTTTCAATTCCAATATAATTAATATCTGGGTTAAGGGCGGCAAGATCCATAAGAAAACGCCCTTTTCCCATACCAATCTCAATATGGATTGGGTTGTCATTTCCCAGAATGGTCTTCCAGTTTCCCTTATGTTCAGTAGGCTCCATAATACAAAATTCGCTGTTTTCCACTGCCTCATTGGCACCAGGAATATTTCTAAGTCTCATACTAAGCTCCTTTATCTGTTATGTAGTGTTTAAAAAAGATTATTTCCATTGTAATACAAATTTAACCAAAGAAAAAGGGCTTGCGTGAAATTTATTCTGCAAGTATACTTTTAAGTAAGTGAAGGAAAATAAATAGAGTCAGAGAAATTTGGCTTATGATGATAAAAACAGGAGCTAGAAATGTAATGAAGAAAATTAGAAATAGAATATGGGCTTTGGCTGTAGCACTTTTTACTGCAGTATCCGGTATGACAGTCGTAGGGGAGCAGGTAAAAGCTGATCAGGTGTGGCCGGAAGGGCCTTCTATTGGCTCTCCAAGTGCTATTGTAATGGAGGCCAACACTGGAACAATTCTTTATGAAAAGAACAGTCATGCAGAGTTGTATCCTGCCAGTATTACAAAAATAATGACAACCCTTTTGGCAATTGAGAACTGCAGTATGGATGAGATTGTTACGTTTTCTGCAGATGCCGTATTTAAAAATGAAGGAGATACTTCTCATATTGCCAGGGATCTTGGAGAACAATTGACAGTAGAACAGTGTCTATATGCAGTTATGTTAGAGTCTGCTAATGAATGTGCCTATGCAGTGGCAGAGCATGTAGGTGCAAATTTTGGGGGCGATTATCAGACCTTTATTGATCTGATGAATGAGAAAGCAAAGGAACTGGGCTGTACCAACACTCATTTTAATAATGCGAATGGACTTCCAGACGAGCAGCATTGGACAAGCGCTTATGATATGGCATTGATCTCTCAGGCAGCATATCAAAATGAGACTTTCCGTACCATTACTGGGACAAAATCCTATACACTGCCAGTTACCAATAAGTGTGATGAAGAATATCCACTTCATAATCACCATAAAATGTTGTACCCTTATAGATCTTCCAAATATTTGTATGACTACTGTGTTGGTGGAAAAACAGGATATACGGATGTGGCGAAAAATACACTGGTCACATATGTAGAAAAAGATGGAATTACTTTGGTAATCGTAGTAATGAACGCGGCTACAACGGTTCACTATACGGATACGATTACTTTAGCAGATTACTATCTGAATAATTTTCAGGCACTTTCTATTGCCGAGAATGAGCAGAATATCAATACAGAAGGTATAGAAAATGCAGGACTATTAAATACGAATCCGTCTTTTGTAACTCTGGACGATAATGCTTATATTATTCTTCCCAAAACTGCTCCTTTTACCGATGCAGAATTTTCATTGAAACAAAAGGAAGAGGGAGAAAATGTAGCATCTTTGGAATACACTTATGGAGGAAAGATCGTAGGTAGTGTAGATATTGTAACAAGCAAAGCAACTGTGAGTCAGGTCTTAGTAGAAAGTCCAGAAGTAGAAAAAAAATCAGATGAAAATGTTGTAATTATTAAACCTTACTATTTTCTTATTTTATTGTTCGTAATATTCATTTTAATGGTGGTAATTTTAATAGGGAAAAAGTTCTATGATAACTTCTATGTAATTCGTCACAATATGGAGGTTAAGCGATATCAGAAAAACCGATTCCAGTCAATCAACAGGAAACGAAAGAGGCGTAGAAGAAAAAAAGACAGGTTATTCCGATAGAAATGGCATAAAACGACTTTTAAGACATAGAAAGACGACAAAAAATGCAAAAACCGACAAATTCAGTATATAGAATTTGTCGGTTTTTTATTGTCAGACACAACAAAATAAAAGCTAAATTGTCAGACTATTTAGCAAAATCATTAATTGATTCTTATTTTGAGTATAGAGAATCAAACCATTGCAGGTTTCTAAAATCGTGACATATTTTCCAGCGAAGGTTTCCGAGTGTTCCAGACAGTAGATCAAGTGAGAACGCAGATGATCTTTTACTGCCAGGAAAACGGTATCACATTCTTCTAGAGAAGTCATGGATACCTGTCCTTTTGAGAATAGTTCTCGTATCTCATTATCCTGCTCATGCTGGGAGGTAGTTTTATTTACTATAAAGTAACCACTATCATCCTTTGGCATATCCATTGCTTTCACTGCACGCTGAACCTGTTTGGTCAGAGCATCAGAAGCAGGATAAAGAGATTCAAAATATTTCATAAAGTCAGAAGCAGAGCGAAAGTGTTTATTCTTTCCATGCTCTAAGACCTCTGTCATTAAAATACGTCTGATTGTATTCTCACAGGTCTCTCTGGAAGGATTCTTCCGGATAGAATTTTTCTGTGACATAGTTCCTCCTAAATTACATTCAAAAGACAAAGAATAATGTCTTTATAGATATTATACGACATAAATTTATAAAATACAACAGAAAAAGTCGAAAAATGGAACATTTTTTATGGAAAATTACTACAGTTGACAGATGACATCAAATAAGGTAAATTTGTAATAAAGTACCACAATAAAAGAAGTGGAGCGGAAAAAATACCAATGAATTATAAAGAGAGTACAACATCAGAAGAAATTTTAAATCGCATACGCACCTTTATGGATCAAAATGGAGGTATCGTAAAGAAGGAGCAGTTAAGTGCACTGGGAATAGATTATAGAAGAGTGTTGGATTATGTAGAAAGCGGTAAGCTGATTCGTATTAAGAATGGATATTATACAGACCGGCTGGATCGTTTTACAGAAGAGCAGCTTATTTCCAAATTGTTTCCAGATGCTATGCTCTGTATGGAAAGCGCTCTATTTGCATATGGTTATTTAAAAGAGAAACCATATGGATGGCATCTGGCTGTGGATAAGAATACTTCCAAGTCCCGTTTTAAAATGGACTATCCAAAAGTCATTCCTTATTACACAGAACCGGAAAGTTTACAGCTGGGAGCCACGAAGATTAGATTAGAAGACTGTGAGTTTGGAATTTATGATAAAGAGCGTCTGATCTGTGACTGCTTAAAATATGAATCCAAGTTATCCAGAGAACAGTATAAGGCAGCTCTTATGGCATATATTAATGATTCCGAGAAAGATATTTCTGCTTTGATGGAATATGCCAGAGAGCGGAAAGTTGTAAAGAAAGTTCAGAGTATGATAGGAGTGTGGTTGTAATGAAACTCCATGCAGCAGAAGAAACCGGTCTTTTGAAATTAAGTGAAAGTTTACATATTTCCTTTGCAGGGGTCTTACAGGCCTATGTGGTGGATCGGCTGATTCGAAAACTGGTGAATTCTTCTTTTGAACCTTTTTTCTGGTTGAAAAATCCCAAGGACCTCTCTCAGGAATCCTATCGGAGCTCCCGAGAAATGCGTTTGGAATTCTACTATGTAGAAAGTGATAAGCAGCTGGGAACCTTATTAGAGGCAGGGATGCCTTTTTCTAAAGAATTGATGGGAGTGTTTGCAGAAGAATTATTTGGTCCAATGGACACAAAGATTTACTGGCAGTATCAGGTTTTGGAAGAAAATGACCGGGTTCTGATTCTAGTGCAGGCTTCTCTTTGGGAAATGAATGTACCGGTATCTATTTATATAGAAGAAATTCCTTCTGAAAATGCCTACCCAGTGCGAAAAGAGATTCCTTATATTACCCGAGAAGGAAAATCTGTAAGTCTACAGTGCTATTCTCCGGAAAATGTATTTAGTATGCATTTCTATGAAATAATGAGCCGGCTGGAGCTGATTTCTGATATGGAATCTTATGACATTGTTTACCAGACCTTAAAGTTCCAGTCCTTAAGTGGCAGAAAAGTCATAGATGAAATGGAAGAGTTCGTGAAGAAAGAACCAAAAGTAAAAAATTATAAGAGAGTTTCTCAGATTGCAGGCTATATGGATTATACATATATGAGAAAGCGGTGGGAAAAATATCTGCGGAACCAAAAGAAGGAGTATGCAGAGTGGAAAGAGGTTCTGACTTTGTTTCTTTCCTTTGCAGAACCTGTGTGGAAGGCTTTTTGTCAGGAGGAACTTTTCTTTGAGGACTGGATGCCAGAGCTGGGACGTTTTCTTTCCTAAGGAAATCTTGTATTTTAGGTTGGTTTCATATTATAATAGCAATGTTAAAAGGAAAACTATATGCTTGAGAAAAAATTAACAGAGTATGGGAGTTCAGACAGCTATGCTTTTCATATGCCAGGACATAAAAGACAAGAGCTGGAGTTCCCGAATCCTTACTTGATAGACATTACTGAGATTGAAGGGTTTGATAATCTTCATCATCCTCAGGGGATTTTAAAAGAGGCTCAGGAAAGAGCAGCTGTTTTGTATGGGAGCCAGAACTGCTATTTTCTGGTGAACGGCAGTACCTGTGGAATCCTTGCAGCACTTAGTGCCGCTGCCCAGAAAGGGGATAAGATTCTGGTGGCAAGGAACTGTCATAAAGCAGTCTATCATGGGATCTATCTTAGGGAACTTCATCCTGTGTATGTGTACCCAGTTATTACTGGTTTTGGACTGCAGGGACAGATTCGTCTTTCAGATATAAAGAAATCTTTTGAAGAAAGTCCCGATATTAAGGTGGTGATTCTTACATCTCCTACCTATGATGGAATTGTTTCTGATATTAAAATAATAGCAGATTATGTTCATAAGAAAGGTGCAGTGCTAATTGTAGATGAAGCCCATGGAGCGCATCTGGGATTCTCTGAAGATTTTCCAGAAAATGCAGTTTCTCTGGGGGCGGATGCAGTAATCATGAGTATCCACAAAACTTTGCCAGCATTTACCCAGACAGCATTGCTTCACTTGTGTAGCAGTAGAATTTCAAAAGAACGGGTGGAACAGTTTCTGAATATATATGAAACCAGTTCTCCTTCCTATATTCTGATGGCAGGAATGGATAAATGTATTTCACTTCTGGAGAGGGAGAAAGAATCACTTTTTGGACAGTATTCCAGAAAACTGAAAAAATTCTATTCCAGAACAAAAGAGTTAAAGAACCTTCATATACTTAAGAAAGAGGATCTGTCAAAAGAGGAAGCATATGATGTTGATCCATCCAAGATCGTTATCCTTTCTGGTGATGAAAGCTTGACTGGAAGCGGACTTCAGGAGAGATTACGCACAAAATTCCGCTTAGAACTTGAAATGGCGGCAGGAAATTATTCGTTAGCCATGACCTCAATCATGGACACGGATAAGGGGTTTGATCGTTTAGCAGAAGCATTAGAAGAAATTGACAATCAGATTCCTGGGGAAAATCTTCAAGATTTTAATTTTTTTCAGGATAATATTTATAAAAGAAACGAAGTGAAGATGAATTTATGGGAAGCCTGGGATGCTCCGAAGAAAGAAATGCTTTTGAAAGAGGCAAAAGGGGCAATAAGTGGTGCTTTTGTTTCTCTATATCCACCAGGAATTCCATTGATCACTCCAGGAGAAGTAATCTCTGAGAAATTAATTTCGGATTTAATTATATGTCTGAACCGTGGGGTTACCGTGGAAGGGCTGATTGAACAGAAAAGGATAAACATTGTTAATCCTTTCTGATTATATTATACTTTAGGCAGGACATGAAGATGGGCAGAATATTTTGCGTCATGGGAAAAAGTGCCACAGGAAAAGATACCATTTACCAGGAACTATTTCGGAGAAAGGACATTTCTCTTGAAAAAGTTATTCCTTACACGACTCGTCCGATTCGGGAAGGAGAGAAAAATGGAAGAGAATACTTTTTCTGTACCAATGAGAAGGCAGAAGAATTAGAAAAGCAGAAGAAGATTATAGAATTGCGGGCATATGAAACCATATATGGATGCTGGAAGTACTTTACAGCAGATGATGGTCAGATTGATCTGACGAAAGGGGACTACCTTTTGATTGGAACCTTGGATACGTATAGAAGTATTCGTCGTTTTTTTGGAAAGAACAGCGTACTTCCAATTTATATCGAAGTGGAAGATGGAGAACGGCTGCTTCGGGCAATCAGCCGGGAAAGACAGGGAATTCCAAAATATGAAGAAATGTGCCGCCGTTTTTTGAGTGACGCGGCAGATTTTTCAGAAGAAAATTTAAGAGAATGTAACATAACCAGGCGATTTATTAATAACTGTCTGGAAGATACTATAGAGGAGATTGTTTCCTATATTAAGGAAACGGGAAAGGAGACCTAAGTGGCAATTAAGATTAATGAGTTAAATATGGTCACGAATGTCACAGAAGGCAGCAAAGTCGAAAAAAGTGACGGCTCCTTTAAGTTTGCTTTAGCCAGTGCAATTGGAGATGCAGAGCTTCAGGCAAAAGTGGATTCTCTTTTAAATGATATTACCCTTCAGGGAGAGCGAATTGCCCAGCATATGGATATCCGGGATTTAAAGAGATACCGGGGGCTGATCAAGGAATTCATGAATGAAGTGGTTTACCGGTCTCACAAATTTTCTCGTGAGAACTTTCTTGACAGAAAGGGACGTCACAGAGTTTATGGAATCATTAGGAAGGTGGACGAGAATCTGGATGAACTTGCTACTGCATTAGTTAGTGATGAGCAGGATCACATCGCCATACTGGAGAAGATTGGAGAAATTGAAGGTTTATTGTTGGATATTTTCACTTAAGTTGAGTGGAAATATTTCATCATATCAGAATAAGGAGGGCGAATCATGGCAGGATTTAAAGACATTATAGGACATACACAGATCATCGAACATTTAGAGAGTGCTATTGAAATGGATAAAGTTTCCCATGCTTATATTTTCAATGGACCGGATAAGTCTGGAAAGAGAATGCTGGCAGAAGCTTTTGCCATGACACTCCAATGTGAAACTGGAAAGAACACCCCATGTCTGGAGTGTAGATCTTGTAAACAGGCAATGGCGTATAATCAGCCGGATATTATATTTGTTTCCCATGAGAAGCCGAATACCATTGGTGTGGATGACATTCGAAGCCAGGTAAATAATGATATTGTAATCAAGCCATATAGCAGTCGCTACAAGATTTATATTATTGATGAAGCAGAGAAAATGAATGTGCAGGCACAGAATGCGCTTCTTAAGACTATTGAAGAGCCACCAGCCTATGCGATTATTATGCTTCTTACCACCAATGCAGACAGTTTTTTACAGACCATTTTGTCCCGGTGTGTAGTACTTTCTTTAAAAGCAGTCTGGGATACTACTATAAAGCAGTATTTAATGAGCCATTATCAGATACCAGATTATCAGGCAGATATCTGTACGGCATTTGCCCAGGGAAATGTAGGGAAAGCCATTCAGCTGGCTTCCTCCGATGATTTTAATGAGTTGAAAGCATCTGTGCTTCAGCTATTGAAGAGGCTGGATGATATTGATCTATATGAAATGAATGCAGCAGTAAAACAGATTACAGAATATAAACTGGAAATTCAGGATTATTTTGACCTGATGATGATCTGGTTTCGGGATGTACTGTATTTCAAGGCAACAAACGATGTAAATAAACTGATCTTTAAAGATGAGGTTTATGACATAAAAAGACAGGCAGCAAAACGATCCTATCATAATTTGGAAACGATTATTGAGGCTTTGGAAAAAGCCAAAGTACGTCTTAATGCGAATGTGAATTTTGAGTTGGTAATCGAGTTACTGCTGCTGACCATAAAGGAGAATTAAGAAATGACAAGAATTGTAGGAGTTCGTTTTCAACAGGCGGGTAAGATTTATTATTTTGACCCTTCCGATTATGAATTGGAAATGGCAATGCATGTAATCGTGGAAACTGCCCGAGGGGTGGAAATGGGTACCGTACTGATTCCACCTAAGGATGTTGAAGATGATCAGGTAATCCAGCCTTTAAAACCTGTCATTCGTGTAGCAACGGATGAAGATGAGAAGACCATGGAACGAAATAAAGAACGGGCAAAAGAAGCTTTTGCTATTTGTAAAGAAAAGATACTGAAACATGAACTAGAAATGAAACTGGTAAGTGCAGAGTATACCTTTGATAATAACAAGCTGCTTTTCTATTTTACAGCGGATGGAAGAATTGATTTCCGTGATCTGGTAAAAGATCTGGCAGCAGTTTTCCGAACAAGAATCGAACTTCGCCAGATTGGTGTCAGAGATGAGACTAAAATGATGGGCGGAGTAGGGATCTGCGGCAGAGAGTTATGCTGTAGAGCATATTTGTCAGATTTTGTTCCTGTTTCTATTAAAATGGCAAAGGAGCAGAACCTTTCTCTGAATCCAACTAAGATTTCAGGTGTATGCGGAAGATTGATGTGCTGTTTAAAAAATGAACAGGAGACTTATGAATATCTTAATAGTCGTCTTCCTTCTGTAGGAGATACAGTCACTACACCAGAAGGCTGGAAAGGTGAAGTTTCCTCTGTCAGCGTTCTCCGGCAAAACGTAAAAGTAATTATCGATAATGGGGAAGAGAAGGAATTACGAGATTACCCAGTGGATAAATTAACATTCCGGGCTCGCCGAAAAGATGTGAAGTTGACGGAAGAAGAGTTAAAGGAATTAGAGGGCTTGGAAGATCCGGGTGTTGCAGAGGGAAAATCCCAGAAACCTGAGAGAAACGATGGACAGAATCGTCCAGACAAGCAGGATCAAGGAAACAAAAATAACCGGGAAGACAAGTTCGAACGTTATAATAAGTCTGATCGTTATGAGAGAGGAAATCGTTCCGAACGAACAGATAAATACGACAAGAACGACAGAAATGAACGCACAGAAAAGTCTGATCATTATGATAAGAACAATCGATACGACAAAAAAGACAGATATCAGCGTCACAACCGTGGAGAAAATTCTTCCTACGATAAGAACAGCCACCATTCAAAATACAAACATGATGGAAAAGGAAAACGGAATTTTGACAAAAAAGGCTACCGCAGAGACAGAGCAGACTATGATGAAGAAGTCTAGTCTGGTAAAGGAAACAGAGCGTTTGGACGAACTGCACCGGAATGGATATTGTATTATACAGGATCCAGGAAGGTTCTGTTTTGGTATGGATGCTGTATTGCTTTCTGGGTTCGCCAAAGTAAAGAAGGGTGAAAAAGCACTGGATTTGGGCACTGGGACAGGAATTATTCCTATTCTTCTGGAAGCAAAGACAGAAGGGGAATCTTTCTTTGGTCTGGAAATCCAGCCAGACAGTGCAGATATGGCAGCCCGCAGCGTGGCATATAATGGACTGGAAGAGAAAGTTTCTATTGTAGCAGGAGATATAAAAGAAGCTTCCTCTATCTTTGGAGCTTCCAGTTTTGATGTAATCACCACAAATCCGCCATATATGATAGGGCAGCATGGCCTGACTAATCCAGGGGATGCCAAGGCAATTGCCCGCCATGAGATCCTTTGTGATTTAGAGGATATTCTCCGGGAAAGCGCCAGGATTCTCCGTCCTCAGGGGCGGTTTTACATGGTGCATCGGCCTTTTCGGCTGGCAGAGATCTTTAGCAAGATGGTGGAATATCATATTGAGCCAAAACGTATGCAGTTAGTCTATCCTTATGTGGATAAGGAACCAAACATGGTGTTAATTGAAGGTCTTCGAGGAGGAAAAAGTCGTCTTACTGTGGAGAAACCTTTAATTGTATATGAGAAACCAGGAGTATATACCAGAGAAATATATGATATATATGGTTATTAGAACTGCACGACCTGTAAATAGAGCTTGGCGTCGTGCAGTTTTCTGTTTCCAAGAAAGAGAATCTATTTTAGGAGGAAATTCGTGATGGAAGAAAATAAAAAATCTGCTTCATGTGGTACATTGTACTTGTGCGCTACACCTATCGGTAATCTGGAAGATATTACGTACCGTGTACTTCGTATTTTAAAAGAAGTAGACTTGATTGCTGCGGAGGATACCCGGAATTCTATTAAGCTATTGAATCATTTTGAAATAAAAACTCCTATGACCAGTTATCATGAGTACAACAAGATAGAAAAGGCTTATCAGTTGGTAGACAAGATAAAAGAAGGAAAAAATGTTGCCTTGATCACAGATGCAGGAACTCCAGGAATCTCTGATCCGGGAGAAGATCTGGTAAGAATTTGTTATGAAGAAGGTGTACCAGTGACCTCTCTTCCAGGAGCAGCAGCATGTATCACTGCTCTTACAATGTCTGGGCTTCCTACCAGACGATTTTCTTTTGAAGCATTTTTACCAAGAGAGAAAAAAGAACGGGCAGTAATTCTAGAAGAGTTGAAGCAGGAAACTCGTACCATTATTTTGTATGAAGCTCCGCACCATTTGGTGAAGACCTTAGAGGAATTGTTAAAGACCTTGGGAAATCGCAGAATTACGATATGCAGAGAGCTTACAAAGAAACATGAAGAAAAAATCCAGAGCACACTGGAAGATATTCTTACTTATTATAAGGAAACTGATCCAAGAGGAGAATATGTATTAGTTCTGGAAGGAAAAGACCAGAAAGAAATTGAGAAGGAAAAACAGGCGAGTTGGGAGCGCATGACTATTGAGGAGCATATGGAATATTATGAATCTCAGGGCATAGATCGCAAAGAGGCCATGAAACAAGTGGCGAAAGATAGAGGCGTCAGCAAGAGGGATATTTATCAGCAGTTATTGTAGAAAAAACAGGAGTCAATGTATTAACAGATGAAGAGATTTCAATAGGGGGGATACAAATGGAGAAAAGAACAAGGAACGGGTTAATCGCAGTCTTTGCAGGAGTAATTATTGTTATTATGGTGGTAATCTTACTTGTTCCTGTTTTAAAATTATATCGTGAAGAGAAGGAAGAAACCTGGAGACAGGTGGAAACTACTCAGAAATCAGGAGAGGGAAATAGCAATATCGGAGCACAAAGTGTGGGAATTGAAGGCGAAGGAATAGAAAGCCAGGAAATTGACTCAGGAGAAGAGTCAAAAATTAAGGGAACAGAGCAACAGAAGGAGGATTCTCTTCGAATTGTAATGGTAGGTGACATGCTCATGCATACGAAAGTGGTGGAATCCGGAAAAACGGAAGATGGAACCTATAACTTTGACCACTTATTTGAGAATGTAAAAGATACCATAGAAGAAGCAGATCTTGCTCTTGTAAATCAAGAGACTATTTTAGGAGGTGCAGAACTGGGATATAGTGGTTATCCATGTTTCAACACCCCAACAGAGCTGGGAGATGCAGAGGTAAAAGCAGGATTTGATGTGATTTTACATGCAACGAATCACACTTTGGATAAGAAAAAAGCAGGCGTGGAAAATTGCATGGAATTTTGGGATACGAATTATCCAGATATTACATATCTGGGAATTAATAAGACCCAGCAGGAACAGGATGAAGACATTTACGTATATGAACAAAATGGAATTAAAGTAGCAATTTTAAACTATACTTATGGAACAAATGGAATAAAAACACCATCTAATATGCCATTTCTTGTAAATTATCTGGATGAGGATAAAATTCGGGAAGATGTGAAAAAAGCAGAAAACATAGCAGATTTTACTATTGTGTGTCCTCATTGGGGAACGGAATATAAGCTGGAGCAGGATGCAAAACAGGAAAAATGGGCACAGCTTTTTCTAGAATGCGGAGTAGATCTGGTCATCGGTACCCACCCTCATGTAATTGAGCCAATAGAGTGGGTTAGCGATGAAGAAGGAAATCGGATGTTAGTGTATTATTCCATTGGAAACTTTGTGAATGGAACTTCCAGCACCAAAGGAAATCTGGCACACCGGATGGTAGGCGGAATTGCAGATGTCACTTTGAAGCAAAATGAGGCTGGAGAAGTAGAGATTGCAGAATATGATGCAATTCCTATAGTCAGTCATATGGCAGAAGGCCACCAATATACTGTATACTATTTATCTGATTATACCAGCCAAATGGCGGAAGATAATCTGATTAACCTGCAGGACTCTGACTTTTCCTTAGAGGAATGTAGCAAAGTAGTAGATCAAGTTTGGGGAGAATAATACAATGGAATATATTTTTCCAGTAGTTCAAAAGAAGTAGGTCCAATTCGAAGAATTGCTTCGTGGAATTCTTTTAAAGAAAATTCCTCATCGTATTCGTCCATAAATTTCTCACGAAGCGCCATAAAATTCAAATAGCCAACATAATAGCTTAGATAATTACCGGGATTACTAATGATAATCTCGGTAATTTCATTAATGGCATCAGTATCTGTAATTCCATAAGACGACCAGAATTCTACCATATCATTCATATCCCATCCAAAAAAATGAATCCCGATATCCGAAGAAGCGTAAAGACTTAGGGTGGCTGCCTGATTATGTTGTAAAAGACTAGCCTGTTCTTCTGAAAGGCCTGCATAGTAGTAGGACAACATTTCTACATAAGTCGCCCATCCTTCCACAAAGCCAGGAAAATCTAAAAGACAGCGTACAGGATCAATTCCATAGTCATACGTCATCATAGTCTGATACAAATGCCCTGGATACCCCTCATGAGCGATTGTAGTAAAATATTCAATATCTGGATAAGAGGCAGCAGTGTTGATATAGATACAGCTTTCCTGATAGGAATCCAGTTGGGCAGTAATATAAAAGGCAGGGGCAAGTACTTCTTCCATAGAAGGGTCAACATACTGAACTCTGCAGGTTGAGTAGGCAGGAACCGGAAAGTCATCTTGCATGGCATACTGTAAAATAGAAAGCATTTCATTTTCATTTTTAAAAGATAATGTCAGATTACTGCAGGTCTGAGCAAGAGTTGGAGATTCCGTCAGAAGAAGACTGCATTCAAAAAGATCCTCAAGTCTTTCATTTTCAATTCGGGAGAAAAGTTCTTCAGGAGTATCATTACAACCAGTGCAATCCTGAATCAATTTGGCATAGTATTCTCTTCCTTCTGGAAAAAAGCAAAGTCCCCAGTTGTTTGTGCCTGTTTTACAGAGGTTAGAAAGAACGGTAACTACTTTTTCATAAGCTGGATAAACAGATTCTTCCAGAACAGACTTATTTTGTGAACAATAATAGTTCTTCAGTTCCTTTGGAAGGGAGTCAATTTCTGTGATTCTGTTCTCAAAAGTAGTGACAAGATAGTGCTCATCTTTATTTTCCAGGAAATGTTCACATTCTTCAATAACGGAAAGACAGATATCCTCAGACATGAAAAGACCTGCCTCCGATTTTTTTCTCTCATATTCCATAAGCTGCTCAAAATAAGAGCTGGTCTGAGATAAAAGTACAAGGTATTCCTCTATATCAGCGGCAGAATTCAGCTCATATTCTGCAAAAAGTACCGGAAGCTGGAACAATGTGCCGCCGGAGGGGCTTATGTACTCGGGGTAGTAGGGAAACTCATTTAACATCTTTTGTTCTTCCAGGCATCCAGTCAAAGTATCTAAGGTCAACTGCTGAGAAGTGGTTAGGGAATTCTGCCCCAGTAGGTGAAGCTGGAATAAGGTCTTATCCAATGCTTTTTCATCGGAATCTTCCGATTCAGTATAGAATCCCCCAAGAGAGATTTCATAGGATGTAATTCCATAGGAGGCAGGATCTTTCAGGGTATAGTGGAGATTTAAGGTGTTAAGGGAAAGCTCCTTCTGGAAAAATTCTGTTGTAAAGCTGGAAAACTGTTTGGTTCCATCGGATAAGGAGGGAATAAAATACAAACCGTAATCCCACTGTTTCTGGTAAAGAAAAGAGCTAAGAAACAGAAAAACTACCAGAATACAGCATTTAATTGTTAAGGGCAAATGAAGAAATCCCTTTGTAATATGGGAAGGTTTCATGGCATCTACCTGGAAAGAAATTATTAATCATCTTATGTGGAAATCGTGCATATAAGAACTGAAAATATACACAGGAAAATGTTAAAAATTTAAGAGTCACGGAATGGTGGTCAGGAACATACAATAGTAAAAAGCGCTTGAGAGAGGCGTTCATGAATTATTTATGGGGTGGCATGATCCTTATAGGAGTCATCTATGGAGCCATATCCGGTAACTTTCAGGAAGTAACAGAAACTGCCATTTCGTCCGCTCAGGAAGGGGTATCTCTCTGTATTACCATGATGGCCGTGCTGGCATTTTGGTCTGGAATTATGGAAATTGTCCAGAAAATTGGCCTATTAAAAAAGATGGAAAAAATGATGGCGCCAATTCTTTCTTTTCTATTTCCACAGGTTCCTAAAAATCATCCTGCCAGAGGTCATATTGCAACCAATATGATAGCTAATATCTTTGGATTAGGAGCAGCAGCTACACCTGCAGGGTTAAGTGCTATGGAAGAACTAAGAAATCTCTCCCAAAATGAAGATCAGTCTGTAAGAGCATCGGATGCCATGTGTGATTTTCTCATTATTAATATTTCTTCTCTGCAGCTGATTCCGGTAAATATAATTGCTTACCGAACCCAGTATGGTTCGGCAAATCCGTCAGCTATTGTAGGGCCCGCCATAGCCGCGACATTGATTTCCACGGTGGCAGCAGTACTATTTATTAAAGTAAGACGAATAATTTTTGGAAAAAGGAATATATTATAATGAAGGTGCTTTTATATCTCTCTGAAGCCATCATTCCCCTGCTACTTCTTTATATAGTAGGAACAGGACTCATAAAAAAACAGAATGTATATGAGGATTTTTTGACAGGAGCAAAGACTGGAATCGGGACTGCAGTAAAATTAATGCCCACATTGATCGGGCTTATGGTGGCAGTCGGAGTCCTTCGGGCTTCCGGCTTTCTGGACTTTTTGTCAGAGCTCTTAGGAAAACTATTGGGAGGACTGGGAATTTCCACAGAACTGCTGCCTATTGCCCTTGTAAAAATGGTATCCTCCTCAGCAGCAACAGGATTACTGCTGGATCTGTATAAACAGTTCGGAACAGATTCCTTTTTGGGGTTAGCAGCTTCTATCATGTTAAGCTGTACGGAGACCATTTTTTATACTTTGTCTGTTTATTTTATGGCCGCAAAAGTGACTAAGACCAGGTATACGCTGGCAGGGGCTCTTTTTTCCACCATAGTTGGAATCATTACCAGTGTTTTTTTGGCAAGGCTAATGATATAGGGAAGAATCTTTAGTTTGGAGGGGTTGACTTTTAGAAGTACGGCAACTATAATGTAAAAAAATACAACGCGGGATGGAGCAGTCTGGAAGCTCGCCGGGCTCATAACCCGGAGGTCACAGGTTCAAATCCTGTTCCCGCAACTTAAGGTGGCTGAAGATGCCACCTTTTTTATTGTGAAAAATTCTTAGTTTGTATATAATAGAAAAGAAATACAAGAAACAGAAGGAATAGAAAATGAATGGATTAATCGAAAGACATCCAAACCAAAGGTTAAACCAGGTGCAGTTCATTGCACTGGGATTTTTTCTTATTATAATGTTGGGAACATTTATGCTGATGCTTCCCATCTCTTCAAAAAGCGGAGAATGGACAAGTTTTTTTGATGCACTGTTTACTGCCACCAGTACCACCTGTGTGACTGGGCTTGTTGTAGTAGATACCTTTACCCACTGGAGTATGTTCGGACAGTTGGTAATCATAAGCCTGATACAGATTGGTGGACTGGGCTTTCTGACTATCGCTGTGGGATTTGCCATGCTGTTTCGTAGGCGAATTGGTCTTAGGGAGAGAGATCTTCTGAAAGAAAGTGTAAATGCCATGGGAATTGGAGGCATTGTTAAGTTAACAAAGAAAATCATTACAGGAACAATTATAATAGAAGGAATTGGAGCTGTTATTCTGACAATTCGATTTGTGCCTGAACATGGATTGATGGAGGGTATTTATTATGGAGTGTTCCATTCCATATCCGGATTTTGCAATGCGGGATTTGATTTAATGGGCTATCAGACTCCTTATAATTCTCTTTCCCAATATACCGCAGATCCGGTCATTAATCTGACCATAGCAGCTTTGATCATATTGGGTGGTCTTGGGTTTGTGGTCTGGGATGAGTTGACCATCAAAAAATTCCACTGGAAACAGTATACACTTCATACAAAAATGGTTCTTTCCTGTACAGTTTTTCTTTTAGTGGCAGGAAGCATACTTCTGCTTTTATTTGAATATCATAACACTTTAGAGGGGATGAACCTTGGGGAAAAGATTTTAGCATCCTTTTTTGGCTCTGCAACAGCGAGAACAGCAGGATTTAATACGGTGGATATAGCGGAACTGGATTCTTCTAGCAAACTTTTGACTATTATTTTAATGTTCGTTGGCGGAAGCCCAGGATCCACTGCAGGTGGAGCAAAGACTACAACAGTAATGGTAATGTTCATATATATTATTTCCAGTTTGCGAAATGAGTCTGGAAGCAACGTTTTTCATAGAAGAATCAGCAGTGAGATTATCAAAAAAGCGGCCATGGTCATTGGGCTGAATCTGACTCTTGCCCTGGGAAGTGCAGTTGTAATTTTGGCAACCAGCGATCTTCCCATGGAGGATGTGCTGTTTGAAGTAGTTTCGGCAATTAGTACAGTGGGTATGACTACAGGAATTACCAGAGATTTGAATACCGTAGGTAGAATTATTATTATTTTGCTCATGTATTGTGGAAGAATTGGCAGTATGACTTTTGCTCTTTCGCTTTTGAAAAAAGAAAATGGGCAGTTGTTGAAATTACCGGAAGAGAAAATAAACATTGGTTAAGGAGAAGAACATGAAATCAGTATTAATTATTGGAATGGGAAAATTTGGACATCATCTCTGCAACGATCTGGTTGCCTTGGGAAATGATGTTATGGTAGTGGATAACCAAGAAGAAAATGTTACAGACTTGATTTATAAAGTAACTAATGTACAGATTGGCGACTGTACCAACCCTCAGGTCATCAAAAGCCTTGGAGTAGGGAACTTTGATATTGTATTTGTCTGTATCGGAACAAATTTCCAGAGCAGTCTGGAAGTTACCAGTCTGGTGAAAGAAATGGGAGCAAAATACGTAATCAGCAAGGCAAACAGGGATGTACATGCAAAATTCCTTCTAAAAAATGGAGCAGATGAAGTTATCTATCCAGATCGGGACATAGCAGAAAATCTGGCGAAAAGATGCAGTGCTGATCATGTTTTTGACTATATGGAGCTGGATGAGGATCATTCCATTTACGAAATACCAGTATTAAAGGAGTGGATTGGTCACAGCATGAAGGAATTGAATCTTCGTGCAAAGTACAAAATTAACATTATTGGAACCAAGCAGGGAGACAGGAGCAACATTCTTCCTGATCCAGATTATGTATTTTGCAAAGATGAACACTTGATGGTCCTTGGAAAAAATGAGGATGTAGAGAAAATCCTAAGCAAGATCTAACTGGAATCATGAAATGAACAGTTGAAGCTTGAAAGAAGCGTGGCGAAGTGAAGCACAGGAAAAGGAGGCTACCTATGACCGCAATCGAACAATTTTTGAAAATGGTAAAAAATTCAAATAATATCGTATTTTTCGGAGGAGCTGGTGTATCTACAGAAAGCGGAATCCCGGATTTCCGTAGCGTAGACGGACTGTATAATCAGCAATATGATTATCCACCGGAGACCATTTTAAGTCATACTTTTTATAGAAAGAACACAAAAGAATTCTACCGGTTCTATCGGAACAAGATGATTTGTCTGGATGTGGAGCCAAATATTACTCACATTAAGCTTGCTCAGTTGGAAGCTGCCGGAAAATGTAAAGCAGTCGTGACTCAGAACATAGATGGGCTTCACCAGAAGGCAGGTAGTAAGAATGTGCTGGAACTGCATGGAAGTACATTGCGCAACTACTGTGAGAATTGTGGGGAATTCTATACGGCTGAGGACATTTTAATTGGAGAAGAAGTCCCAAAGTGTTCCAAATGTGGCGGTGGAATCAAACCGGATGTGGTACTTTACGAGGAAGGCCTGAACAGCAAAACCCTGCAGGACTCAATTTATTACATAAGTCATGCGGACATGTTGATTGTAGGGGGAACCTCTCTGTCCGTGTATCCGGCAGCTGGTTTAATTGATTACTACCGGGGAAATAAGCTGGTTCTTATCAATAAGAGTGCTACCCCAATGGATAAAAAAGCAGACCTGCTAATACAGGAGGGGCTGGGAACCGTATTTTCAAAGATTGAGATTTAACTATCAGATAAAATAATATTAAGAATTCCGCAGTTGTCTGCTGGAATTGTATACGGAAAGGAGAGAATCTGTGACGGTATATGAAATTGGTGACATTATAAAATTAAAAAAACAGCATCCTTGTGGCAGCAATGAGTGGGAAGTTCTTCGCGTGGGAGCAGATTTCCGCCTGAAATGCTTGGGCTGTGGACATCAGGTCATGATGGCAAGAAAGCTGGTGGAGAAGAATACCAAAGGAATCCGGAAGCCGGAATAGTCTTTGATTCGGAAATTCCCGTAATGCTATCATAAAAGCCCCGCATCTATCTAGCAGTGGGTGGAGTTTATATGTTCTCTATTTTAGGCTTTTGGTAAATTTGAAAGCACACGATTATTTGAATTCTCACTTGAGGTATTTTAAGGGATTTAATAACTGTTATATATTGTTATAAAATTTTGGTAAACCATTGAAAACACTAAAGTTTTTGTGGGTGTCCTTTCTATCACATCTTGTGTTTGGTAAAATGTATATACGGAAAGTACCCATGACAGGGTGGTAGCCTCCCGAGTTTATGATACCGGTTCGCCGGAATACATAGGAAGGGAGGTGGCGCCGATGACAGCTTATGAAATTATTTCGATTTTTATTGGGATATTAGCTTTGCTGATGTCCTTTGGTAGCTTGATTGTGGCGTTGCTTGCCTTTCTCGATAAGAGAAACAAGCGAAAATAAAAATGCCTATCCTGTCTGCCAACAGGATAGGCAGTGTCCGTAAGGACATTATCTGACCTAAACTCGGAGCATCCACCTTTGGAGTGGGTGCTTTCTGTTTACTTAGATATTATCATGTTATGTTTGAAATTTCAAGAGTCCATGGAATAGAAAAGGAGAAAAAAATGACAAGTAGAACAAAATTAGTAGTCAGATACGCAGAGACAGACCAGATGGGAATTGTACACCACTCCAATTACCCTATCTGGTATGAGGCAGGTAGAACAGATTTTACCAGGGAAATGGGAATGCCCTACGACGAAATTGAGGCCAATGGGGTGATGTTTCCGCTGCTTAGCTTAAATTGTAAATACATCAAAGCCGCAAAATATAATGATACTGTGATTGTGGAAACATCCGTGACAAAATTAAATATGGTAAAGGTAGAGTTTTCTTACAAAGTATTCCGGGAAAGTGATGGAGAATTATTAAATACCGGAAGTACGGTTCATGGGATGGTTACCAAGGCCTTAGAACCATTGAATATGAAGAAGGAAAAACCGGAGATTTATCAGTTGTTAGCCTCCGCTATGGAAACAGAAAAGTAAAAAGAAAATAGAGAGAAAATAAAATTAAATTCCTTTAAAATGTGGAATATAAGAAAAAATGAGATAAACAGGAATAAACGAAGATAAATAGGAATAAATAAAGATAAATCCATATAAACTGAATTGCACAATTATCATAAAGTGTTAATATATCACTATCGATTAGCACTCGAATCAAATGAGTGCTAATAACACAGGCAAATAGGAAAAAGGAGGAAATAGAAATGAAGTTAAGACCATTAGGAGACAAGGTAGTTTTAAAGCAGTTGGAAGCTGAAGAGGTAACAAAGTCTGGAATCGTATTGCCAGGCCAGTCACAGGAGAAGCCACAGCAGGCAGAGGTTATCGCTGTAGGACCAGGCGGAGTGGTAGACGGCAAAGAAGTTACCATGTTGGTAAAAGAAGGAGATAAGGTAATTTTCTCTAAGTATTCCGGCCAGGAAGTGAAGCTTGGCAAAGAAGAATACATTGTAGTAAAGCAGAACGATATTGTAGCAGTAGTAGAAGACTAATTAACTAATTAGGTAAAGGAGATAACAAACATGGCAAAGGAAATTAAATATGGCGCAGAAGCCAGAGCAGCATTA
>JBGVLD010000033.1:0-12207 GCA_045124075.1 Agathobacter sp.
TGCTCCAACCAGCAATATATGGAAAACTGTAATCCGAAGTCTCAATCTGGAATGCAGAACACACACTATATGCCACAGACTCAGCTTCCACCTCTTTAGTTTCTCTATCTTTTTGCACACCTGCAGCTTTCATTAAATCTCTATCATGAAGCTTTGCATGGCCACATTCATGGATTGCCGTTTTGATGGTTTGGCTATCACTCATCCCTATCTGGATAACAATTTCTTTGATTGCATTGTCATAATAACCTTTAGCACTTCCCTCAATCTCATCGAATCGTATCGGTACAGGTGAAATTGCAGTGATTGCTTCCATAAACAAATCAAAATCTTCTACAGCTGCAGTCAATTCTTCCGGTGCAATTGTTTGAATTGGATCTCCTTCCGTCTGATCAATGTCAAAGACCGTGGTCGCCTTGAATCGAGGAATGACAACTTCCACTTCTTCATATTTCTGATTACCATGTTCATCTAATACCGGCATCTGATTTTGATCATATAAAGCCTGTGCTTTTTTCTGCTTCTTCGGAGCGGGAGCTAAAATAGTAATTCCCTTTTCACCCTTCTTCACCTGTCTTCCCATCGACTGCCAATTACGATATCCTGTCACCAAAGTTGCTTCTGGTCTTTGCATGGCAATTAGTAAGGTATTATTAAAAGAATATCTATGAAATTTAGTCATAGTTTTCAGATACTCTCCATATTTTTCACTGGTAAAAAAATCTTCCACACCAATTTCCAAAGATTTCATAATGCTGTCCATATCCTTCCCTTGTATTGGTAACGGTGTAGTTTTCGAAAGAACTGTTTCATATACATTTTCTGCATCTGCAACTTTCCTTAACTGAATAGAATCTAAATCATCGGAAAAAGCCAATCTTGGAACAGGAAGAACATCCTTCTCCTTAAATGAATAGTATTCCTGCCCTTTACCCACGATTATATGATCCGTCAATGGAATTCCCATAAGCGTTCCAACCTCTTGTAAGCGAGCTGTTGAACGAATATCTATTTCAGATGGTGTAACTGTTCCAGATGGATGGTTATGAAAAAGCATCATAGAATGGGCATTACTTAAGATTGCTGTTTTCATGATTTCTCTTGGATGTGCTATCGCTTCATTCAAGCATCCAGCAGATATAATATTCATATTGATCGGCTTCAAATCTGCCTGCAAATTCACAATACAAAACAGTTCTCGGTCCATCTGTGACAGGAAATCACTCATTACTTGAATAGCTGCTTCTGGATTCAACATGGGAACATCGCTATATAAAGGTGGCTGCTTTACCATTCGAATAGCAACTTGATTTAACTTATCTGCCATTACTTCCACCTCCAAACGATATTGTCATAATAAATTCTTCATTCTCATATTTTTGAATTTCTTCCTTTAACTTTTCAAAAGTGACTCCCATCTGCTTACTGCACATTTGAAAATATCTCTTTAATCTTTTGCTTGTTTCTATATTCATTTTGATTTCTCCTTTCAAAAAAGCCCCACCAGTACTAAGTACCGGCAGGGCTCTGCTCTAAAACTTACAGTGACATATCGTGACTCTTACGTTTTGGTTTCACATCTGGCTTATCAAGATTTACATCTTTCTTAGTATCCATTTCTTTATGCTTCTGACGGTCTTCAAAAGATTCTGCCTTTTCAAAAACTCTGTCCTTTGCATCATAATGATATACTTCGTCCGCAAGACGATCTTCTGGTGATACCTGTGTACTGTTAATTTCCATTACCATTGCCTTTAATTCCTGATAAGTCATTCCACCATCATCAGGTAAAATTAAAACTTCATGCGTAGATGATGGAAGAATGAAGAAATCACCATTTACAGTTTCACCCAATTTTTCCATCTGACCTGGATAAAAGAGAACCGCTGCACCATTTGTCTGATGTTCATTCGTCACTACAGTTAATGGATTTGGATCATTTAATCCCATATTTTCAAAATAAAGATCAATTTCCTCCTCTGTCATTCCAGCTCGTCTCATATCTTCACGCATCATTTTGTCCATCATGGAACTCATAGCCTCTACTTTTGCTGGAAAAATCTTTGGGCTGTTATCTAAAGCGTCCTGATGAAGCTGTTCTTCTGTAATTCCAAAGTCGTTAAGCATACGGTTCGTAACCGGAGTAGAACCAATTCCTTCTTCTCCAATCTCTGCTACGATATGATAAGTAATTGCAAGATTCTCTACACGTCTGTGTGGTAATCCTGTCAAAAGCTCACCGTTTCTTTCTGCATCTGAAACACGGATAAACAAATGCTCTTTTGCCACTTCATAATTGGTAAAGAGACTCAAATCAAGATGAATTGGCTTTAATGTTACAAGGTCTGCTACCTGCTGCATCACAATGTCCAAATTCTCATCAAACGCCTGGAACATTTCATAGTAATGCTCCAAATTCACGGTTGGCGCAATCGTCTGGTCATCTTTTCTAACCGTCATCCCAAGATAGCTTTCATTCAACTTATTGTGCTGTAAAATATCAATCTGGGCATCCTTAAACTCGTCTGGCAGATAATGTTTAATCTCTGCCTTTACATCTTCTACAAACTGTTCAAAATTCATAATTTATTTCCTCCTATCGTTTTTTCCTTTTCCCTGGCTTGTTTTCTTTGGAAACTCCAGAGAAAAAATCACGCGTTCTTCATTTGCGTCTATCAAAAGGTCTGCATCGAAATACATATTTTTCTTCACAGAATACAGATCCTTCACACTAACTCGTCCATTTTTCAAAAGCTCTGCAGCCATTTTCTTATCGATTTTCTTCTGCATCTTTTCCAGATAACGATTCTCTTTCCAAAGTGCAAAATTACATTCTCGATTACTGCAGTAAAAATTCTTCTTCCCTTCATAAACAAGGCTTCCGCACACCGGACAAGTTCCAATACTCTCAAGAGACTGGAATCTTCTTGTTTCTTCATCTGGAATAACGTCACAACCATTCAACATCATGGTGATCATATTCTTAATACCGGTCATAAACTGGTTTGACTGAATCTTTCCACGTTCCATTTCAAGAAGCTGATTCTCCCATTCTGCGGTCATGCTAGCTGATTTTAAGAAATCTGGAAGAATCTCAATCAGTATTTTCCCGTTCTCTGTTGGAATAATCTGCTTTCCTTTTCTGACTGCATACTGTGAATGAACTAGCTTTTCAATAATCCCTGCTCTAGTAGCTGGCGTTCCTAAACCTTTCTTCTCAGTATCTTCATCAAATTCTTTATTTCCTGCAGTTTCCATTGCTGACAGAAGTGTATCTTCGCTGTACTGTTTTGGTGGTGATGTAAAATGTTCCGTTCTTTTAGCTGATACGTTATAAAATATCTGCTCTGGCTGAACATCCGGCATTCGATCTTTTTCAAAATCATTTGGATTTTCCATAGCAAGACCATCCTTATTCTTGAAACACTCCTCGTAAAGCTTCCATCCAATCTGCTTTACAACTTTACCCTTTGCTTTAAACAACTCTTTCTGACATTTCACAGTTACTTCTGTTTCTGTATAAATGTGATTCTGCTCTGTAGCTTCTACCATATGAACTGCAATTAAAAACAGAATTTTCTTTTCATGCTCCTTCAACGCTTCAAGGTTGCATTCCAATAATTCTGCTGTTGGAATAATTGCATGATGGTCGGATACCTTTTTGTTATTCATGACAAGTGCAATATTTGGTTTTCCTGGTTCATCAAATGGACCAAGTAAATTGTATTTTGCATGAATCTGACGAATAACTTCTCCTGCAGTCGATTCCATATCTTCTGTAAGAAACTGACTATCTGTTCTTGGATAAGTAATCAGCTTTTGTTCATATAAGTTCTGTGCTGCATTAAGTGTCTGCTGAGCTGTTAAACCATAATGACGGTTTGCTTCTCTCTGTAAAGTCGTAAGGTCATAGAGTTTTGGTGGACGTACTGTTTTATCAATAGCAATCACCTGATCAACAACAGCATTGCTTCCATAACAGGCTGAAGCTAACGAAGAAGCCTCTCTTTCATCAAAGATTTTCTGCTTTTCTACCATCAAACCGTCACAATCTAATTCCACATTAAAATACTTTTCTTTCTGGAAATTTGTGATAGCTTCATTACGTTCTACTAGCAGTGCAAGTGTTGGTGTCTGTACACGTCCCACCGTCAGCTTCTTATAATATTTACTCGTGTAAGCTCTGGTCGCGTTCATACCTACAAGCCAATCGGCCTGTGCCCTGCAGACAGCTGCTTCAGCAAGATTCTGATATTCACTTCCATCTTTCATCTGCTGAAAACCGTTCATAATAGCTGAATCTTCCATGGAACTTATCCATAATCGCTTCACAGGTTTTCCACTTCCTGAAAGGTCATAGACTCTCTTGAAAATCAACTCTCCCTCACGTCCAGCGTCACATGCATTGACTACATATTCGATATCTGGGCGATTTAAAAGCTTCTTTAAAACATAGAACTGGTCTCGCTTATCCTTAGATATCGCAAGTTTCCATTCTGTTGGAATGATTGGCAGGTCCTCATAATTCCATTTTTCGTACTTTGCATCATATGCGTCTGGTGCTTCATATTCTGCAAGATGTCCAAGACACCAACTTACGATGCAATTGTTTCCTTCCAAATATCCCTCTTCTTTTTTTGTTGCTCCGATCACCTCAGCGATGGATCTTGATACACTTGGTTTTTCTGCAATTACTAAATACATTTTTCTTTCAACTCCTTTCACTTATAAGGGAGCTGCGATTGCCTTATACAACCCAGCTCCCCAAAGTTTCCAATATTATTTCTGCGATTCTGCCTGCTGTGCAGCTTCATCATCTTCATTTACAGTTTTTTCTTCCTCAGCTCCAGGAACTTCCATTCCTTCATCTGGAGTATCATCATCGTCCTGATTGTCCTTACGGAATTTAAAATAGTAATATCCAGCTACACCTACTGCAGCAACAGCGAGAATAGCAAGCATTCCACCTTTATTAGAAGTAACAGAATTTTCTTCTTCTGTTTCATCCACTACTACTTCTGCAGTATTCTCCTCAGTTTTTGTTTCATCTAACACCACAGTTGCACCACTGTTATCAGCTTCCTCTTCTGTATCAACGAATTCTTTCAAATCGTTTTCATCAATCTGAGATAACATATAGACGTTATCTGTAGTCGAACTTCGGTCAATCACAATGTAGAATGTATTGTTATTCTTCGTTGTAATTGTCAAAAACTCTTTTGAAGAATCATCAGAAATGTCATCTAACACTTCCCCGTTTCCTGCTACTGAAAATGTGTCATCTGTGTGATTTTCTTCAAGAACTTCTTCGGTTTCACTTTCTTTTTCTTCAGATACTGCAGTTTCTGCTGAAGTATCCGTATAAGCAAACGCTGTAATCTGTGTACTGAAAACCAACATCACTGACAAAATCATCATGAATAACTTTTTACTAATACTCTTCCATTTCACCATAATTTACTTCCTCTCTTTCTTCCTGTTCTTCGTTATAAATAAAGGAGCCAGTTTCTTCTTCTGACTCCCCGTTCGCTACAAATGATATTGTTCCATCCTGAATTCCATTGAGTAAATTGAAAAGATCCTTTCCCTGCAGTTTCATACCACGGATACATTTAATCATCTCACTGTTTTCCTCTTCCTTGAGTGCAGCACGTACTCCTTTCAAGTATTGCTGCAGTTCCTCGATCTTTTTCTCTGTTTTATCAATTTCATCCAGATACTTTTTAATTTTTCGATTCACATTTTCACCTTCCTTTTCTTTATGGTAATCGTCCATAACACATAAAATGACTCTGCCAGTAGGATGAATTCACATTGGCATAAGAGATTGGATCTCCGCAATGAATCATAATTCCCTCGCCGACATAGATTCCAACATGACTTGCTCCCGTAGTATTGTAAGTTCCCTGGAAGAAAATCAAATCTCCAGGTTTTGCCTGAGATGGCGATACATACGTACAGATACCGCGAAGTCCATCTGCTGTTAGTCGGCCATAGCTCCATCCATTACCACAGTGATTGATAACCCATGACACAAATCCAGAACAGTCAAAGCTTGTACTTGGCGAAGAACCACCCCATACATATGGATAACCCAGATACTTCTCAGCTTCTCTAATCATTCGGGCAAATCTAGCGTCTGTCAGTGCTTCCGGTGGTATATCATAACTCATACCTCCTGCACTAGAAATTGTTCGAATATCCCACAAGTAATCACGATTTCCTAATGTAAGATTCAAAGTATCATAAATTACCAACTCATCTTCTGTTAGATTGTTTCTCGCAACGACATCAAAGCTTTTGGCAATCAAAGTCACATATAATACTCTCTTTGTAACCGTGATTTCTTCTCCAGTCTCCGGATCAGTCTCTGTGCTAGTTTCAGTTTTTCCTTCTGTAGTTAATTTGTACTGCTCTTCAAAAAGGTTACGAATTTCTGCTTCCACATCTTCAAATTTAAATCCTCCGTATTTAGCATTCAAAAACGAAATTAAATGATATGGGTTATGACCAATTTCACTTACGTTGTACACATACGAGTCGTATCTTGGATGTATAGATTCCATATTATTAATCTGTCTGTTCAATGCTTCTTCCAGATTGCAATATGCATTTTCTGCATCATAGATATCTTCATCCTCACTTGCATACGTTGTTGAAACACCAACCGCAGACATGCCACCCTGAATAACTGCTGTACAACTGCTTAGAGAAGCTGCAATCAGCATAAACAAGAGCATAAAAATACCGATACCAATAAACACAGGCCTGTTTTTCGCAAATAATTGCTTCACAGCAATCTTTGCTTTGACTGTCATGTTATCAATACCGGCAATTGTTTGAGCACCACCAACTGTTCCAGCTTTTTTACCTGCCTTAGCAGCTTGATAAGCTTCCTTATATTTCTTTTTCTGCCAAAATCGATTTCGAAGTTTTCTTTGTTCTTCTTTTGCGCTAGCCTTTTTAGCTGTTTCTTTTGGATCCAGGCTTTCTGGATTTCCAAATTTGAGCTTGTTTTCTGGCATATCATCTAGCTGATATCCGCTATGGCTTACTTTTTCTTTTGCACGTGCATTTCGAATCTGTGATTGTCTTAGACTCTTCGTTGCAATCTCTGCCGACAATTCACCCGTATGAGCACCCTCAACAGCAGCATTATCTTCTGATTCCTGATATAATTTCCCATGTACATATGCAGATGTCGTACCTGCAACAACACTGGTAGCTGCACGACCAATTCCCATTCCGGCTCCTCTTACCATTTGACTTTCTGCATTCTCAAATGTAAGTTTTCCGGTTTTCGCTTGTTCATCAGTCAATCTTTTTGTTGCTTTTTTCCTGTGAATTATTTCTTTCTGCTCACTAATGAAATTACCTTCTGGAGCCATTCCATGCTCTTTGAATTTCCCTTCATACTTTTGTATACGTTTCTGTCTTTGTTTATGTGCTTTAGTATCATCAACACTTTCTGTTCTTGACCTATCTCTTTCTAAAACAAATTCAGAAGACTTTACAATCGGTCTGTCCCTGCTCTTAGAACTAATATCAGAAACAGAACCATCTCTTAAATTTTCTTCTGTAAGACCTTCTCTGGTCATCTTTGAGACTTTCTTATCTGTCCCTTCATATTTCTTTGCCAAAGTTTCACCTCTTTCTATTCTGTAATTTTCTTTCCTATAACAACCATCCTTCCATTCTTCTGCGAATATTCACAAGTACAAAGAGTAATCAGCTTATCTTCATACTCTACAGATTCCCCGATGTCGTATATTGATTTTTCTCTACACTTATCGACAAATCCGTAGAATTCTATTGGATTATCTGCCTTTTCAAACTTATAAAATTCAAAATCATTCTTCGTATAAACCGGTGTAGCAAAAGCAAATATAATCTGATATTCTTCCTCTCCATGTAAAGTACTAAATGTAATTAGTGGATGCTGCTGATAATACTTTTCTGACTTATACTTATCCAAATCAGCAAACATTGTTCCAGAATTCATGTGATGACCATAAATAATCAGATTGTCACTTTTTTCTGGATCACAAATCTCAGACAGATAAGGTGTTCCACTTACATCATATTCTTTCTCAAAATTTCTTCGGAGATAGTAATTTGCTTCTTCCGGATGATACATCACTGGATAGTCAATCGCTGTCCCTTCAATTTTTATCCATCCAATGCAATCCGAATTCTGTTCATGAAGAGCTAATAGTCCAGGATTAATTTCCACAATATTTTGTGAATCATCTTCTTCCTCGGTGCTGTCGGCTTCTTCATATATCTGTCGGATACTGTCAAACGCTTCTGCACTTTCCTTATCCTCTTGATAGATTTCCATCAACGAGTAAAAACTGACAGATATCAGGATTACCGACAGAATGATGATGACACCTGATATCCATCGTTTCATTATCGCATCGCCTCCAGCTTCTTTCGTTCCTCGATATCCTGCGGTTTTGTACTCATGAGAGTATAGAGTTTCAGACTCTTATCGAACTTATCCTTAAATGGGATAATAATATTTCCATAGAATAAAAGCCCCTCCCCTTCACCGGAATTTGTCACATAAGACAACTGATATGGTGAGATATTCAACTGCTTCGCCAGGATCTGTCTGTCACCTGCAGCCTGATTAAGCATCAAAATGAAATCACTATTTTCAAAGATATTCTCAATCTCTCGACTGGCAAGAAGGTCTTTAATGTTCTGAGTGATACCTGTTGGGATACCACCCCATTTACGAAATCGCTTCCAGATTTCTACCGAATACGCTGCAGTTTGTTCTTCCTTCAAAAGAAGATGAAATTCATCAATGTAATATCTAGTGTACTTATGCTCGTTTCGGTTAATAGTTACTCGGTTCCAAACCTGGTCCTGAACGATAAGCATCCCTAACTTCTTAAGCTGCTTACCAAGCTCTTTGATATCAAAACAAACAATACGATTATTTAACTCCACATTTGTCTGATGATTGAATACCTTTAAAGAACCATTTACATAGATTTCAAGTGCCGTGGCGATTCTCTGTGCCTGCGGTTCCTTCTGTTCTCGAAGACAATTATACAAATCCCCAAGAATCGGCATATTCTCTGGTTTTGGATCAGAAAAATACTTCTGATAAACAAGTGGTAAACATCGGTCAATTACTGACTTTTCCTCTGCTTCAATTCCATCTCTACTTCCCATGATTAACTCACAGAGAGATAAAATAAAATCTGATTTCACGCCAAGCGGATTATCGTCATCTGAATAGTCCATATTGATATCCATTGGATTGATATAATCTTTACTTGTTGGTGAAATGTGGATAACCTGTCCACCCAGAGCATGAACTAGTGGATAGTATTCTCCCTCCGGATCTCCAATGATAATGTCATCGTCTGTAACGAAAAAGGCATTGGTAATTTCCCTTTTTGCAGCAAATGATTTACCGGAACCTGGGGTACCAAGAATCAATCCATTCGGATTCTTAAGTTTCTTTCTATCCACCATAATCATGTTATTGCTGAGTGCATTCAAACCATAATAAAGTGATTCCCCTGGCATAAATAATTCCTGTGTTGTGAACGGAACAAAGATTGCTGTACTCGTTGTGGTAAGTGCCCTTTTAATCGGAACATGATTTACCCCTAAAGGTACACAACTCATAAGTCCTTCTTCCTGCTGATAATCTAATCTTCTCAGCACACAGTTATATTTCTGTGCAATACCGGCAGTCTGAAATACAACATTTTCCAAACTCTGTTTTGTCTTTGCGGTATTTAAAAAGAGCGCTGTTACTAAAAACATACGCTCATTTCGTGACTGTAAATCTTCCAAAAGACGTTTCGCTTCCCCTCCATAGGTGTTAAGGTCTGATGGAATGATATCCATATCATACCCTGCACGGACCGCCTTTTTCTGCTCTTCAATTTTCATACGGTTAATATCTGTAACCTTACTCTTTACTAATTTGATTGCTTTCATCTGATCTACAGATTGTACATGAAGATTTACAATCAAATCCTTATCCATATCCAAGAACTCAGCTAACATTTTGTCTGTCAGTTCTGGAGCTAAAATCTGCAGATAAGAAACCGCACCCATG
The DNA here is from genome assembly GCA_045124075.1 of Agathobacter sp. Classification (GTDB taxonomy): domain Bacteria; phylum Bacillota; class Clostridia; order Lachnospirales; family Lachnospiraceae; genus Roseburia. The sequence continues at coordinate 10,091 of JBGVLD010000033.1, forward strand.
GTATTTCCCATCATGAATGTTTTTCCATCCTTAAAAACAAAACTTGTTGGTGCTACATAATCCTTTGTAGTAAGTCCTGATTTCACTAGAGAATTATAATCAAACTTAAAATCCATCATATTTTCCGGATTAAATGTTTCATACAGAATCTGCAGACGTTCTTCTCCTGTAAGCGGATATGCTGGAACACCAAGAACCTTAAAGTTATTTAAAATATCAGACTCGATACGTTCTAACTTCGGTCTTGCCAGATTGATATTATCGGCTTCAATGGTAAATGTGATATATTTGGATTTCACTAATCCATTATTTCCTTTCGCAAGCTGCTGTTTCAGCATCTGTGCATATTCCATACGGACATCATCAAAAGCATCATTCTGTGGTTTGATACGGATTACTTTTTCAAACTCTTTCATACTGCTCTTATGATTAATAAAGCTGAGCTGAAACTGAATGCTGCTATCAAAATAATTTAGGAAATCACACCAATTCTCAAAGATTGCATTCTTATCCTCGTTCTGAGCCAACTGATAGTTAATATCATAGAAGCGAATACATTTTGAATACTGCTTTCCCTGCACTCTACAGATACCATCACGCCCCATTTCCTTATATCGAATGGTCTTCTGGACCGAAAGTCGTTTCTCTTCTTTCTTTTTCTGTGCTTTTCGATCCACTTTATTTTTTCTTTTTGCCACTCGTACTTCCTCCCTTCTCGTTCTTTGACTCAGATGTTTCCAAGTCGGTTTCATAATAGTTTTCTGTTTCATAAGTTCTAACGGATGGTCTGAAAAACTTGACGTTTAATACATGCATTAAAATATCCTCCAAATGCATCCCATCCTTTTCATACATGGCAAACATAAATGCCGGAAGCATCAAGAACACCATGATTGTCATTGCATTCGTCATTCCTAGTACATCTCTTGTAAGAAAAAAGAATGGAATACCAACTGCAGCTCCAATGCCGATGCAAATGAGCTGACGTTTCGTTAGATTGAATGCTACTTTATTTTTTACTTTCGTTAAATCTTTTGGAACACTGACATATGCCATTGCTCAAAACCTCCTTTTCTAATGTGCGTTAAAAATCGACTTACTTAATGATCCTGTCTTAAATAAACTAAAACAAAGAACAACTGTATAAGCCATTACGCCAAATAATGAAGAACTCAAGTTACTTGAATACTGGATACCTGCCACCAATACTGCATAGATTGCAACACATACCATCATCAAGAATGCCTGGAATGCCAGTGCAAAGAGTCCTCTGAAATAATTTGTTCCAATCTGCCCCCATTCTCTGTTGCTCATTGTGGCAAATGGAATCGGTGCGACTGATGTGTAAAGATAAATCTCAATCATACGTCCATACATGATTACTGTAATTACTACAGACATAATCTTCATACAGAAGCTGACTATCAGGGTTTCCAACGCCAACACGACTAATTGTCCAATCTCCATCGCCTCTAAGGTTGTATCCAAATTCGTTAAAACTGAACTAATATCTATGGCCGTACTTCCTGTGACGAGTCCCGATGCAGCACTTACTACATGCTGGCCCACATCGAAAACAGCCATTGTTATCGTAAATGTGTGACTTACCAGATATACAGCAACCCACATTTTCACAAAATACTTGAAGAACATCCAAGTATCTATGTCGTGCATATTATTCTTCTCTGTGAGCATACTAATCAACTCATAGCAAAGAACAAACGTGATTATGATTCCTGCAATTGGAAGGATTACTGAATTCGATAATCCTTGAATCATACTAAAAATACTACCGTTCCACCCCTGGGGAGTCTGTCCAACCTGCGCTGCAATTTCACCCGTTTTCTGATTAACATCCGTGAACATTTCCTGCAGGTTGGAATTAATCATCCCTGTCAGAAGATCTCGCATCCACACTTCAATCGCGTCAAAAATCTGATCAAACATGGATTACTTCTCCTTCCTTACTAAAACAAACCACTAAGAAGTGGAATCAACTGAGTACCGATGAGGATGACACCGCCACCACTCATTAACTGTTTGATACCCTGAGATTTTGCACCAGGGTTATCATTACCGTAACCTTCCATAAGGTTAATCGCTCCCCAGACACCAAG
>JBGVLD010000034.1:0-6381 GCA_045124075.1 Agathobacter sp.
ATGGTACTGGGTTACACTTCCACATTCCTGGAACGCAATTGATGGACAGGATGGCGGTAATGATTATTATCGCGGAACCTGCTACTATGCAAAAGAGATAAATAAAATTGATCTGCCAAATGCAGAACAGTATTATCTGGAGATCAAAGGAGCGAACGCTTCCGCAGACGTATATGTAAACGGAAAGAAACTGGCTTCTCATGATGGGGGATATTCTACTTGGAGAGTGAACATTACAGAAGCATTGGATGTAACGAACTTAATTGTGATCGCTGTCGATAATGGGGTAAACGACAGAGTATATCCACAGAACGCTGATTTTACATTCTACGGTGGATTATATCGAGATGTGAACATTATTGCAGTGAAGGATTCTCATTTTGATCTGGATTACTATGGAGGACCTGGAATCAAGGTTACTCCTGAGATCAAAGGAGCTGACGCAGAGGTAGAGGCAGAAGTATACCTTACCAATGCAAAAGCAGGACAGAAAATTGCTTTCACAATTAAGGATAAAGAAGGTAAAGTAATAGCTGAGAAGATTCAGGATGTTGCAGAGACCAAAGCAGTATTATCTATTCCAGAAGTACATTTATGGCATGGAAAGAAAGATCCATACCTTTACACCTTAGAAGCTGTATTAATGGAAGGAGAAGAAGCAATTGATAATGTAAGCACCAGATTTGGATGCAGAACTTTTGAGATTGACCCAGAGAAAGGCTTCATCTTAAATGGAGAAAGCTATCCACTCCGTGGTGTATCCCGTCACCAGGATAGATGGGGAATCGGTAATGAGCTTCTTCCAGAGCATCATGAAGAAGACATGGATCTGATCTGCGAAATGGGTGCAACCACCATCCGTCTTGCACATTATCAGCATGACCAGTATTTCTATGATCTGTGTGATGAAAGAGGACTGGTGATCTGGGCAGAGATTCCATACATTTCCAGCCATATGCCAACTGGACGTGAGAACACTATCTCCCAGATGAAAGAACTTATCGTACAGAATTACAACCATCCAAGTATCGTAGTTTGGGGATTATCCAATGAAATTACCATGTCAGGACAGTCTGATCCAGATTTATTAGAGAACCACAATATCTTAAATGATCTGTGTCATGAGATGGATAAGACAAGATTAACAACTATTGCTGTAGTAAGCATGTGTGATATTCATGATCCATATATTCAGATTCCAGATGTAGTATCTCATAACCATTACTTTGGATGGTATGGCGGAGATACCTCTATGAATGGACCATGGTTTGACAATTTTCATAAGACCTTCCCGAACATTCCAGTAGGTATGAGTGAATATGGATGTGAAGCTTTGAACTGGCATACATCAGACCCTCAGCAGGGTGACTATACAGAAGAATATCAGGCATATTATCATGAAGAACTGATCAAACAGCTTTACACCAGACCATATATCTGGGCTACTCATGTATGGAATATGTTTGACTTTGGTGCAGATGCTCGTAACGAAGGTGGAGAAAACGGACAGAATCATAAAGGTCTTGTAACCTTTGATAGAAAATATAAGAAAGATTCCTTCTACGCGTACAAAGCATGGTTATCTGATGAACCATTTGTACACATTTGTGGAAAACGCTATGTAGACCGTGTAGAGGACGTAACAAAAGTTACTGTATACTCCAACTTACCAGAAGTGGAGTTACTGGTAAATGGAGAAAGCCTTGGAAAACAGAAAGCAGAAGATCATTTCTTCTACTTCCAGGTTCCAAACAAAGGTGAATCTACGTTAACTGCAATTGCAGGTGAATATATAGATGAAAGTCATATCCGCAAAGTAGAGGAATTTAACAATGCATATCGCTTAACAGAGAAGGGAGCAGTCCTGAACTGGTTCGACATTAAAGAAGTAGAGGGATACCATTCCTTAAATTCTAAATTAGGCGATATCATGAAAGCTCCGGCAGGGCAGCAGTTCTTTGATGAAATGATGAAGAAAATGGCTGCCACCAAAAAAGAAGGGGAAGGGTTTGATATAAAGCCAGAGCAGATGTCAGGGATGATGCAGATGATGGGAAGCTTTACAGTACTTCGTATGACCAATATGTTAGGTCTCACGGGTATGAGCTTGACAAAGGAACAATTGTTAGAGTTAAATGATCAGCTGAATCAGATCCCGGTTGTTACTGAATAATGCAATGAAGGGGATTGCAGAATAGTAACATAGAAGCCCTGCTACACGAACGAAAATTCGTGTAGCAGGGCTTTTTTCGAACATAAAACAATCAAGTAGGTTTTATAAATTTGAAATCTGCTCCCGGTAATCTTTTGGTGTCTGACCAATTATCTTTTTAAAGATTTTCGTGAAGTAATTCACATCAGGAATTCCGCAATACTGAGCAATGACCTGAATTTGCATATTGGTAGAATTTAATAGGAAAAGGGCATGTTCAATTCGTTTTCGGTTCACATATTCTGTCAAAGTAGTTCCAGTCTCCTTTTTAAAGAGAGTGGATAAATAACTGGAATTTACGTTAAGTAAAGAGGATATGGCTTTTAATCCCAAATCCGCAGTTAGGTCATAATCAATCTGGGTAACAACTTTTTGTACTAAAAGAGAGTACCCTTTCATGGAATGATTTTTAACCAGAAGGCAGTATTTTCGAATCATTTCTTTAATTAAATGTGTGCAGGCCTCTTCAGAAGTAGCCTGTTCAATCTTTCGAGCAAATTTGGACGAAATTTTGTCAATATGGAATGGATGAACAGCACCTTTGGAAGCAGCAGTTCGCAGTAAAGTATTTAAAATAATAAGATAATTCTGCATATTGCGAAGAGAATTTGGATTTCGAACTTCGAACTGCCGTTGGCTTATTTGATTCATAATTATTTCTGCCCTATGGACTTGGCCTTGAGACACCGTCTTAATTAATTGACTCTCTAAATCATATCGTTCCTCTAGCAGCTGCATGCTGAGTAAGGAATCTTCCGGCGAAATAAGGTCATAGTGTACTTCCAGTTGTTCAGAGGATTGTTCGAAATGGCCTTCAATTTTCTGATAAGTAAAGGCGTCCATACTCCCCCAGATAAATTGTCCTAAAGTGAAAACAATGTTCAAAAGATTATTTTCTGAAGAAATAAGAGGTAAATCTACATAAAATTGCTCCAATTGGGGCATAAAATTAGGTGGTATCTTATGTTCATTGGCAATCATATAAATTTCTTGTTTAGAAATTGCAACAGGGCTGTAGGGACCAATAAAGACATAGGTGGAGGAGCTTTCTACTTCATCTGGCAACATAAAAGAAATGTAATTACACCTTAAGCTATCACAAATCTGGTATATGGTATTTGGCTTACATTGTTTCTTTAGGAGATTTATAACAAATTTGAAGTTATAAGATGCTCCCAGCAATTTCCGAAGATGGAGAAAAGAAGGAAGAGGATTGGGCTCTGCTGTGAGATCCTGGATATAGTATACCGGAAGACGGTAGTTTTGCAGTAGAGATTCCACAAATTTTAGTTCTGTTTCATGTTTCAAGTTATCGCCCCCCATTAGTAAATCTTTTAGATATTATCGTATGATTTTTAGGTAAATTCAAGTACAACTAAAAATATTACCATATATACAAAAAATTATACTCATGGGTTTCAAAAAGTTCATGTTAGAATCGTGACGAATAAGGAGGTAGGGATATGGATAAAGCGAAAAATGTAAAACCTTTCGGAATGAAAGACAAATTTGGGTACATGTTTGGAGATTTTGGTAATGACTTTACCTTTATTCTTTCAAGTATGATGCTCATGAAGTTCTATTCCGACGTAATGGGGGTAAACGTAGGAATTGTTGGTGCCATGATGATGGCCGCTCGATTTTTAGATGCTTTCACAGATGTTGCCATGGGTCAGATTGTTGACCGAAGCAAACCTGGCAAGAAGGGTAAGTTTATTCAGTGGCTTCGCCGTATGTGTGGTCCGGTTGCAGTAGCGTCTTTCTTGATGTATGCAACATGGTTTCAGGATATGCCAATGGCATTTAAGATCTTCTGGATGTTCTTCACATATCTGCTTTGGGGAAGTGTATTCTACACGAGCATTAACATTCCTTACGGTTCTATGGCTTCTGCAATATCTGGTGAGTCAAAGGACAGAGCTTCTCTTTCTACATGGAGAACTATGGGAGCAACTCTTGCAGGAACTGTAATTGGTGTAGTTTTACCACTGGTCGTATATTACAAAGATGCAGACGGCAATGATGTAATGTCTGGTTCCGCAATGACTATTGCAGCGTTAATTTGTTCAATTGGAGCGGTTGTCTGCTACATGCTTTGTTACACAATGGTGACTGAGCGAGTGAAAGTGGAACAGAAAACAGAAAAGTTCAATCTAAAAGAGTTAGTTACAGGATTGCTAAACAATAAAGCTTTAATCGGTATTGTATTGGCTTCCATTTGTATGTTGTTAGTACAGCTGACATCTTCTACAATGACGGGATATGTATTCCCGAACTATTTTAAAAATACTGCAGCACAGTCTGCGGCAGGTCTTGTAGGTGTACTTATTACCTTGATCTGCGCATCCATTACGGTAAAACTATCTCAGAAATTTGGACGTAAAGAGTTGGCAATTATTGCTTCCATTTTTGGAGCAGCAATTTATGTGATTGCATTAATTCTCCATACAAAGAATGCATGGGTTTTTGTAGTAATCTATGCAATTTCCTATATCGGTCTTGCCATCTTCCAGTTAATTTGCTGGGCAATGATTACAGATGTTATTGATGATACGGAAGTTCAGACAGGAGAACGCTCTGATGGAACCATTTATGCAGTATATTCCTTCGCCAGAAAATTAGGTCAGGCAGCTTCTTCCGGTATTTCTGGTCTTTTATTATCACTGATTGGATATTCAAAGGCAACAGCCTTTGATACAGATGTTGTGAATGGAATTTATAATATTACCTGTCTGGTACCAATCATCGGATATGTTTTGCTGGCAGTTGTACTTTATTTCTTATATCCACTTGGAAAGAAGAGAGTAGACGAGAACACAAGAATTCTTGGAGAGAAAGCAAAGGCAAAAGAAAAGTAAAATTAGATATGGGGTTTTTAAAAGGCTTCGCGAGGCGAAGCCTTTTTTGCGCTATAAAGCACAATTTATTTTACAATCACTTTTGCAAATTTCTTTTTGCCACGTTTTACGATAAGCCCCTCTCCTGCAAAAGCATCTGCGTTATAGTTTGCGGTGATGTCAGTAACTTTCTCGCCTGCTACGGTAACTCCGCCCTGCTGAACGGCACGACGGGCATCGGAACGGGTATCAGCCAGGTTCGCTTTTACGAGAACTGCCATAATATCCAGGTCTCCTTCTGAAAAATCATCAGAAGAGAGTTCCACAGTAGGCATATTTTCCAAAGAACCTGCACCGGAGAATAAGGCGTGAGAAGCTTCTCTTGCCTTTGTTGCTTCTTCCTCACCATGAACCAGTTTGGTAAGTTCGAAAGCAAGAATCTCTTTTGCCTGGTTCAATTGAGCACCTTCCCAACTGTCCATTGCTTCAATCTCCTCCAATGGAAGGAAAGTCAGCATACGGATACATTTTAATACGTCACTGTCTGCAACGTTTCTCCAGTACTGGAAGAACTCAAATGGAGAAGTCTTATTAGGATCCAGCCATACAGCACCGGACTGAGTCTTGCCCATTTTCTTTCCTTCGGAATTTAACAGAAGGTTAATGGTCATAGCGTAAGCATCTTTCCCCAGTTTACGGCGAATCAGCTCTGTTCCACCTAACATGTTGCTCCACTGATCATCTCCACCGAACTGCATATTACAGCCGTATTTCTGGAACAGGGTGTAAAAGTCAAAGCTCTGCATGATCATGTAGTTGAATTCCAGGAAGCTTAAGCCCTTTTCCATACGCTGTTTGTAACATTCAGCAGTAAGCATTCTGTTTACAGAGAAATGTGGTCCGATATCACGAAGCACATCTACATAATTTAAATCTAACAGCCAGTCAGCATTATTGACCAGCATTGCTTTGTCTTCCGAAAAGTCAATGAAACGGCTCATCTGTTTCTTAAAGCAATCAACATTGTGCTGGATGGTCTCAGTGGTCATCATTTGACGCATATCGCTCCTTCCAGAAGGATCTCCAATCATGGCAGTTCCCCCGCCGATTAAAGCAATTGGTTTGTTTCCTGCCATTTGAAGACGTTTCATTAGGCAAAGAGCCATGAAATGTCCTACATGAAGGCTGTCTGCAGTAGGATCGAATCCAATGTAAAATACAGCCTTTCCATTGTTGATCAATTCTTTGATTTCTTCTTCGTCTGTTACCTGGGCAATTAAGCCTCTGGCAACTAATTCATCGTATAAAGTCATATTTTTCATTTCCTTTCTA
>JBGVLD010000035.1:0-2922 GCA_045124075.1 Agathobacter sp.
TTGCATATCGGCTTAAGCGCTTCTCAAACTCTGAAATAGCATCCCTATAAAATTTTTCTTTGATTTTCCCTACGGATAAAATTGTTATTTTCATAATTACGCTCCAAAATCAAATAAAGATAACTGGTTGGATTCTGGAATATCTCCCAGAAGTCCTAAATCTCCCATTAAGTCAGCTACCGTCTTAGATACCTTTGTTCGATCGCGGAAATCATCCTTTGATAAGAATGGTCCATCTTTTGCTGCTTCCGCAATGGCCACTGCCGCATTATCTCCCAAACCGTCAATAGAGTTAAAGGAAGCCATTAATTTTCCATCAATGATCTGGAAATGATGTGGTTTTGCTTTATAAATATCAATTGGAATAAACTGAAAGCCTCTTGCATACATTTCCTGCACGATCTTCATATCTTCGTAGGTACTCTGCTCCTTCTGGGATAAGGTGTCTTTTCTTTTTTCATAATCGTTCATATAAGATTCCAGACGTTCTTTTCCCTGGCACATAAGTTCATAGCTGAAACCTGTCGCACGAATGGAGAAAAAGGCTGCATAATAAGCCAGTGGATAATATACTTTACAATAAGCAATTCGCCACGCCATCATAACGTAGGCTGCCGCATGGGCTTTCGGGAACATGTACTTAATTTTCTTGCAGGACCAGATATACCAATCCGGTACTCCGTGGTCTATCATATCCTGTTCCCATTCTGGTTTTAAGCCTTTTCCCTTTCGAACAGATTCCATAATTGTAAAAGATTCCTCACTGTCCATGCCCATACCAATAAGATAGATCATAATATCATCTCGAGTACAGATGGCAGTGGAAATGGTGGCTTTTTTCTCTTCAATTAAAGTCTGAGCATTTCCTAACCAAACGTCGGTACCATGGGAAAGTCCTGCAATTCGAATCAGATCTGAAAATTCTTGTGGCTGAGTATCCCTTAACATGCCCATAGCAAATTCCGTACCAAACTCTGGAATTCCTAAAGCTCCCAATTTGCATCCCCTGATATCTTCTGGTGTAATGCCAAGAGCAGAAGTATTCTGGAATAAAGACATAACTGCCTTATCATCCAGTGGAATCTGGGTTGGATCTACGCCCGTTAAATCCTGTAACATACGGATCATGGTCGGGTCAGCATGTCCTAAAATATCCAGTTTCAGCAGATTGTGGTCAATGGAATGATAATCAAAATGGGTAGTGGTAATATCTACCGTCATATCATTTGCCGGGTGCTGGATCGGAGTAAAAGTACTGATTTCTTCCCCTACCGGAAGTACTACGATTCCTCCTGGATGCTGTCCAGTGGTACGACGAACTCCAACACAGCCTTCTACAATTCGGTCAATTTCACAGTTACGTTTATGTACGCCTCGTTCTTCATAATAATTCTTTACATAACCAAAGGCAGTTTTAGCAGCCAGCGTACCAATGGTTCCTGCTTTATAGGTCTGTCCTTCTCCGAAAATAACCTCTGTATATTTATGAGCCTTACTTTGGTATTCTCCTGAGAAATTCAGGTCAATATCCGGCTCTTTGTTTCCTTTAAATCCAAGGAAAGTTTCAAATGGAATATCAAACCCTTCCTTGGATAATGGTTTCCCACACTTCGGGCAGATTTTGTCCGGCATATCGCAACCGCTGCGACCAGAAAAGGATTTGACAATATCTGAGTCAAAATCGCTGTATTTACAATATTTGCAAAGATAATGGGCATGAAGGGGATTTACCTCTGTAACACCGGACATAGTGGCTACAAAGGAGCTTCCAACAGAACCACGGGAACCTACCAGATATCCATCTTCATTAGACTTCCACACCAGCTTCTGAGCGATAATGTACATAACCGCATAACCATTGCTGATAATGGAATTTAATTCTCGCTCCAAACGTTCATAAACAATGCCTGGAAGCTCATCTCCATACATTTTATGAGCCTTATTGTAACAAATGTCACGAAGCATCTGATCAGAATTTTCAATCACCGGAGGACATTTATCCGGTCGCACTGGAGCAATCTTCTCACACATATCTGCGATTCGGTTTGGATTGCGGATGACCACTTCTTCCGCCTTGTCACTGCCTAAATAAGAAAATTCTTTTAACATTTCTTCCGTGGTATGAAGATATAAAGGTGCCTGATCATCTGCATCTTTAAAGCCTTTTCCTGCCATAATGATTCGGCGATAAATCTCATCCTCCGGATCTAAGAAATGCACATCGCAGGTTGCTACCACAGGCTTATGGAAATCTTCTCCCAGTTTTACGATCTTTTTATTAATTGCAATCAGATCTTCTTCACTGCTAATGGAAGAATCCTCATCCCTCAGCATGAATGCGTTATTGCCCAAAGGCTGAATTTCCAGATAGTCATAGAAATTCACAAGTCTTGCGATTTCTTCCTCTGGTCTCCCACCTAGAATCGCCCTGTATAACTCTCCTGCTTCACAGGCTGAACCTAAAAGAAGTCCATCCCGGTATTTTACAAATTCACTCTTTGGAATTCTGGGTCTTCTGTGATAATACTTAATATGGGAAAGAGAAATCAATCGGTACAAATTGGTTCTTCCCTGATCACAGGTAGCCAGAATAATAGCGTGGTAAGTTGGCATTTTCATAATGTTTTCGACGGAATGGTTCATCAGTTTATTGACCCCATCCAGCCCTTCTACACCACGATCTTTTAGCATCTGGATGAACTTTACGAAAATTTCTGCAGTACATCCTGCATCATCCACCGCCCGGTGGTGATTTTCCAAAGAAACACCTAATGCTTTTGCAACATTATCCAGCTTAAATTTGTTCAGATTTGGCAAAAGTACACGAGCCAGGGCTACTGTATCAATGATCGTCGGACTGCAAGGAATTGCCATATCTTCACAATTTTTCTTAATAAAACTCATATCAAAGTCTGCATTATG
>JBGVLD010000036.1:0-10177 GCA_045124075.1 Agathobacter sp.
GCGCCTGGTTTGGGACCAGGAGGTCGCAGGTTCGAATCCTGTCACCCCGACTGATATGCGGGTGTAGTTCAATGGTAGAACACCAGCCTTCCAAGCTGGATACGTGGGTTCGATTCCCATCACCCGCTTTGATACTGTAAAGGTATCAGATGTGTGTCCATAGCTCAGCTGGATAGAGCAACGGCCTTCTAAGCCGTGGGTCGGGGGTTCGAATCCCTTTGGGCACATTTTTGTTTTGGTTTTCTCCAGAACAAGATTTATATGGTGGGTATAGCGCAGTTGGTTAGCGCGCCAGATTGTGGCTCTGGAGGCCCAGGGTTCGAATCCCTGTATCCACCCTGTTGCGGTAGCAACAACTATCGATTGCTTATACAGCATGGTGTAGGAAATCAGATTTCTTTAAGGTCTGATATAATGTTGGGCTATCGCCAAGCGGTAAGGCACGGGATTTTGATTCCCGCATTCGTTGGTTCGAATCCAACTAGCCCAGCTGTTTTTAAAAAATTTATAAGTATGGGATATTAGCTCAGTCGGTAGAGCACTTGACTTTTAATCAAGTTGTCCGGGGTTCGAATCCCCGATGTCTCATTAACAAAAAAGGGTTGGAAGTGTTGATTTTACGGCACTTCCAATTTTTTTTGTTTTCTGCAAATGTTTACTTTTGTTTAATACATCTGTGGCAACAGACATATCTATTCCTGTGAAGTAGTTCTGCTTTGCAACCTCTGGCGAGTTACCGAATAATGCGGATGCCATATGATATACGAAGTATACAGCACGATTTGTTATCACACCATTGTCCGTGTCGGCAGGAAACAGATATTTGCTGTTTGGATAATAATTATCCTGCATCTCTTTTAAACGTCTGAAATAGCATTTTAAATCGTTTGTAAGAGAAAAGTATCTGTCCTTATAAGTCTTGGTATGATAAACGATAACAAAATCATTTCCACAGGTAAGCTGTTCTTTTTTTGTCAAAATGCACCTTGATAGCTCTAGAGCGTACAACAGCGAGCAGAGGAAGATGAGCGAAAGAAACAATAAACGCTTGAGAGACTGAGCAGTTAAAAGGAAAAAGATTGCGTTAAGTCCGTTAGGGCTTCGCTTGATACCAAGAACTTTCTTTTTGTTTCTTTTTCTTTAAGCATAAGAATTTATGGCGGTTTAAACATGCACGGAATAGAAAGAACAGAAATAGAAGAACTCAAAAAAATCAACTTAAAGGAATATTTGCTTCAGTATGATAGAGCAAGTTATGGGGTGCGTAATAATGGAACAATCGTAAAAAAGGATAAATCGCACATCGTGATATATGATGACCATAGTTATCAATTCAACACTACGACAAAAGCATATAAGGACAATATCGGTACACTTCAAGTTTTATATGGTTGGGGATTCATGGGAACAGTAAATCATTTAAGAGATTACAGAGATAAGAAAGAGATTCCAAAGTTTAATCTATTTGATTGATGAAATATTTAGAGGAATGTGGTAAAAATGTATTTTACGGCGTTCACAGTAAATATAAAAAGAATTGTGAAGCTGAAAGAACAAGCTATGGCATAAGTCATGGCGTTTTTCAGAACTTTTTTTAAAAACTAGAGCCTAAACATGCTAAATATAAAAACTCCCATTCAAAAAATGGGAGTTTTTCAGTGCCCTTGAAAATAAAGGGTTTATCGCAAAATGCTCACCTTAGCTTATTATACGATACAAATTTTTTTACACTACAATTATTATTAAACTTTGGTTCGTTTATTCACCTAGCTCTTCCACTAGTTTACCTACAACAACTTCTATGTTGTGAACGTTGCGTGTTGTTTCATCATATTTAGTCAGCATAGATTTACTAATCTCACCTGAATTTTTCACGCTGCCGTTCATCATAGCCATAAGTTTTTCTACATGCTGCATATTCATAACCATGTTTTCATTTGTGCTTTCCACCTTATGAATTGCTGTATCTACAATCTGAATTTCTTCTCCTAATTTCTTGGAATCTTCTGCAATCGTACTTACACTTTCATCTACGACATTCATCTTCTCTAATGTTTCATAAATCAGTCCCAGAATGGATGTAATAGATTCCATCATCTTCTGGGATGTATGCTCCAGATGACTTAATGCCTGCATGATACTTCCGGAAGAACTTTGTGTTCCCATACTGAGATTACGGATTTCATCTGCAACAACAGAAAATCCGCGTCCGGCTTCTCCTGCTCTTGCTGCTTCTATGGAAGCATTCAGTGCCAGAAGATTGGTCTGTGAAGTAATACTTTCAATCTTACTGGTTTCCTGCTGAACCATTGCAAACTGTTCTTTAAAATCTGCAAGTATTTTTTCCACTTCTGTGGAGAGTTGAACCATGACATTTGTTTTCTCCACAACACTAGAAAGTTCCTTAGAGCTTATGGTTGCATGACTTACCGATTGATTTGTAATCGATATAATCTTCTCAATTAACTCTGCAACATTAATAACCTGACCATTAATCTCACCGGTCATTTCTATAGAAGACTGAATCTTCTGATTTAGTACATCATTATTGAGCGCTAGTTCTTCCATACTGTCTACAACCATACCGGCACCGTCTCTATTCTGTTCTGAAAATTCTTTTACAACCGTTACTCCGTTGACAACAGAACTGCTTGCTTCTTTTACTTTGTCCACGGTCGTGGTCACTTTATCCAAATTAGACTTTAAAGAATCCATCATGGCATTCTCAGCATTCGATAAATGATTGATTGAAAGTATGTAACCCATATAACAAAGTATTATACCCATAATCTGAATTTCATAATTTGTAATATCACTTGCTGCATTCATTCCAGACATTAGGTTTTTAATAACAGATGCAATAACAATTGTAAGATTAATAATTCCGGAACGAATCATAAATCTGCGATTCTTATATAATACAAGCATACTCGTCATTGGAAGTACAAAGATAACGGAAAGCATCGTATTAGTTGTCATAAGCACAAATGCATAAAAAATACCGTAACCGATGACTATAATCTCTTTATATAATGCTGTTGCAGCGCCTTTTACCTTCATCGTAGCCAGACCGATGACAAACGGTACCCAGCAGATAGCCAGAAACGTAATGTAGTAACCCGGTGTTCTTAACCCTTTTATAATTTCAATCATATAGGCTGCTGAAAGCACAATTCCTAATGTCAGCCAGATTGCCATTGCTTTTCTATTGGCACTTTTCGCAAAATATTCTTCGTTGTATTCCATAGCATTCTCCTTTTTGTGCTTAGAAACTTTTGTGCATTTTTTGTTATATGCATTAAATTTTACACTTTTTTTTGATATTTTTCAATAAAAATTAAGAAGAGATAACGAAATAAATATGTAACTATATAAGTAATTGAGGTCCTGCTTCGGTAAAAATACGAAGAGGGTATCGGAAAAAATGTTGGTAGACATTTTCATTTAATCTAGTTATTATATTATAGACGGAAAATCAAGTTATTTATTATTTTTTGAAACTAGGAGGCAGAAAACATGGCATGGTATGATGCAGCAATATTTTATCACATTTATCCATTGGGGCTTACAGGAGCACCGAAACAGAATTCTTATGGGGAACCGGTACATCGGTTAAATACATTACTTCCATGGATTTCGCATATTAAAGAAATTGGTTGTAATGCAATTTATATTGGACCGCTTTTCGAATCAGTAGGGCATGGCTATGAAACGACAGATTATAAAAAATTGGACAGCAGACTTGGAACCAATGAGGATTTGACTAATTTTGTAAATGAATGTCATAAACAGGGGATTAGAGTAATTTTAGATGGAGTGTTTAATCACACAGGTCGTGATTTTTTTGCATTTCAGGATATTAAACACAATAGAGAAAATTCGCAGTACAAAGACTGGTACTGCAATGTAAACTTTTTTGGAAATAACTCATTTAATGACGGATTTTCTTACGAAAATTGGGGAGGATATGACCTTCTGGCAAAATTGAACCAGCACAATCCGGCAGTGAAGGATTATATCTGTGATGTAATTCGGTTCTGGGTAAGAGAATTTGATATTGACGGTATTCGACTGGATGCAGCGGATGTTATGGATTTTGAGTACATGAAAGCACTTCGTCATGTGGCAAATGAAGTGAAACCAGAATTTTGGCTTATGGGTGAAGTAATTCATGGAAACTATTCACGCTGGGCAAACGAAGGAACTCTTCATTCGGTTACAAACTATATGCTTCACAAAGCATTATATTCCGCTCACAACGATCACAACTATTTTGAAGTGGCTCATACCATCAAATATGTCAGCGGCATGGTTGGGAACAATTTGAATCTTTACACTTTCGTGGACAATCATGATGTAGAACGTATCTATACAAAACTGAAAAATAAAGCACATTTTGTGCCGGTACATGTGATGCTTTATACATTGCCAGGAATACCATCTCTTTACTATGGCTCTGAGTTTGGGATTGAAGGACGCAAAGAAAGTTTCTCAGATGATTCCTTAAGACCAGCATTGAATTATGAAGATTATAAAAATTCGGTGGAAACAAATCCTTGTACAAAACTTATTGCTGCTTTGGGTAAAATTCGCCAGAATACACCGGCGCTTATGTTTGGGGATTATAAAGAATTGGAGTTGCAGACAACTCATTTTGCATATGCAAGAGTTTTAGATGGAAAATATGTGATTACAACAGTGAATAATGGAGACAATGATGTTTCCTTGAATCTGGAAGCAGGATGTTCAGCAGAATATGTTGGCGCATTGACCGGAGAGAGAGTAGCTGTAAATGGTGGTCGCATTCAAGTGAGAGTACTTGCTAACTTTGGTGAAGTCTGGATTCCTTCAGAACTTTGTAACGAAAGCTTTGCGCCGATTAAAACTGTGGAAATTGAGAAAGCAGCAGAAACAGAGAAAGCAGCAGAAACAGAGAGAGCAGCGGAATTAGAGAAAGAAGAAATTGCAAAAGTGGAAGTTTCTAAAGTAAAACCACTCGAGCAGCCGAAAGCGGAGACTGCAAAAGTAAAGGAAGAAAAGAAGCCTGAAAAAGTAGTCGTAGACGGGAACAAGTCCTATGAAGATATGTCTGTAGAAGAACTTCAGGAAACGATTCTTGAAAAAATGAGAAAAAACGGTCCGGTAACAGACTATATGATAGGAACTGTTAGAGAAAATACACACCATGGTTCATTAGTAACTTGGGTTAGAAGTTTTGGATAAAAAATAAGAGAGATTCTATGATCTGGTCTATTCGGCGACTGCCTTTTATTGGGAGGTGAAAAAATTTAGAATTCAGGGTTAACAATTTAGAAATTGTCCAATATAATCTGAAAACAACAACAGAACATTCCGATGAGGGAGTAGTGGCGCGAGAGCGTGACAATGTCAACATCATGACTGTTAACAGTCTGGCTTGTCTTAAATAACGAGACTCATGTATTGCAATATTTGCTGTACATGGAGTCTTTCTCTTTTATCCGGGTACAGCAAATGATTCAAATTTGCAGTACCTGGATTTTTTATTGCATGCAAAATACTGTTGAAGAAATTATAATCCACACAGAGAGGAGAAAGTTATGTTTTTAGAAATAAGCAATATCAAAAAGCATTTTGGAGAGGGAGAAAGTAGAGTAGAAGTATTGAAAGGCATTGATGTTGGCATAGAAAAAGGAGAATTTTGTGTACTCCTGGGACCTTCCGGTTCCGGAAAATCAACACTTCTTAACATCATTGGGGGAATTGATAACGCAGACAGCGGTTACATTTCCATTAATGGAGAAAAAACAGCGGACATGAGTGAAAAAGCGCTTACCATGTACCGCAGAAAGCATCTTGGATATATCTTCCAGATGTATAATCTGATTCCAAACTTGAATATCAAAGAAAATATTGAAGTTGGAGCATATCTAAGCAGTGCACCACTTGATGTGGATGACTTGCTTCATACATTAGGACTTTATGAGCATCGCCATAAGCTTCCAAACCAGCTTTCCGGAGGTCAGCAGCAGAGAACTGCGATTGGACGTGCCATTGTAAAAAATCCTGACATTCTTCTGTGTGATGAGCCCACCGGAGCACTGGATTATAACACATCAAAGGAAATTTTAAAACTCATTGAAGAAGTAAATCGTAAATATGGAAACACCATTGTTATGGTAACTCATAATGATGCATCAAACATATGGCAGATCGTGTCATCACTTTGCGTGATGGAATGATTCGAAAAAATTATGTAAATGAAAACCGAATTCCAGCAGCAGACCTTGAATGGTAAGGAGGGGAGCATATGAGAAATCCATTAAACAAACGTATTTTAAGAGAACTGAAAAGCGAATTGCCAAAATATACTATTCTCGTTCTTTTTCTTGTGACTATCATAGGATTTATTTCTGGTTTCCTTGTTGCATCAGGAAGTCTGCGGATAGCGTATGATGAAGGATTTGAAAAATATAATATTGAGGATGGAAATTTTGAGTATTATGCAAAGGCAGAGGAAACTACGATTGCGACTCTTGAAAAAGAAGGGGTAAAAATCTACGAAAATTTCTACATAGAGAGAGAAACAAAGAATGTTGACAGTACCCTTCGCATTTATCAGAACCGGGAAGAGGTTGATAAAGTGTTTCTTATGGAAGGAGTTTTTCCAGAGAGCAAAGATGAAATTGCAATTGACCGCATGTATGCAGACAACAATGGATTAAAGGTGGGAGAAGCTGGACTTCATTACAATTATTCCTGGACCTATGATAGAGCACCCAGCAATGAAAGAGAAGAAAAAGAAATGGCAGAGGAGTTTATGGAAGCTCTTTCTGAAAAAGGAGTTTTAACCAATTATGTTCCACAGTATCTGAACCAGGCAATTAAGTTTACTGATGAAGATATGGGAAGTGATAGAATTATGTTCGTTACATTTCTTTATATTGTGATTGCTATTATAGCTTTTGTTTTCGCAGTGACTACCAGCAATATGATTACAAAGGAGGCAACTGTAATCGGAACACTTCGGGCTTCCGGTTACACCAAGGGAGAAATTATACGCCATTATATGGCACTTCCGGTGCTAGTAACACTTGTATCTGCAGTGGTGGGAAATATCTTAGGATATACTGCATTTTTAAAGGTGGCAATCAATATTTATTACACCAACTACAGCCTTCCAACATTTGTGACTGTGTGGAACGCCGATGCATTTATTAAGACAACTGTAATTCCGGTAATGCTTATGATTGCAATTAATTATGTGATCATTGCAAGTAAAATGGGACTCTCACCGATGAAATTTCTTCGTCGTGATCTTTCTAAGAGACAGAAGAAAAAGGCATTCAAATTGAATACAAAAATAGGTATCATGAAGCGATTCAGACTTCGGATTATCTTTCAGAATATGCCAAACTATGTTACACTTATTGTTGGAATCTTTTTTGCAAACGTGATTATGATTCTGGGTATGGCATTTCCGGCATTGCTTACTCATTATCAGGAGAGTATTTCAGATTCCATTATCAGTAATTACCAGTATGTTCTGAAAACAGAAGTAGAAACAGAAGGAGCAGAAAAATACAGTGCAGCAAGCCTTGCAACAATTGAAGGCAGACTGAAAAGTGAAAGTGTATCTTTATTTGGAATTTCTACGGAAAGTGAATATCTCTCTTTAGATCTGGAGGATGACAAAGTATATATTTCTTCTTCTCTTTCAGAAAAATTCGGAGTTTCCGAAGGAGAGAGTATTACCTTAAAAGAAGAATACGGAGACAAAGAATACAGTTTTGATGTGGCTGGTATTTATGATTATTCAGCGGGAATCGCAGTTTTCATGAGTCAGGAATTTTTCAATGAGACTTTTGGCTATGATGAAGGATATTTTAACGGATACCTTTCAGATGAGAAAATTGAAGACATTGATGAGATGTTCATAGCAACTGTCATTACAGAGGACGACATCAACAAGATGTCAAGACAGTTAAATGCCTCATTGGGAGGCGTGTTTGACATCTTTTTCTGGTTTGGACTTGTGATGTTCGTCCTGATTATTTATCTGCTTTCCAAGTTGGTGATTGAAAAAAATGCACAGTCTATTTCCATGACCAAGATTTTGGGATATTCCAATAAGGAAATCAGTAAGCTGTATGTTATGTCCACCAGTCTGGTGGTCATTATCTCCTTTATAGTAACCATGCCAATTGTAAATAAACTCATGGAAATCGTATGTGTGATTATGCTTTCTGAGTTTTCCGGATGGATTCCGTATTATATTCCATTTTCTGTTTTTATTAAGGTAATTGCGGCAGGAATAGTAGCCTATGCAGTCATTGCTTTTATGCAGTTTCGAAATGTGAAAAAAATCCCGTTGGATGTGGCGTTGAAGAATGTTGAGTAATGTTGAGTAATGCTGAGTGATTTACTTACAAAGCTAGTCGGAATTGAAGTTTTCGATTGCCCACAGTATGAGAGATTAAAAAAGTATTCTATTTATAGGATTTTAGTGTTATAATTAATACATCCATTTATTATATACAAGATGTCAAAGTCTGTTGATTGGGGAACAGTATAAAGGACAGAGAGGAGAAGGATTAAGCATGGATGCAAAAAAGAAAAAAGGAATTGGATTGGTAGCAAAACTTACTGCAGCTGTGGCCGTTCCAATGATTGCACTAGTGGCGATTGGGTGTTTTGTCGGAGTTAGCGGAATGAATGGGGTGTCCACTATTCTGATGAAAGAAGAACTGCATACGGCGGTTTATTCGTTTTCAAACATCATGGATGCGCTAGGAGAAGGGGATTATCGATTTGAGGATAACACCTTGTATAAGGGCGAATATGATGTTACTGCGAACCAGCATATTTTGGAGGAGTTTAAGAAAAATACGAATGTGGACATTTCTATTATCATAGGGGATGTTCGTTGTGCTACGACAATGACAGATGCTTCCGGTAACAGTATGCAGGGATTAAGCATTTCAGGTGAAGTTTATGGAAAGTTACAACAGGGACAAGAAGTCTATGACGACAATTTAGTAGTTGGTGATAATGAATATTTTGTATATTATGAACCACTTACATCCACATCAGGTGAAATTTACGGAAGTTTATTTGTAGGTTATAATCAACAGGAAATTTCTGGTATGATGAGCCAGAGTATTATAAAAATGGTTGGTTCTCTTATTGTTGTTATGGTTATGGCATTAATCGTAGTAATTGTTATGCTTCGTTCTATTGGATATACGTTGACAAAGACGGTAGGTCATCTTGAAAAGGTTGCTGATGGCTCTCTTTCAGTTAATGTACAAGGTAAGATGTCAACCCGAGGAGATGAGCTGGGTGAGGTGGCAAGGTCTCTACAAAGACTGATTTCTTCATTGACCACCATTGTGAAAAATATTATGTCTACATCAGAGGAATTAGATTGTTTTACAGGTGATTTTAGAAATTCTTTCCGAAACATAAAGGAATCTATTGGTAATATCAATACAGCAGTGGATGAGATTGCAAATGGAGCGACCCAGCAGGCAGGAGACACCCAGCAGGCAAATGAGGAAGTGATTTTGATGGGAGAAGCAATTGATGCTACTGCAGGAAATGTGATTGCGTTGACGGATAGTGCACAGAAGATGAGTGACTATAATCGCTCTGCGGATCAGACGTTAAAGGAATTGCTGGAAATCAGTAAGAAGGCAAATGATTCTGTTAATGAAGTACAGAAGCAAACAGATAACACGAACCGTTCTGCGCAGGAGATTCAGGAGGCAACAGAACTGATTGCAAGTATTGCCAGTCAGACCAATCTTTTATCTTTGAATGCAAGTATTGAGGCCGCAAGAGCCGGCGAACAAGGTAGAGGATTTGCTGTTGTGGCAACAGAGATTCGTACATTAGCAGATCAGTGTAGGGAATCTGCAGATAAGATTTCTAATGTAGTAAATGAGCTGATTGATAATTCCAATCAGAGTGTTGAGACCATGAGTGAAGTCATGGATATTATCCAAGTACAGAATGAGAAATTAGAGAATACGCTTGCTATGTTTGGTGAATTAAATGATGAGATTAATGTTGTAAGTGATGCGATTGGTGAGATTTCCCATCAGGTAGATGGACTTGGAGACACAAAGAATGCGGTTTTAGAACTATTAGAGGGACTTTCTGCAATTGCAGAAGAAAATGCGGCAAGTACCCAGGA
>JBGVLD010000037.1:0-45760 GCA_045124075.1 Agathobacter sp.
TTCTTACCGTTGAGAAAATAAACGGAATTACCGATGACTTTATCAAAGGTGTGGATATTTCTTCTTACATAACAGAAGTAAACAGTGGTGTTGTTTATAAAGACTGGGATGGCAATGAAGTTGATGGTGTAGAATTCATCAAACTTTTTGCAGACACAGGTGTAAATTATATTCGTCTTCGTGTATGGAATCAGCCATATGCAGTAGATGAGAATGGAAATCCTGCAAAGGATGCCAGTGGTAATATTAAGTATTATGGCGGTGGAAATAACGATCTTACCGTTACAAAAGAAATCTGTGAAATGATCGCAGATTACAATGCACGATATAATGATAACGTTAAAGTATTAATTGATTTACAGTATTCTGATTTCTGGGCAGATCCAGAGAAACAGACAGCTCCAAAAGCATGGGCTGACATTACCGATATTAATGAATTAACAGAAAAAGTAAAAGAATTTACAATTGCATCATTAGAAGATATTGCTTCAACTGGAGTAGAAATCGGAATGGTGCAGGTTGGTAATGAAACCAATACTGGAATTTGTGGAAGAAGCGAAGGTACTTCTGATTACTATGCAGTCTTCAAAGCTGGTTGTGAAGCAGTGAAAGAATTTGATGAAAATGTTTTAAGAGTAGTTCACTTTACCGATCCACAGAATGCTTCAAAAGCAGATTATTTTGCAAGTTCATTGGTGGAAAACGAAGTTGATTATGATGTTTATGCTACATCTTATTATCCATTCTGGCATGGAACAACAGATAATCTGTATCAGGTATTAAAGAACATTGCAACAACTTATGATAAGATGGTTATGGTTGCAGAGACTCAGTATCCATATACAAATGATGATTATGATGGATCTGATAATCAGGCATATGAGGGAAAAGATAACATTGATCTTTCAAAATGGCCAGTATCTTTACAGGGACAGGCAAATGAAATTAGAGATGTCATGAATGCAGTAGTCAAGGTTGGTGAAAAGGGAATTGGTATGTTCTACTGGGAGCCAGCTTGGTTGGGTGTTGGAAATGTATACAATGAAGATGGCAGTGTAAATGAAGATGCATTTGCAACAAATCAGGAAAAATGGAATACTTATGGTTCTGGATGGGCATCTGAATATGCAGCAGAATATGATATGAGTGCAGCAAAATGGGGATATGGCGGAACGAATAATGAAAATGCATCTTTGTTTGATTTTACAGGAAATCCAAATCCAACCTTAAATGTATTCAAATATGTAAATTATGGTTCTGTTGCAATGTCTAAATCATTCTATAGCATGGAAGGCGTAGAGGGCGCAATCATATTAGTAGGAGCAACCGCAGAAGAAATTCTTGCAGAACTTCCTACAGAAGCAGGCTTCCTTTACAATGATAAGACAACAGGAACTGCTACAATTACCTGGAGCACAGAAAGTGTGAATGAAGTAGCTGGCAAGGTGGCAACAACGGCTGCAATTGGTAATACCTATATCGTTTCCGGTACAATTACGGTAGATGGAGAACAACATTCCGTTAGTGCAGAAATCGGTGTTGAACCAGCTGAGAACTTAATTGTAAATGGGGATTTTGAAGCTGGAAATGCTGGAGAATGGATTGTTTCCAATGAAGGAATTCTGTTCATTGCTACTGCAGGAGAAAATCCAAGAAACGGTAGTAAAGGTTGCGCAACATTTAATACTTATAATGTAGCCGATCTTACAGCAGACGCAAATGGATGTTATGCAGCAGCAATTTCTCAGACGATCAAGAACTTACCAGCGGGTGTTTATGAAGCAAGAACTTACTTTGAAGGTCTGGACGGAGCTGGAAAGAACACTGGTGAATTTTTAAATATCTCAGCAGAATATGGAAATACCACACAGATTTCTAATAATGTTACATTATACGGTTGGATGACATGGCAGACCGCAGTAGTTTCTAATATTGTTATTACAGAGGAAATGGTGGAAGCTGGAACTAACAGCGTTACATTATCTGTAAACGTAAGTCTTTTAGCAAGTACATGGGGATCCATCGACGACTTCTACTTATATAAAACAGGAGATGCTCCGGTAGAAGACGATGATAACGATGGTAATGCAACAGATGAAAATGCAAATCAGGGAACTATTTCAGGTGGGGCTGGTTCTTCCGATGGTACATCTCATTCAGAAAATAAGATTGTTGAACAGATTAAAAATACGGAATCTGGAAAAACACTTCATCTTACTGTTGGAAAAGATGGAATGACAACCGTTGTGACAGAGGAAATCCTTAAATCCGCAAAAGATGGAAAAGTTGATTTAGTGATTGATATGGGAGATTATACTTGGACCATCAAAGCAGACAGCATTAAATCTACAAAAAATGTGGATTTGAAAGTAATTCTTGATACCAAAGAAATTCCGGAAAATAAGATCAAAGAATTTGGAAAGAATATTTCTTACAGACAGCTTTCATTAGCATATGATGGAGAATTCGATTTTACCGCAACCCTTACTGTTAATGTAGGATCAGAGCATAAAGGCAAATATGGAAATCTTTACTACTATAATGACAAGAAAGAGTTAGAGTTTATTGATTCTGCAGTAATTGGTGCAAATGGAAATGTAAGTCTTGAATTTACACATGCATCTGATTATGTAATCGTAATTGGAGAAAATATGGAGAGCACAGGTGCAAACACTGGTGATCAGACACCAATCCTTCCATTCGTATTCTTAATGCTGGCAGGATGTGCAATAGTAGCTGGTGTAATTGTGAAGCGCAAATGTGCAAAATAATTTTATGAGGAAAAGATGACGTAAAGCGGAGTCTGATAAAGAGGGCTGGAAACAGCCCTCTTTATACTTTTTGCTATATAAAGTGATCGGATTGTCCTTTTTTTTGTCAAAATTAGAAAAAATGATAGGATTGTACAAGTTTATGCGCTTTTATGACAAGATATTCCAATTCTAACCGTGTATACTAAGAATATCGAAAACACGATAACGATATTTATTTTGGAGGGAAAACAAATGTCATTAGCAAAAGTAGTTGAAAAGGAATTAGGAAAGAACATTGCACAGTGTTCTAACGAAGAGCTGTATTTTACACTTCTTAACATGGTGAAAGAACAGGCAGCTGATAAAGTTTCTAACAAAGGAAAGAAGAAACTTTATTACATCTCAGCAGAATTCTTAATTGGAAAACTGTTATCTAACAACTTAATCAATTTAGGAATTTATGATGATGTGAAAAAAGAATTAGCAGATGCTGGAAAGAGCCTTGCTGAGATTGAAGAAGTTGAATTAGAGCCATCTTTAGGAAATGGTGGACTTGGACGTCTGGCAGCTTGTTTCGTAGATTCTATCGCTACATTAGGATTAAATGGTGATGGTGTTGGATTAAATTACCATTATGGACTTTTCAAACAGGTATTTGAGAACAATCTTCAGAAAGAGACTCCAAATCCATGGATCACAGAGAAGAGCTGGCTTACAAAGAGCGAAATTTCTTATCCTGTAAATTTCGGTGGATTTACAGTAACATCCAGATTATATGATATTGATGTAGTTGGTTACAATAACCGTACAACCAAACTTCGTTTATTTGATATTGAATCTGTTGATGAGTCTATCGTAGGCGATACTATCGACTTTGACAAAGAACAGATCGAGAAGAACCTTACATTATTCTTATATCCAGATGACTCTGATGAGAAGGGACGTCTCCTTCGTGTATATCAGCAGTACTTCATGGTAAGCAATGCTGCAAGACTTGTTCTTGACGAAGCGGTTGAAAGAGGTTCTAACCTTCACGATTTAGCTGATTACGCTGCAATCCAGATCAACGATACTCATCCTTCTATGGTAATTCCTGAATTGATCCGTCTGTTACAGGAGAAAGGAATCTTAATGGATGAAGCAGTAGAAATCGTTTCTAAGGTATGTGCTTATACAAACCACACAATCCTTGCAGAAGCATTAGAGAAATGGCCAATCTACTTCTTAGATAAGGCAGTTCCACAGTTAATGCCAATCATCCGTGAGTTGGACAACCGTGTACGTGCAAAAGTTTCTGATGAAAGCACATATATCATCAAAGACGGTTTAGTTCATATGGCTCATATGGATATTCATTATGGTTACAGTGTAAATGGTGTTGCTTACCTTCACACTGAGATCTTAAAGAACACAGAGTTGAATAACTTCTACAAGTTATATCCAGAACGTTTTAACAACAAGACAAATGGTATTACATTCCGTCGTTGGTTAATGTCTTGTAACCCAGAACTCTCTGCAATGATCACAGAACTGATCGGAGACGGATGGAAGAAAGATGCTAACGAGTTGGAGAAATTAGCAAACTACATCAATGATGATGCGGTATTAGAAAAACTTGTTTCTGTAAAGGCTGGAAAGAAGGCTGTTCTTGCAGCTTATTTAAAGAATACTCAGGGAATGGACATTAATGCAGAGTCTATCTTTGATATTCAGGTTAAGAGACTTCACGAGTACAAGAGACAGCAGTTGAATGTACTTTACATCATTCACAAATACTTCGAGATTAAAGCTGGAAAGAAACCTGCTACACCAATTACATTATTCTTTGGTGCAAAAGCAGCTCCTGCTTATATTATTGCAAAAGATATTATTCACACAATCCTTTGCTTACAGCAGGTAATTAACAATGACCCAGAAGTTAGCCCATACTTAAAAGTATTCATGGTTGAGAACTACAATGTAACTCTGGCTGAGAAATTAATTCCATCATGTGATATCTCTGAGCAGATTTCCCTTGCTTCCAAAGAAGCATCTGGAACTGGTAACATGAAATTTATGTTAAACGGTGCTGTTACATTGGGAACTATGGATGGTGCTAATGTAGAAATCGCAGAATTAGTTGGAGAAGATAACATCTTTACATTTGGTGAGTCTTCTGAGACTGTAATCGCTCGTTATGAAAGAGGAGATTACTGCTCTAAAGATTACTATGAGAAAGATGCTGATCTTAAGAAAGCAGTTGACTTCATCGTAAGTGATGAATTAATGGCTGTTGGATGCAAAGAGAACTTAGAGCGTCTTTACAATGAATTATTGAACAAAGACTGGTTCATGACATTCCCAGATTTCCAGGATTATGTAGCAACAAAAGAAAAAGCATATGCTGCATATGATGAGCGTAAAGCTTGGGCTAAGAAGATGTTAGTAAACATCAGCAAAGCGGGATTCTTCTCATCTGACCGTACAATCGAGCAGTACAACGAAGAAATCTGGAAATTAAACTAATTTCATAAAGTATTGCATATTCCTAAACCCCTTACTGGCAGAGCCAGTAAGGGGTTTCCTTGTTATGGGAAAATAAAGAAAGAGAAATGAATTAAGAAAGATTTTCCTAAGAAAAATTCGTTGATGCCAATCCGTTGTTTTTATGAAGGGCTTATGCTATACTTTACCTGGATTATTAGGTATTTATATCTGGTGGAATAGAAGTAGGAAAGAAGAAGAGGCAATTCAATATTTGGAAAGAAATTGGAAATAGGAAAAATTATTGTATAGTTAAATGTTAGGAAATCAGCGCATAATTTGGAGGAGAAAATGCATAGTAAAATAAAACGTTTCGCATCAATTGTCATGCTGTCAGCTCTTTGTATTACTTTATCAGGATGTGAAAGTAAAGAAAAAAAGGAAACAAAAGGATATTATAGACAGTACGGAATCAACTGTATTGAAGATGGCCAATATGAAGAAGCTTTGGAAGCTTTTCAAAAGGCGTTGGATCTCTCTGTGGGGAAAGTAGGAGATCTGGAGCTGGATATCTGTTTCTATAAGGCAGAAGCTTTGTATAAAAGTGGAGATGTTACAGGGGCTGTAGAAGTTTATGATGCAATTATTAATTATAATGACGATCCGAAGGCATTCTATTTAAGGGGATGTTTGTATTTCGGTCAGGGACAGAGTGAGCAGGGGATTAAGGATTTGTCCACTGCAGCTCATAAAGCAGACACGGATTATGATCTTTACATAGGCATTTATCAGACCTTAAAAGCATACGGAATGGAAGAAGATGGACTAAAATATCTGAACGAAGCTTTGAATTTTAAGGGAGAGAAAGCCTATGACAATATGCAGAAGGGGCGGATTACTTTTCTGATGGGAGACAATGAAGGGGCAAAAGAGCTTCTTTTAAAAGCTGTAAATGGAAAAGAGCAAAAAGCATATTACTATCTTTCAGAAGTATATGATGCTTTAGGGGATAGTCAGGCAGCAGATGCAAGTTTCCAGTCGTATCTGGAAAGCGGATTGGCAGATTCTATCGATTTATATGAGACAGGGGTGCGCTGCATGGAAAAGGAAAACTACGAAGATGCAGTGAAATATTTTGAAGCCGCCTTAGAACTGGATGAGGTACCAAATCGTCAGTTCATTATGCAAAAATCAATTTATGCATATGAATATGTGCAAAATTTCCAGCAGGCAAAAGTCATGATGGAGGAGTATAAGAAATTATATCCAGAAGATACCACTATGGACAAAGAATTCGTATTTTTGGAGACAAGATAGGAGATTTATGGCAGAACCATTTGAAATTGAAGAGTTACAGGAGAAAGTCGTATTAGTAGGAGTCAGTGAACAGGATGGAGATGATGCAGAGGATTCTCTGGAAGAACTGGAAGAACTGGTGCGTACCGCTGGAGCAGTGGTGGTAGGAAAAATCTTACAAAAAAGAGAACAAATTCATAGGGGAACCTATGTAGGAACTGGTAAGGTGCAGGAAATTGCACAATTGCTGGAAGAAACAGGAGCAACAGGGATTGTCTGTGATGATGAATTATCTCCGGCCCAGCTCAAAAATCTGGAGGAGATTTTAGCAACAAAGGTCATGGATAGAACCTTGATTATTTTAGATATTTTTGCAGCAAGGGCAACGACCAGAGAGGGAAAGATACAGGTAGAACTGGCACAGCTGAAATACCGGCTTACCAGATTGACTGGATTAGGCCGATCTATGTCCCGTCTGGGAGGTGGAATTGGCACAAGAGGACCGGGAGAGAAAAAACTGGAAATTGACAGACGACTGATCAATGATCGAATTGCTCAGTTGAAACGAGAATTAGCAGAAGTTCAGAAACACCGTGATATCAATAGGGCAAAAAGATCTAAAAATCAGGTACCAGTAGTGGCGATTGTTGGGTATACCAATGCAGGAAAGTCTACTTTATTGAATCGGTTGACAGATGCTGGAGTATTGGAAGAAGACAAGTTGTTTGCAACTTTAGATCCAACTACACGAATATTGGAGTTGGAAGGGCATCAGCAGGTCCTTTTGACAGATACAGTTGGATTTATCCGTAAATTGCCCCATCATTTAATTGAAGCATTTAAAAGTACTTTGGAAGAAGCAAAATATGCAGATGTTATTTTCCATGTGGTGGATGCTTCTAATCCAAAAAGAGAAAAACAAATGTATATTGTCTATGAGACTTTGGACAAATTAGGGGTAAAGGATAAAAAAATCGTGACCTTATTTAATAAACAGGATAGGCGGACGGATGAGGAACCTTTGCGGGATTTTCGGTCTGATTATAACCTGGGAACTTCTGCGGTTACAGGTCAGGGATTAGAAGAAGTAAAACAGCTTTTAACAGAGATTCTGCGTGAAAATAAGATTTATATTGAGAGAGTCCTTCCTTTTGATAAGGCGGGAGTGATTCAGGCAATTCGTAAGCAGGGAGAACTGTTGGAAGAGGAATATATTCCAGAAGGCATTTCTATCAAAGCCTATGTTCCTATGGAGATTTATGGTCTGATTCCGGAGGGAACAGGCAGAGAAAGTTGATCATATTATAATGAGTAAAGAAAATACAGAAAAAGTAGAAAAGAAAGAAAAAAAAGAGAAGAAAAAAAAGTCTAGAAAACAGAAAAAAATTCGTTGGGAGAAACTGGATAATACAGCACAGCTTTTTCCTGTTATTGCAGGGGAAAATATGACGAATGTTTATCGGATCAGTGTAACCTTAAATGAGGAGATTCAGCCAGAACTTTTACAACAGGCATTAGATTTGGTGCTTCCAAAAATCGATGGATTTAATTTACGCATGCGTACAGGTTTTTTTTGGTATTATTTTGAAGAGAATGGAAAACCAGCTCTAAAGGTTACGGAGGAGCATTTGTTTCCTTGTAGATTTATTCGGTCAAATAAAAACAAAAGTTATCTTTTTAGGGTCACTTACTATGGAAAGCGAATCAATCTGGAAGTATTTCATGTGCTGACAGACGGAATGGGGGGGCTTACTTTTATTAAGGAGCTGACCTATCAGTATCTTCGCCTGGTACATCCGCAACTTCGTAGCGAGGGAGATGCATTAAGTGAAGAGACCTCATTGAATAGAGAAGACAGCTTTTTAAAAAACTATCGTAGAAGAAAGCCGAGCGGATTTAATAGAGAAAAAGCCTATTTGATTAAGGGAGAGAAGCTTCCGAAGGGGGAATTTGGCGTTATGCATGTGTATATGCCAGTTGAGCAGTTAAAAAAGGTAGCGCATAACTACGGAGCTTCTATTAATGAATATTTGGTAGCGGTATTTATGTGGAGTGTTTATCAGCAATGTATTCATGGAATGCCTTCAGAAAAAGCGCTTAGAGTGGCAGTTCCGGTAAATCTTCGCCCATTTTTTGATTCTGTTACTACTAAGAATTTCTTTGTTATGGTTTCAGCAGAATTTCGACCAGAGAAAGAAAGTTATTCTTTTGAAGAGGTAATTGAAATTGTCAAAGACAGCCTTCATAAGCAGATTACAAAAGAGCATATGGAAGATTTGTTTTCTTACAGTGTATCTAATCAGACAAATGCTTTTTTAAGACCAATTCCCCTGTTTATGAAAAATATTGCCATGAAACTGGTATATACCCAGTCTGCTCTGGCGAATACAGCTACTATTACAAATGTTGGAAATATTCAGGTAGAACCAAAATATGAACCATATATTCAGATGTTCCAGGCTTTTATTGCCATGTCTAAGGGGCAGTATTTGAAAGGTACGGTCTGTTCTTATCGGGGAACCCTTGCCTTTAGCTTTAGTTCTATTTTTGAAGAGACTATCGTTCAGAAGGCATTCTGCAGAAAAATTGCAGAAGATGGAGTAGATGTAAGTATTGAAACAAATGGAGTGTACTATGAATAAATGCATGAAATGTAACGTAGAAATATTGGACAATACTCAGACCTGTCCGCTTTGTCATCATGTGCTGTCCCGTCAAGGCGAGGAAGGGGTAAATACTTATCCAGATGCCAGGGTGGCGGTAAGAAAATTTCGTTTTACGGAAAACTTGCTCTTGTTTCTTTCAATCGTAGCAGAATCAGTTCTAATCTATATTGATCATCTTACTGGAGACGGAATTAATTGGAGTCTGATTGTGGGATTGGCTTTGATTTATGCTAATGTGGTCATGCAGTTGGCAATTGTGGGAAAATCAGGATATGTGTTCAAGACTTTGAGTCTTGTAGTTTTGGCGGTGGTCTCTTTGTTTGGGATTGATTATCTAACGGGATATCATAAATGGTCTCTGGAAATTTCCTTTCCAATTGCGGTTTTGTTGCTGGATCTGGCTATTTTAATTTTGATGGTGGTCAATCGAAGAAACTGGCAGAGTTATATGATGGTACAGATTTTTACGATTCTGTTAAGCATGATACCAATTGTTCTTCTTGTGGCCGGGGTAATTGAATTTCCGTATTTGGCAGTTATTGCATCGGGAGTTTCTATTTTTATTTTCCTGGGAACACTAATTCTGGGAGATCAGAGGGCAAGAAGTGAGTTAATGCGCAGATTCCACTGGTAAATTTCTCATAAGAAGTAAGAATAGGAGAAATGAACGTGATGAATAAAGAGTCAGAAAAAGAAGCTAGTATCCGGGGAAGGGTCCTTCGGGATATGATCAACCGATTTTCTAATGACGGACTGATTGGAAAAAAATTAAAGTCTGGAGAACTGAGAAAAAGGTTGGTGGAACCGGAATGGAAAGTACCGGATTGCTTTAATATGACCCACATTGATATGGAGTATTTTACGATGAAGCTCCTATCCTCCAAAGAGAATCCAAACACGGATAAGATTATTTTACAGCTTCATGGAGGTGGTTATATAGGAGCTGTGAAAAATTCCTACTATATGTTTGCTGGGCTTTATAATGAATTAAGTCATGGATGTAGTGTGCTTACTCCAGATTATCGGGTAGCCCCAGAGAATCCTTATCCTGCAGCAGTGGAAGATGCTATTGCTGCTTATCGGTGGATCTTGGATCAAGGATATTTTGGCGGGCAGATTATTCTGGCTGGAGATTCGGCGGGAGGAGGTCTTGCCATGGCTTTGTGCATGTATTTACGGGATCATAATATGCCTATGCCTTGTGGAATTGTGGCAATGTCTCCTTGGACGGATCTAACTGCTAGTGGAGAATCCTATGATACCAATTATGACAAGGATCCCCTCTTTGGAAATTCAAGAGAGAGTCTGATTTACTTGAACGATTATGTAGGAGATCATGATCCAATGAATTACTACATATCTCCCATGTTTGGAAGTTTTCGGGACTTCCCGCCTATGCTGATTCAGGTAGGCTCTATAGAAATGCTTCTTAGTGACTCCGTATCTGTTACTGCCAAAGCAAGAGATCAGGGAGTAAGGGTTCGGTTAAGTATTTATGATGGGATGTTTCATGTATTTCAGATGGCAATGTTAGCTATGCCCGAATCCAAAAAGGCATGGGTAGAGGTAGGAAAGTTTATAGATATTCTGATGAAAGAGTAGTGTCTTCAATGATAAGCCCCCTGTCTACTAGACAGAGGGCTTATCATTTTGGAGATTCTTATTGTTTTCCTGTATAAAGTTGGTAATATTTTCCTTTTTCTGCAATTAATTGATCATGGTTTCCGCGTTCAATGACACGCCCCTGCTCTAAAACAATAATACAGTCACTGTTTCGGACCGTAGAGAGACGGTGAGCGATAACGAAGGTGGTTCGTCCTGCCATGAGTTTATCCATACCATTTTGAACGATACGTTCGGTTCTGGTGTCAATGGAGCTGGTAGCTTCGTCTAAGATTAGTACAGGTGGATCAGCGATGGCAGCTCTTGCAATGGCAATCAGCTGTATTTGTCCCTGACTCAGATTTGCACCGTCACCGGTTAAAATGGTATTGTATCCGTCTGGAAGCTGGCGGATAAAGGTGTCTGCATTTGCAAGTCTTGCAGCAGCGTATACTTCTTCATCTGTAGCATCCAGTTTTCCATAGCGGATATTATCCATAACGCTGGCAGTAAACAGGTGAGTATCCTGTAATACGATTCCAAGAGAACGGCGAAGATCTGCTTTTTTGATCTTATTAATGTTGATTCCGTCGTAGCGGATTTTACCATCCTGAATATCATAAAACCGGTTGATCAGGTTGGTAATTGTAGTTTTTCCTGCACCCGTAGAGCCAACAAAAGCAATTTTCTGACCAGGAGTAGCATAAAGATCTACGTTGTGAAGTACGATTTTATCAGGATTGTAGCCGAAGTCTACATCATCAAAGACTACATCTCCAGTTAGTTCTACATAATCTATACTTCCATCGGCCTGATGGGTGTGTTTCCATGCCCAGAGTCCGGTATGTTCTGTGGTTTCAGTCAAAATTCCATTTTCTTTTTTAGCATTTACCAAAGTAACATAGCCATTGTCTGTTTCAGGCTCTTCATCTAATAATGCAAAGATTCGTTCACAGCCTGCTAATGCCATAATAATACTATTAAACTGCTGGCTGATCTGGGAAATTGGCATGTTGAAGCTCTTGTTGAACATCAGAAAACTTGCTAATTTTCCAAGGGAAAAACCTCCAAATCCGATAGTGGCAAGAAGTCCTCCTGTCATAGCACATAATACATAACTGACATTGCCAATCTGGGCATTGATTGGTCCAAGATAGTTGGCATAGCAGTTTGCATTATAAGCACTGTCAAAGAGCTGATCATTAATTTCATTAAAAGTCTTGATGTTTTCTTCTTCATGGGTAAAGACTTTTACAACCTTTTGACCATTTAACATTTCTTCAATAAAACCGTTTACTTTACCAATATCCTTCTGTTGTGCCAGGAAGTAGCGGCTGCTGCGCCCTGCAAAGGTCTTAGTAACGAAGGTTGTAATGGCAACCATTACGAGAGTTAACATCGTGAGCGGGACATTTAAAATAATCATGAAAATCAGTACACTGACTACCGTAATAGCACTATTGATGAGCTGAGGAATGCTCTGACTAATCATTTGGCGCAAAGTGTCAATGTCGTTAGTGTAAACCGACATGATATCTCCATGAGAATGAGTATCAAAGTAGCGGATTGGAAGATCCTGCATGTGCTCGAACAGGCTGTTTCTCATATCCATGATGGTTCCCTGGGAAATATAGATTAGTATTTTATTATAGGTAAAGGTAGCAATTACACCAATTGCATAGAAAACAGCAACTCTGGAAATTGCTCCAAGAAGAGGGGCATAGTCAGGGGTGCTTTTTCCTATTAATGGAGTAATATAATCATCAATCAGAGTCTGCAAGAACATGGTTCCCTGGGTATTAGCGATTACACTTATAACGATACAGCAGACAACAACAAAGTAAGCAATACCGTATCTTTTTAATACAAATTTCATTAACCGGATAAAAAGCTTGCCGGGATCTTTAATCTGTGGTTTTGGTCTTGGTGCTGGTCTAGGCATTATTGGCACCTCCTTCATCAAAATCTCCGCCGCCTTGGGTCTGGGAATTGTATACATCCTGGTAGATTTCGTTGGAAGCTAACAATTCTTCGTGAGTTCCAAATCCATCCACTTTTCCATTGTGCATAACAATAATGTGATCGGCATCCATAACGGAAGAAATTCTTTGAGCAATGATTAGTTTGGTAGTGCCAGGAATAGATTCCCGGAAGGCTTTACGGATTTTTGCATCCGTAGCAGTATCTACCGCACTGGTACTGTCATCTAAAATTAAAACCTTTGGATTCTTTAACAGGGCTCTTGCAATACAAAGACGCTGCTTTTGTCCGCCGGATACGTTGGTTCCGCCCTGTTCAATATGAGTATGATATTTATCAGGAAAACTCTGGATAAAATCATCGGCACAAGCAAGCTTGCAAGCTTCGATACATTCCTCCTCTGTAGCGTCTTTATTTCCCCAGCGCAGGTTATCTAAAATACTTCCGCTGAACAGAACATTGTTCTGGAGCACCACAGAAACCTTGCTTCGTAAAGTATCCATGTCATAACTTCTTACATCTTTTCCACCAACATAGACAGTTCCTTCATCTGCATCATATAGACGGCTGATAAGGTTTACAAGACTGGATTTGGAACTTCCAGTTCCTCCAATGATTCCAATGGTTTCACCAGAAGCAATCGAAAGATGAATGTCATCTAATACTGGTTGTTCTGAAGTTTGGGAATAGCGGAAGGTAACATGGTCAAAACAAATACTTCCATCTGGAATATCGAAATCCGGTGCATCTGGATTTTTCAGAGTACTTTCTTCATTTAGTACTTCACAGATACGTCTTGCGCTGGCAATGCTCATAGAAACCATAACAAATACTATGGATAACATCATCAGGTTCATTAAAATGTTCATGCAGTATGTCAGAAGAGACATGAGATCACCAGTTTTTAATGAAGAGCCAACTACCAGATGTGCTCCGATCCAGCTGATTAAAAGAATGCAGCCATATACGGTAAACTGCATTAAAGGAGAGTTCCATATGACAACATTTTCTGCTTTAGAAAGTAAATTGTAAATATTCTGGCTGGCCTTGCGAAAACGATTTTTTTCATGTTCTTCCCGGACGTAAGCCTTTACCACCCGAATGGCGGATACGTTTTCTTGAACACTTTCATTCAAGTCGTCATATTTTACGAAGGCGGCCTGGAAGTGCTTCATGGCTGTTACTACGATAAAGGCAAGGCAACTTCCCAGAAAAATAACAGCAACCAGATAAATACTTGCCAGTTGAGGGCTGATATAAAAGGACATTGCCATGGCACAGACTAAAGAGGCGGGAGCGCGCATACACATACGTAGAATCATCATATAAGCATTCTGAATATTGGTAACGTCTGTGGTAAGCCTGGTCACAAGACTTGGAGTGCTGAATTTGTCAATGTTGGCGAAAGAATAGGTCTGAATCTTTTCGAACATTCCCTTTCTTAAGTTGCGTCCAAATCCCATGGCGGCTTTTGCACCATATTTGGCTCCCAGGCATCCGGCAGTTAAAGACACAAGTGCTGCCAGAATCATCCATGCACCCATAATGTAAATATGTCGTGTATCACCTTTTTCTACACCATTGTTAATAATGGAAGCCATAAGGTATGGAATCAAAGTTTCCATAAAAACTTCTAAAAGCATAAAAATCGGAGTGGCGATTGAGGCTTTTTTGAATTCCTTAATCTGGGCTCCTAAAGTTTTTAGCATAAAATCCCTTCTTTCCTTATTAAATATATTTGCTTTTTTCATTTGGTTATCTAACCATTAGATTATGACAATGAAAAAATAAAATGTCAATGTTTTCATGAAAAAGAAGAGTTAATAGAATATTCAGACATCAACGAGGCGAAAATAAAAATAGTCCAACAAAACAGCAAAAAAGAAACCACATAATCTTGTTTCTGCATGTTGACAAAAACACTAGATATAGTATAATTGTATCTGACATAGATTGGTATGTCTTTTTAGGAGGATGTGACAGATGAAAATTATAAAGAGAAGCGGCATAGAAGATATCTTCGATGTTTCAAAAATTGTTGCAGCAATCTGTAAGGCTAACGATTCAGTTATTGATTATGAGAAGCTGTCTATGGAGCAGATTGAAGAAATCGCAGCAAATGTAGAGAACGCCTGTGAGAATATGAAGCGTTCTCCAAGTGTAGAAGAGATTCAGGATATGGTAGAGAACCAGTTAATGAATCACAGAGCTTTTACAGTTGCCCGTAATTATATTACATATCGTTATAAGAGAGCACTAGTTCGTAAGTCTAATTCCACAGATGAACAGATTTTAAGTCTGCTGGAATGTAATAATGAGGAAGTAAAACAGGAGAATTCCAATAAAAATCCGACAGTGAACAGTGTTCAGCGAGATTATATGGCAGGAGAAGTCAGTAAAGATATTACCAGACGATTCCTTCTTCCGGAAGATATTGTGGAAGCGCATGAGAAAGGAATGATCCATTTTCATGATGCAGATTATTTTGCCCAGCATATGCATAACTGCTGTCTGGTAAATCTGGAAGATATGCTTCAAAACGGAACCGTAATCAGCGAGACCATGATCGATCCACCAAAGAGTTTTTCTACTGCATGTAATATTGCAACTCAGGCAATTGCTCAGATTGCCAGTTCACAGTATGGCGGACAGAGTATTTCTTTGGCTCACTTGGCACCTTTTGTACAGGTTAGCCGTGAAAAGTTCCGGAAACAGGTTCTTATGGAATGTGAGGCGGTTGGACTGGACCTGAGAGAAGATAAAATTAATGAGATTGCAGAACTGCGGGTCAAAGAAGAAATCAACCGTGGTGTCCAGATGATTCAGTATCAGGTCATTACCTTAATGACCACCAATGGACAGGCTCCATTTATTACAGTCTTTATGTATCTGAATGAAGCCCCAGCGGGACAGACCAGAGAAGATTTGGCAGCTATTATTGAAGAAATGCTTCACCAGAGGATTCAGGGTGTGAAAAATGAAAAGGGCGTTTATATTACCCCTGCTTTTCCAAAGCTCATTTATGTACTGGAAGAGGATAACATCCGGGAAGATTCTAAATATTGGTATCTGACCAAGCTGGCAGCACAGTGTACTGCAAAACGTATGGTGCCGGATTATATTTCCGAAAAGAAAATGCTGGAAATGAAAGTGGATAAGAATGGAGAAGGACATTGTTACACCTGTATGGGATGCAGAAGTTTCCTTACTCCATATGTAGATCCAGAAACGAATAAGCCAAAATATTATGGACGTTTCAATCAGGGCGTTGTTACCATTAATTTAGTGGATGTGGCGTGTTCTTCTGGAAAAGATATTGACAAGTTTTGGAAGATTCTGGATGAACGTCTGGAGCTGTGCTATCGGGCATTGATGTGCCGGCATAAGAGATTGCTGGGAACAAAATCCGATGTAGCACCGATTCTATGGCAGAATGGGGCATTGGCAAGGCTGAAGAAAGGTGAGCCAATTGATAAGCTTCTGTATGGCGGATATTCCACAATTTCTTTAGGTTATGCAGGACTTTGTGAATGTACCAGATACATGAAAGGGGTTTCTCATACAGAGCCGAATATGGGAACTCCATTTGCACTGGAAGTCATGCAGCATTTAAATGATGTATGCAAGAAATGGAAAGAAGACAATAACATGGACTTCTCTCTCTATGGAACTCCACTGGAATCTACTACTTATAAATTTGCGAAGAATCTTCAGAAGCGGTTCGGAATTATTGAAGGTGTAACGGATAAAAATTACATAACAAATAGTTATCATGTACATGTAACCGAGGAAATGAACGCTTTTGACAAACTCAAATTTGAATCTCAGTTCCAGGTGCTTTCACCAGGAGGTGCCATTAGTTATGTGGAAGTTCCGAATATGCAGAATAATATTGAAGCAGTTCTGTCTGTCATGCAGTATATTTATGACAATATTATGTATGCAGAATTAAATACCAAGAGCGATTACTGTCAGGAATGTGGATATGATGGAGAAATCCAGATTGTTGAAGAAGATGGATCAGGAAAACTGATCTGGAAATGTCCGAATTGTGGAAATACTGACCAGGATAAGATGAGTGTTGCCCGACGCACCTGTGGTTATATTGGTACTCAGTTCTGGAACCAGGGACGTACCCAGGAAATCAAGGAAAGAGTACTTCATTTATAAAAAGATTTTAATATTTCTTGCAAGTCTGGTTAAGAAAATAAAAGGGAATGCCGATATAAATACCAGATATTGTAGAATGGAATCTAATATAGCCTATCAGGATGAGAAAGGAGCATATCAATTATGAAAAAAATAGGGGTATATTTACTAGCAGGTGCAATGTTTTTAACAACTGTTTTTGGAGGAACTTCCACTGGACAGCTGGATACGGTACAGGCTTCTACCACACAGGCTACGTTAGACGCGGATGCAATTTCAGTTGAATTACAAGATGGATCAACAACTGCATCCATGGAGATTGGTGATGTAATAACCGTAAGAATAAAAGCGAACCAGGACATGACAGATGTTTCAAAAATAACTGGCGTCTTTAGTTATGATGCAAATTGTTTTACCCTGGCAGCAAGACATGTTACTGTTTGTGAGGGTGCAAATAGAAGTTATAGGGAAGATACAACGGGAAAGGTAAATGTTGGAATTTATTTTACAGATTCGAACGGATATACTGAGTTTAAAGATTTGGTAGCAGGAACGAGTATTATTGAGTTCAAATTAGTTGTTCAGAGAGCAATTGATACAGCAGTGTTTAATTATACAGATGTGACTGTTACTACAGATCCAACAACATATACTGGTAATGCAAAGACCTTGACAGTTACAAATACAGAAGCTGACAATCGTAAAATTACGATTGGAATGAGTGACATGACAGTTTATGCTCAGGATGAGTTTGAAGTACCTGTTAAAATCCTTGAGAACACAGGCTTCCAGGGAATTACATTGAAAATTACATATGATCAGAAAGCTTTGACCTGCACTTCTATGAATCTGTCAGATGTTATGAGAGATTATGTACAGCTTCAGGCAGTTGATAATGCGAAAGGTGTTATTACCATGTCGTTTATTGCAGAAGAGGATTGCCATCTTACCAATAAGGATCTTGTTTCCTTAAAATTTGAAGCAAATAAAGCAACCACTACAGATATTAATGTAGAGGTAATAGAGGTAAATAATCAGTCTGTTGTTCCTATGAAAGGTGGAGCAGGAAATGAACAGGCTACTGCTTCCTCCATCATTACAGTCGAGGCGGCCCTTAAGCTTGGAGATGTAAATGGTGATACAAAGATTAATCTGGTAGATGCAGTATACATTCTCCAGTATTACAATGGAGTTCGTGAGCTGGATG
The DNA here is from genome assembly GCA_045124075.1 of Agathobacter sp. Lineage (GTDB taxonomy): Bacteria > Bacillota > Clostridia > Lachnospirales > Lachnospiraceae > Roseburia. The sequence goes on from JBGVLD010000037.1 coordinate 18,117, forward strand.
CAAAACAGATGATAAGAGCAAATTATGATGGACAAGGTACCGTAACTTTATTAGATGCACTTGCAATTATGCAGGAGTATAATTCAACAATCTAATTTTGTTTTAGAAGGATTATGGTAACATGGAAGACAAGCAGAATGATCAGTTATTAGAAGAAATTAAAGTAATAGAGAGAATCTGCCAAGTCCATGACCTGAATGACACAGCAAAAAATAAACGATTATATAAGTATTTAAAAAGTAGGAGACTTTTTAACACCTGGGTTGGAATGTCCTTTTTAGAAGGACTGAAAAGGAATGGAAAAGACAGTGCTTATAGGCGGACTATCGAGAGATGCTGCCGCATGATAGCAGGTTCTTTCCTTGCCATGGCTTTGGTGTTAGGCGTCTCCATTCTTTATTTTCAGATAGAAGAAGAAAAGGAACAGGCAGTTTTGGAATATATCCGTGAGGAACGGGAATTGTCTGCTCGTCAGGAAATGCAAAGTACAGAGGAAGATAATTCACAAAACGTAGAAGAGCCCGTTGCAATTTTAGAAGAATATGCTATATTATATAGTAGAAATCCGGATTTGATAGGATGGATTAAGATAGATGGTACGAAAATTGATTATCCCGTTATGCAGAGCAAGGATGATGAAGATTACTATTTATCACATAATTTTCAAAGAGAAAGTGATTCGAAAGGGGCGTTGTTTGTTGACGCTGAATCCAGTATATTGCCTTTAGATCAGAATCTTGTAATATTTGGTCATAATACAAGGGATAACAGTATTCTGGGAACATTGGATTATTACCTTGATCAGAAATTTTATGAACAGTATCCTACACTGGAATTTGATACTCTTTATGAAAAAGGAAAATATGAGATCGTTGCAGTTGTAAAGACTGCAGTGAAGCAGCAGGAAGAATTAGGATTCCGATATTACTGGTTTCATAATTATGAAGATAAAAGTGAATTTCAGGAACTCTTGGATTTCGTAGAGGAAAATCAGATATATGATACAGGAAAGGATTTGGCTTACGGAGATAGTACAATTATGTTATCCACCTGCGAATATTCTGTAGACAATGGACGTTTGGTAGTAATAGCAAGAAGAATGTAGAGGTAAAATAATGAGAAGATTAAGAAAAGTACTTGGAAGTATGTTGCTTCTTTGCGCAATCTGTCTCTTTTCGACAGTAAGTGTCAGTGCAGCAGAAGTAGAAATAGTAATGAAGAATACACCTTCAGCCAATACAGGAGATACAGTCTATGCTCAGGTAATTTTAAATGGTAACCCTGGAATTTCTACTATGGGTATCAGAATGACCTATGATGCAGATGTTTTAACTTATGAAGGTGAGACATGGCACAAGCAGATTTCTGATAATAGTAGAAATATGTCACTGGTTTCGGATATTGAAGAGGGTGGAGAAAATATTTTAAATATCTCTACTATTCTGGATTCTACATATAAAGTTTCAGGAGAGGCAATCGTAACTGTAAAATTTACAGCAAAACAGTCATTTTCTTCTATGCCGGTGACTTTAGAAGCAAGAGACGTAACGGATGGCAATTATGAAAATGTTACAGTGAAAATTGCAAAGGGAACAATTTCAAGTGATTCTAGCGATGATAAGAATTCGTCTTCTGAGAGTCAGGCGAATGATTCTGAGAGCCAGACGGGTACCAGTTCTTCTCAACAGACAGGAAATAGTTCTGTAAGCGGATCAAATAATAATTCTGGAGCAGGAACTTCTGGAAGTAGTAATTCTGGAAATAGTAACCTGGATAACACCTTTAAAACGGGTGCTGTAGATATCAGAATTGTATTAGGAGCCCTTGCAGTAGTTCTTGTAGGTGTGGCTGCTGTATGTATCAAAGTACTTCGTAAACGTAAATATTAATAGACTTTCATAGCCACTTCAGAATTTCCTCTGGAGTGGTTTTGTCTTACATGGGTTACCAGAATGGAGTTTTTAGATGAATTATGCAGGAATAAAATATTGTGATATTGCAAATGGTCTTGGCTGTCGCACAGTTTTGTTTGTATCGGGTTGCAGAAATCAGTGTAAGGGCTGTTTTCAACCTCATACATGGGATTTTTCTTATGGAGAACCTTTTGACGAAAAAGTGCAAAAAGAAATTTTGAATTCTTTAGCTCCAGACTATGTCAGTGGGCTGACGCTACTGGGAGGAGAACCTTTTGAACCAGAGAATCAGAACGCGTTAGTCCCTTTTGTGCAGAAAGTGAGAGAGCAGTATCCAAAGAAAAATATTTGGGCTTTTACAGGATATGTATATGACAGGGATTTAGTGCCTGGAGGAAAACGTTATACAGAAGATACAGACTGTTTGTTGGACATGATCGATGTGCTGGTGGATGGCCCTTTTATAGAGGAACAAAAAGACATTACACTCAAATTCCGTGGATCCAAGAATCAGAGGGTGCTTGATTTGAAAAGGACACGGGAAAGTGGCAAAATAGAGTTAATGGGATTATAAAAGCAGAGGTGTTAGTATGAGAAGAAGACTAGGCCGGATAATGGCGGTTCTTAGTTATGGAATGGGAATTTTTCTTTCTATCTATGTGGGGGGATGGATGATGTTGATTCAGCCTCTTTGTTTACTGATTAATGCGATTTCACAAAGGCAATGTACCTTTCAATTATTTATGTCATGTGTGCTAAAGATTTTTTTGTCTGCTACTATATCAGGCTTGGTTTGGTGTGTGGGCTATATAGGTTTTAGTCATTTCAAAGGAAAAGAAGAGCCAGATTGGGAAGCATTAGAAGAGGAGTATAAGTCTTGAAATTAAGAGTACCGGATTATTATGAAGAATTTTCCTGTATAGCAGATCAGTGTAAGGACAGCTGTTGTATCGGCTGGGAAATTGATATTGATGAAGATACATATAGTTATTATGAAAATATTCAGGGAGCGTTTGGTCGACGTTTGCAAGAAAATATGTTTTTGACGGAGGACGGGTTCCATTGCTTTCGATTAAAAGAGCATGGTCGATGTCCTTTTTTAAATGAGCGAAATCTCTGTGATCTTTGTATAGAGCTGGGAGAAGAGTCCTTATGTGAAGTCTGTACGGAATATCCTCGTTTTACTCTGGAATATGGGGAAGTATTGCAGAAGACCTTAAGTTTGTCCTGTGAAGAGGTAGGAAGAATACTATTTTCAAAAGAAAACCCGGTATCTATCGTAGAACGTGAACTTTCTGGAGAAGAAAGGTGGAAGGAACTGGAAGAAGACTATCTCTTAGACAAGGGGGAGGACGGAGGTTTTTTGTTCTTTTGTGAAAATGTGCAGGAGAATCTGATTTTGCTTCTTCAGGACCGAAGCATTTCTATTTGGCAGAGAATTCGTAAATTTCTACTGGTGTTGCAGAAAATCCAGAACCTAATCAATGAAAATCCGGATAAAGACTGGAAAAAAGTTACAGCAGAAGATTTCTTTCAGAAAACAGAAGACCAGAAGAATGGAAGTAATTTCCAGAATTTGCAGGGCAAAGATGCATTTTTACTGTTTTTTGCAAGATTTAGTGCATTTTGTCGGATGGAGACACTAGATGTAGAATGGGAGCAGGAAAAAGAAGTGCTAGAAGAAAAGTTCACAAGAGAGAGCTATGGAATACTGGTAAAAGAGTTCTTAAGCAGTGGCTGCTATTTGGAAAAAGATTATGAGCATCTCATGGTTTATTTTACATTCCGGTATTTTATGAACTGCGCCTATGATTATGATATGATTTCCTATGGAAAAATGGCAGTAATATTCACTTTAATGATTCGGGATATGGATGTTCTTCGGTTTATAGACAATCAGCGTAGATATAATTTAGAAGATCGAATTGATATAGCAAGGATATTCTCAAAAGAAGTGGAACATTCAATGGAAAATGTGGAATATGCAAAAGAAGAATTTATGTTTGGAGAAGAATTTTCGATAGAAAAACTGTGTGCTCAAATTTAGGGCACACAGTTTTTTTATTCTGAAAATTTTTAAAGGTATTATTTGTGAGAATCTTATTTATCAAGAAGATCTGTATAGAAATCAGAGTAATCTTTTCTTTCATCTTTGGTAAAGTCGATTGCAGAAGATGGATGGAGATTCAGTCTTCCTGTTAACAGATAAGGAATATCATATCCCCATACAGCACCTGATTCTTTCAGAGGAAGCATATAGTCTTCTAAGAATTTCAGTACTGGGAAAATGTTATATTTTGGATTCTTTAAGAAGGAAAGTAGAAGTTCCATTGCACAGTTTCCGGCACCACGTCCCATAGACATCATGGTAGCATCTAATAAGCTGACACCTCTTGCAGCAGCTTCGATAGTATTTGCAAATGCAAGCTGCTGGTTGTTATGAGCGTGCATACCAATATATTTTCCGTATTTTTCTGCTGCTTCCATATATTTGTCCGCGATATTTCTAATCTGCTCTGGATACAAAGAACCATAGCTGTCTACCAGATAAATTCCGTCAACGCTGCTTTGACCTACCATTTCAAGAGCCTGGTCAATATCCGCTTCTTTGGCATTGGAAATAGCCATGATGTTACAGGTAACTTCATATCCTTTTGCTTTTGCATCTTCAATGATTTCAATAGCAGCTGGCATCTGGTGAACGTATGTAGCAACACGTACCATATCGATGACACTATCTTTCTTAGCAATGATATCATTTTTAAAATCACAACGTCCTACATCTGCCATGACTGCAATCTTCATATCAGAATTGTTGTCTCCAACGACGGAACGGATATCTTCTTCGGTACAGAATTTCCATTTTCCAAATTTGTTTACATCAAATAATTCCTTGGAAGCTTTGTATCCGAATTCCATATAGTCAACACCAGCCTTTACGTTGGTGCGGTATAATGCATTAATAAATTCATCGGAAAACATGAAATTGTTAACTAGTCCTCCGTCACGAATTGTTGCGTCCAGCACTTTAATATCAGAGCGGACAGTCATTAAATCTCCTTTTTGAGCCATTACATTTATCCTCCTTAACACTTCAACGCCTTAACGCGTTGAATATATGATAACACAATATGGGAAAAAAGCAAGTATAACTTTACTTTTTTCAAGGAGACTTATATAATAAGAAAGAAATTTTGAAAATGCCTGGAGGTTTTGGGAATGATACATATGTTACAGATTCTTGATCCCGCAGTAATTGCTTTTGTGGGGATCTTATTTGCTTTTGCACTTACCTGCGTTGCTATTGCGAAGTTTAATCCATTTCTTCCGAAAGATATGGGGCGGCAGTTCGCTCATGATGGAAGTCTTTCTGCTGGAAAGCCCAGAGGAGCGGGAATTATCTTTATTTTTACCTTTGCTTTGTCTGCAGTGCTTTTTGCAGAAATGAATGTGGAAATCGCAATTTATCTGCTTTTAATTATTATTGAAATGTTTACCGGATTTTTTGATGATGCATCCGACAAACCATGGGGAGAGTATTTGAAAGGATTTTTAGATTTGGTCGTGGCAATTGTTGTTGCTATGGTATTTCTACATTACAATAGCAATGTGATTTATATTGCTGTTGCAGATGTTTCTATTACTATTCCACCAATTTTATTTGGAATTCTTACGGTAATTCTGGTATGGGTATCCATTAATGTAACAAACTGTTCGGATGGTGTAGATGGACTGTCAGGAACTCTTACCATTATTACTTTGATGACCTTCTTTGTACTAGATCATCTGCTGGAAGTTTCTGATGGATTCAATTACTGCCTGTTATTATTTGCAGTATGTCTATTAGGATATCTGTGGTATAATGCCACACCAAGTAAGCTTTTAATGGGAGATGCTGGTTCCAGAGCAATGGGAATCTTCATTGCCATTGCAGCCTTAAAGAGTCACAGCCCGTTTATTTATCTGTTGGCAGCAGCTATGTTGATCATTGATGGTGGTCTTGGACTGGTGAAAGTTGCACTGCTCCGATTCTTGAAGATTCATATTTTAAAGAATACTACCACTCCAATTCATGACCATGTGAGAAAGCGTAAGGGTTGGTCCAATGCTCAGGTTGTTTTCCGATTTGCCATTATTCAGATCGTGATTTCTGCCGCTGCTATTTATTGGATAATGATGTGATAAAAAAAGATTGCGTCTTTCGCGCAATCTTTTCTTTGTAATTATTGCGTTTTTTGCCGTTGAATGATATATTGAATAAGTTATATTTATTATAAATGGAGGGAATATGATGAAAAAGATATTTACACTTGGATTGACGCTTATTATGGCATTATCATTGTTGGCAGGTTGTGGAAGTGCCAACTCTGGTGTTAAGAAAACTGTAAAGGTAATTGAGATTGAGCTTACCAATGAGGAATATGCATTTGGTGTTGATAAGTCTCAGCCAGAACTTTTGGAGTCTGTGAATACATTTATTGCAGAAATAAAAGAAAATGGCACTTTTGATGAAATCTGTAACCGCTATTTTGGCGATGGTACTCCTGTAGCTGTAACTTCTGCAGAATTTGATTCCAATAAGGATCAGCTGGTGGTTGCTACGAATGCTGCATTTAAGCCTTTTGAGTATCTTGAAGGTGAGAGCTACTATGGAGTCGATATGGAAATTGCAGCAGCTTTGGCAGAGTATCTCGGTAAAGAGCTGGTAATTCAGAACATGGATTTTGATGCAGTTTGTCTGGCGGTAGGTCAGCAAAAATGTGATATTGCTATGGCTGGTCTTACCATCAAAGAAGATCGTAAAGAGCACGTAAATTTCTCTGATGCTTACTACAGTGCTTCTCAGAAAGTAGTAGTTACTTCTGATAATACGGAGTTTGATTCCTGTACAGATGCAGCAGCAGTTGAAGGTATTTTAAAAGAGAAAGATGGAAACACCAAGATTGGTGTACAACTGGGAACAACTGGACAGTTTTATTGTGAAGGTGACGAAGAGTGGGGATTTGCAGGATTTGCTGTCGAGACCGTGGGGTATAAGAACGGTTCTCTTGCAATTCAGGATCTTTTGAATGGCAACATTGATTATGTAGTTATTGACTCAGCACCTGCAAAGTTTATTGCAGAATCTATCAACGAAATGCAGTAAAGCAAAAAATGATATAAGAGGTTCTTATGGGAAATTTTCAACAGAAGATTGATAAATTTATAGATATTTTTATTGGGCAGAATGGTTACGTAAAAGTGGTAGAGGGATTAAAGAATACTCTGATCATCGCGGTGATTGGTTTAATCATTGGTATTTTGATTGGAACACTGATTGCTACAGTTCGTGTAATTCCAAAGTACAAGACTCTGCCTAAAGTGCTGAATGGCATCTGCAGTTTCTACGTCGCGCTGTTTCGAGGAACACCGATTGTAGTTCAGCTTTTGGTATTTTATTATGTATTGCTGCCTCTTATGGGACTCCATATGACCGGGGTTCAGGTATCTATACTGGTATTTGGTCTGAACAGTGGTGCTTATATATCAGAGACCATGCGAAGCGGTATTATGTCTGTCGATGGCGGACAGATGGAGGCAGGCCGGGCGGTAGGTCTTAGCTTCGGTACAACCATGGTAAAGATTGTTATTCCACAGGCAATTAAGAATATTCTTCCTACATTAGGAAATGAGTTCATTTCCCTGATTAAGGAAACATCTGTTGTAAGTTTTGTGGGTGCGGCAGACCTTTATGTAGCCTTTAACAATATCGGAAGCAACAGTTATGAATTTATGGTTCCTTATCTGGTAATGGCACTGATCTACATTGCCCTTGTACTGATTATCAGCTTGGGAATTAAAATTATGGAAAGGAGCCTGAGAAAAAGTGATAGACGTAATTAATCTTGAGAAAAAATTCGGGGATAACATGGTCTTAAATAAGATTACCGTTACCATTGAAAAAGGCGATATTATGGTGGTCATCGGCCCTTCAGGTTCCGGAAAAAGTACCTTCCTTCGGTGTTTGAACTGTATGGAGGATCCTACCGGAGGTCAGATCATTTTTAATGGCGTAGATATTGCAGATACAAAAGTGGATATCAATATCCACAGAAGACATATGGGAATGGTTTTCCAGCATTTTAACCTGTTTAACAATAAGACAGTAGTGCAGAATATTATGCTGGCTCCTGTGTATGTACAGTGTCAGGACTTAAAGAGAGCCAAAAGAAAAAATCGTTGGATCAAATTTACCAATATTTTTAGAAATACTGAGAAGAAACAGGATTTACTTCCAATTACCACAAACAAGGCAGAAATTGTGAAAAATGCCCGGGAAGAGGCAATTTCCCTGTTAAAAAGAATTGGTCTAGAGGATAAGGCGGATGTATATCCATCCACACTTTCTGGCGGTCAGAAACAGCGTGTGGCAATTGTCAGAGCTCTTGCTATGAAACCAGATGTGATTCTGTTCGATGAGCCAACAAGTGCTCTAGATCCAGAAATGGTAGGTGAAGTTCTGGATTTGATGAAGTCCCTTGCAAAAGAGGGAATGACCATGGTTATTGTAACTCACGAGATGGGCTTTGCCCGGGAAGTTGCAAACAAGGTACTTTTCATCGATGGTGGACAGATTTTAGAAAGTGCTCCGCCGGAAGAATTTTTTGGTAATCCGAAGAATCCAAGATTGAAAGAATTCTTGTCAAAGGTATTATAAAAAATAGTAAAAATAATTGTATAGACAATTCCCCCTTTTAGTATTAAAATAAATGTTGGAAAATACTAAGGGGGATTTTTTGTATGACAAAAGATAAGAAACAGAAAACAAGAAAGCTAAGTATTCGCAGTAAAATATTAATTCCTGTTCTGATTATTATTTTGGCAGTAAGCTCTGGAATGGGCGCACTTATATTTATGATTGGAAACTGGGCATTGGTTAATACCGGTGTAGAAAAATCACATTTGGCAGCTAACATTGCTTCAGATATGATTGATGGTTCTGCCATTGGAGAAATAGGGGCTGGCTCAGAAGGTACAGAAGCTTATGAGACACAGTTAGCAGAGTTAAGAGAGATTAAGGAAACCTGTGGCATCCTTTACATGTATACTATTTATCAGGAAGGTGGAAACCTGTATTATGGTGTGGATACTGACGAATCCGCATATCAGTTAAAACCAGGGGATGCTTATGATGATGAAGAAGAACCGGTTCTTACAGCGTTAGGTGGAGAGGATTATGTTCGTGAGTATGTGGTTTCCAATGAATATGGCGACTTAATTTCTTCCTATGTTCCAATTTATGATGAAGGTGGCAATGTAGTAGCTGTTTTAGGCTGTGACTATGATGGAAGTGAAGTTGTTAGTCTGGTTTCCACTATTCAAATGCTGACGCTGGTTTGTACTGTAGTTGCATTAGTTGTATCTGCAATTATTGTTACGATCTTTGTAAGTAGAATTTCAAAGAATATTGTAATCATTAATCAGAAGATTTATGATTTGGTGAACAATGAAGGAGATTTGACTCAGAAATTGGATATTTGTTCTGGAGATGAATTAGAGCTTATTAGTAACAATGTGAACAATCTCTTAGAATATATCCGAAATATTATGATTAATATTTCTGGAAATTCTACGAATTTAAAAGGGGCATCTCAGGAAGTATTTAATAACCTGAAAAATGCAGAAATGAACATTACAGATGTATCTGCAACAATGGAAGAAATGTCAGCTGGTATGGAGGAAACAGCAGCAAGTATTGTAGAAATCACACATTCTATTAATGGTGTATATGAAGCAATTAACGAGATTAATGAAAAAGCTGGTTCCAGTGCCACACATGCATATCAGGCCATGGAAAAAGCTACAGGAATTTATGACGATTCCATTAAAGCGCAGGAAAATGCAAAAAATAGATCAAATCAGATTTCTGCATCTGTTGCGGATAAGATTGAAAAATCAAAATCTGTAAATGAAATTGAAACCTTAACGAATAGTATTTTAAGTATTGCAGATCAGACAAATCTTTTAGCATTAAATGCTTCTATTGAGGCAGCCAGAGCCGGGGAGGCAGGAAGAGGATTTGCTGTTGTAGCTGGCGAAATTGGAAATCTTGCGCAGGAATCAGCTGAATCTGCTTCACGCATTCGACAGGTAAGTAGTGTAGTAATCGAAGCAGTGGAAGAGCTGGCAAAGGTGTCGGAAGAAATGATTGCATTTGTGGATGAAACGACTATGGGAGGGTTCCAGCAATTACAGGAAACCGCTTATGGATATAAAGAGGATATTCATGAGATGTCTTCTACTATGCAGGATTTTACTGCTTCCTGCCAGGAATTGAAGAGTAATATGGACAGTATCAAAGAAAGTATCGAAGCTGCAAATATTGCAGTAGATGAAAGTGCAAAAGGCATTAGCAGTGTCTCAGAACTTTCTGTATCCATTACCAGCAGCGTCAGTGATATCGAACACAAAGCGAATGGAAATATGGATATTGCAAACATGCTGAATCAGGAAGTAAATCGGTTTAAATTATAAGATTAAAAAAATACAGTATTTATTATGAAAAAGCAGGTAGTTTTTCTATATAAACAATTGGGAAAGTGAATAGAGGGGATGGCAAGGAGGATGATGTTGAGCTGAAAATAAAAAATGAAGCTGCCGCTTCACAAGTTATTTGTAAAAGCGGCAGCCTCAATTTATCTTGCCATTACCTCTATAATCTCACCCACATACATGGTGTGCATATCTTTGTCAGAATACCATTTATCCATAATGGCTTTATCCAGTAAAGTGTCTTCAGTAATGGGAACTGCTGCCATTTTCCGGCAGAGGATTACCAGATTAGCTTCATCTGGATAAGGAATACTGTGACGGAAGGCAGGAGTAAGTCCAGCCTCTTCAAATTTATCGTTGCCTTTTCCAGTGTGGCTTCCACAGTAGGAAAGGGCATTCTTATACTGTTCATCAAAAAATGACAAGGAGAAGAACTCGCCTGCGTCAATCAGCTCTTTGGTGTAGCGGGATTCACGAATGAAGATATAAGTAACATTTTTGCCCCAGAGCACGCCAACACCACCCCAACTTACCGTCATGGTGTTTGCTCTTGCTTTGGATCCAGCTGTAACTAAAGCCCATTCCTTTCCAATCTTGGTAAAAGGATTCATTTCCAATAATTCAATCGGATATGGTTGAAAAGTATGCATATATTTCCCCCTTAAATTGTTTTTCTTTTAAATACATAAGGCACTTATTCATATTATATCAGCGGATTGCGTTTTTGGCAATTTGTACTTATAATTATCTTATATTAGAAATGAGAAGAGTGAATTATTCTGGATGAAGGGGGATTTTATGGGTAAATATGTAATGGCACTGGATCAGGGGACTACCAGTTCTCGCTGTATCCTTTTTGATAAAGCAGGAAATATCTTAAGTATGGCTCAAAAAGAATTTGAGCAAATCTATCCAAAGACAGGATGGGTGGAGCATGATCCAATGGAGATTTGGTCATCTCAGATGGCGGTGGCAACAGAAGCCATGGCAAAGATCAAAGCAGAGGCTAAGGACATTGCAGCTCTTGGAATTACTAACCAACGTGAGACGACCATTTGCTGGGACAAAAATACAGGAACTCCCATTTATAATGCAATCTGCTGGCAGTGTCATAGAACTGCGGATATGGTAGAAGAACTGAAAAAAGATGGATTTGATGAAATTGTTCGACAGAAAACAGGGCTGATTCCAGATGCTTATTTCAGTGGAACAAAGATTGCCTGGATATTAGATAACGTAGAAGGAGCAAGAGAAAAAGCAGAGGCAGGCGATTTGTTATTTGGAACTGTAGATACCTGGCTCATCTGGAATCTTACTAAGGGCAGAATTTTTGTGACCGATTACACCAATGCTTCCAGAACCATGTTGTTTAATATTCATGAGAAATGCTGGGATGAGGAACTTTTACAAAAACTCCGGATTCCCCGTTCTATGTTAGCAGAAGTAAAGCCTTCCAGTTGCATATACGGCATGACAGATGAAGGAATTCTTGGTGGTTCCATTAAGATTGCTGGAGCAGCAGGAGATCAGCAGGCAGCACTTTTTGGACAGTGCTGTTTTGAAAGAGGAGACGTAAAAAATACCTATGGAACTGGGTGTTTTCTTTTGATGAATACAGGAAATCAGGCAGTAGTTTCTCGAAATGGTCTGCTTACCACTATTGCTGCCAGTGACACAGAAGAAATTCAATATGCCTTAGAAGGTAGCGTTTTCGTAGCAGGAGCTGCCATTCAGTGGCTTCGGGATGAAATGCGGATGTTAAGAAATTCGGCTCAGTCGGAGGAATATGCCAAGGCGGTGGAGGACACCAATGAGGTCTACGTAGTACCGGCTTTTACGGGACTGGGAGCTCCGTACTGGAACCAGTATTGCCGGGGAATGGTAGTAGGAATCACCAGAGGTTGCAGTAAGGAGCATTTTGTAAGAGCTACTTTAGAGTCTCTTGCTTACCAGACTCACAGTGTACTTCGTGCTATGGAGCAGGACACCGGAATGCAAATTAAAACACTTCGGGTAGACGGCGGTGCAAGTGCCAATGATTTTTTAATGCAGTTTCAGGCAGATATTTTAAATGGAGAAGTCCTTCGTCCCAGCTGTATTGAAACCACCGCTCTTGGGGCGGCTTATCTGGCGGGGCTTGCGGTAGGCTACTGGAAAGATAAGGATGAGATTCGCCAGAACTGGAAATTATCCAAGACTTTTGTGTCAGTGATGGGAGAAGAGAGACGGATGAAATGCTTAAACGGCTGGGAAAAAGCTGTAAAATGCGCTCTTATGTGGTCAAATATGCCGATGTGAACGTTCCGTGGACGTTCATCTCGGCAGCAGGAGGATTAAGTTTTTTGAAACATTTTCGCAAGGTCTGCATAGTATAAACAGAGTGAATAAAAAGGAACAAGATATGGATTTAAGAGCCTTGCAGCAGGACACTCCAGATAAAGGGCAGCTGAAAATCCGCGTAAATGGAAGAAATGATGGGAGACCCATCCCCGATGCAAAAGTTTCGATTTCTTATACGGGAAATCCCTCGCAGATTATGGAGGAGGTGGTAACGGATGATTCGGGCAATACTGAGGCGGTTACGCTGGCTGCTCCGCCCCTTGAACTTTCCATGGCACCCTCCGAAGTGCAGCCCTACGCGGAATACACAATCTCCATCACGGCGCAGGGGTATCGGCCGTTTAATATCTCGGGGATCGATGTCCTTCCGGAAGAACTTTCCCTTCAAAATGTAGAAATGGATGCAGAGGACTCTGCCGCCAGCGAAAGAGACAACGTAGTCATCGGACCTCACACTCTATACGGAAATTATCCACCAAAGATTCCAGAAGAGGAAGTAAAGACTGTAACCGAAACGGGAGAAATCGTTTTAAGCAGGGTAGTAATTCCAGAATATGTGGTAGTTCACGATGGGGCACCAACAGATTCCACGGCAGCCAATTATTATGTCCGCTACCGTGATTACATCAAAAACGTCGCTTCCAGTGAAATCTATGCCACCTGGCCCGATGCAACACTTCGAGCAAATATTCTGGCAATTATGTCATTTACCCTAAACAGGGTCTACACCGAGTGGTATAGAGGAAAGGGCTACAATTTTACCATTACCTCATCTACTGCCTTTGATCACAAGTTCATTTATGGAAGAAATTATTACCAGAACATTTCCAGAGTGGTAGATGAAATGTTTGAAAACTATCTGTCTCGACCGAACATTACCCAGCCAATTTTGACCCAGTACTGCGATGGTGATCGGGTAAGCTGTCCGAACTGGATGACCCAGTGGGGCAGTAAATCTTTAGGAGATCAGGGATATTCTGCCATTGAGATCTTAAGATATTTTTACGGGGATGACATGTACATTAATGTGGCAGAAGGTATCTCTGGAATTCCAGCATCCTGGCCAGGATATAATCTGACGGTGGGTTCAACGGGAAGTAAGGTGCGGCAGATGCAGGAGCAGCTGGCCAGAATTTCCAAAAGTTATCCTGCAATTCCAAAAGTATCTGTGGACGGAATTTATGGACCGGGAACGAGAGCAGCAGTAGAAAAATTTCAGTCAGTGTTTGGTCTTCCAGTTACAGGTGTGGTAGACTATAAGACATGGTATGAGATTTCAGCAATTTATGTTGCAGTAACCAGAATAGCAGAATTAATGTAATGAAAGGGCCTGTCATACTGGCAGGCCTTACTTTGCGAAGGATCATTTCTTGCTGGAAACACCCGCAAGAAAACAAATAACTTCAAAAAGAAAGGAACAAAAGTATGAAGAATTATAGAATGACTCTGCAATATGATGGGACAAGATATAAGGGTTGGCAGGTTTTGAAGAATACGGATATGACGATTCAAGGCAAGCTGGAGAATGTATTAAGCCAGATGGCTGGAGAACCAGTGGAGGTCATTGGTTCCGGCAGAACTGATGCAGGTGTCCATGCCAAGGGACAAGTGGCAAATTTTCATATGAAAGCTGGATTTTCACTAGAAGAGATCTGGGCAGACCTAAACAGGCATCTGCCAGAAGATATTGCAGTGATCAAACTGGAAGAAGTACCGGAGCGGTTTCACAGCAGATATCATGCAGTGGAGAAAACTTACCGTTATGTGATTCACACGAGCTTTATTCCTAATGTATTTGAACGAAAATATCGTTACACTTATACAGAACCACTTAATGTAGCACTTATGAGAAAAGCGGCAGAACAGCTTTGTGGAGAGCATGATTTTGCGGCATTCTGTGGGAATAAGAAAATGAAAAAATCCACCGTACGCAATGTAAAAAGAATTGATATCAAAGAAGAAAAAGATTGTATTATAATCGATTATACAGGAAATGGATTTCTACAGAACATGGTTAGAATTTTAACAGGAACACTTATTGAAGTGGGACGGAGTGAACGTCTCTGGGATTCCATGAAAGCATTATTAGAAACAAAAGATAGAAGTCAGGCTGGATATACAGTTCCGCCTCAGGGACTGATGCTGATGAAGGTATATTATGAAACAGTGGATGGTATTAAATAAAAAAGCAGATTTTAAGGTAATTGGTGAACGATTCGGAATTGATCAGGTTACTGCCAGGATTATTCGAAACCGGGATATTATAGAAGAAGAGGAAATTCGAAAATTCCTGGATGGAAGTATTCAGGATTTAAATAATCCTCATCTTTTATATGAAGCGGAACTTTTGGTAAAAATATTAGTTAAAAAAATCAAAGATCAGAAACATATTCGGATTATTGGAGATTACGATATTGATGGAGTGATGTCTACCCATATTTTAAGGACTGCGATTAAAAAATGTCAGGGAAAGGTATCTATACAGATTCCAGACCGGATGAAGGATGGATATGGGCTCAATATGAATCTGGTGGAGAAGGCTTATGAAGATGGTGTGGATACCATTCTGACTTGCGACAACGGTATTGCAGCCATGGAGGAAATCGCAAGAGGAAAAGAACTGGGGATGACCATCCTGGTTACAGATCATCATGAAATTCCTTTTGTAGAGGAAGAAGGGAAACGAACTTTTCTGCGTTCAAAGGCGGATGCAGTTGTAAATCCCCATCAGAGGGAATGTGTATATCCATACAAGAATCTTTGTGGTGCAGGAGTTGCCTGGAAAGTTATTTGCCTGCTTTATGAGGAAATTGGGATTCCTCAGGAAGAAGCAGAAGAAATGTTGGAATTTGTAGCTTTTGCCACAGTGGGAGATATTATGAGTCTCACTGGAGAAAATCGAATTCTTGTAAAAGAAGGTTTAAAAAGAATTCATCATACAAAAAATATAGGTATGAAAGCGCTAATTACTCGGTGCGGACTGGAGCCGGAACAGATCGATGCTTATCATTTTGGATTTGTATTAGGACCTTGTGTCAATGCCAGCGGAAGATTAGATACCGCCCAGAGAGCCTTAGAACTGTTCTCAGTAACAGAACCGGAAAATGCGCAGAAAATTGCATCGGAGCTGGTAGTGCTAAATGAAGAGCGAAAGGAAATGACGCTGGCGGGAGTGGAACAGGCAGTGGAAATCTGTGAAAAAGAAGATTATGTCAAGGATAGTGTGCTTGTCATTTATCTGCCTGAGGTTCATGAAAGTATTGCAGGAATTATTGCGGGAAAAATCCGCGAAAGATATTATAAGCCCACATTTATTCTTACAAAGGCAGAAGAAGGAGTAAAAGGTTCCGGACGATCTATAGAAGAGTATTCCATGTTCGAGGAAATGTGCAAATGCCAGGAACTGTTCTTGAAGTTCGGCGGACATCCTATGGCAGCAGGTTTGTCCCTTTCAGAAGAAAATGTAAATCTATTTAGAAAGAAAATTAATGAATGCAGTCCTTTGAAAGATAATTTTCCTGTGGAGAAAATTCGTATTGATGTACCAATGCCCATGGATTATGTATCTAAGGAATTGATTTTGGAATTGAATCTTTTGGCACCTTTTGGGAAAGAGAATCCGCATCCGATATTTGCAGATAAGAATCTTACGGTTACAAGACTATGGCTGGTGGGAAAGAATCAGAACGTACTTCGAATGAATCTGGTAACAGAGTCTGGAATGACTGTATCTGCAATCAATTTTCGAAATGTGGAAGTCATACAGGAATATTTGAAAGAAAAATTTGGAGAAGAAGAGTATCTGGCGGCCATGAGGGGGAGAGGGTGCAGGATGAAAATATCCGTAATCTACACTCCAAAAATCAATCGTTTCCGGGATGAGGAAACCCTTCAGTTTGAAATTCAGGAAATCCAGTAAAATTCTACAAGGAAAAGGGGTTATTTTGGTTGCGAAAAATGGGATGACATTGTAGAATAAAAGTATCGGAGGCGTAAAGAATGTTTGGCAGTAAAAATAAAGCATATCTGGAGGAAGTCCAGAATTTAAAAGAAAAAATTCAGTCTGCAGAGCGGGTAGTTTCTGGTTTGGCAGAAGGAAAAGGAATTTATGAAGCAAATGTTTCTGATATTACAGCATCTCAGAATCAGATGTGGGCGGATGTAAGGCAGATAGGAGAGAATCTTTCGGTTATTTCTGAATTGGCGCAACAGAATGTGGAAGTAGAGGCTGCATTGTGCAATCGCATATCAGAAGCAGGGCAGCAGATGACGTTATCGGAAGAAGCTTATGAAGCAGCGGTAGAACATATAAGAGGACAGCAGGAGCGCGTTATGGCTTTAGTGGAGGAGAATAAGCATTTTACTTCTCCATCCAAATATTTAAGTGAACTACCGGTGGCACTGCATAACGAGAACCAGGAACATAGAAAAAAGCTGGCGCAGATGTCTGATTTTTCTAAACAGATGGGAGTTCTGGCATTAAATGCTGCGATTGAAGCCGGAAGAATGGGGGAAAGCGGAATGCAGTTTGTAACAGCAGCAGAAGAGGTTCGCCAATATGCGGGGAATTATGAAGAAGCTCTTTCTGAATTTCGGGCAGAGTTGGATGCTTCCGATAAACGGATTTCAGAACTGGAGGAGACCATTCATCATCTGGTATCTTTACTTAAGGATAATAATGTGGCTACGGGAAAGCTGCTAAAATCCAATGAAAAAGCAGTGAAATTACTAGAAAACCCAGATATTTTGGCTTTTTCTGATGAGGTTTCGCAGTGGAAAGAACAGATTGTAGGGCTTTTGAATGTAGACGAAGAAGTGTTAAAGGCGAAAGAGCGGAATCGTCTTCAGTTGGAAGATATAGAAGGAGAGATTCAGTTGCAGAACCAGAAGCAAGAGGAGATTTCTCAGAGCCTTATGAAGAGTATGAAACAGGCGAAAGAGTATATGTCCCATAAGAAGAGGGGCGAATAACCAGGCATACAAAAAACCGCCGCCACGGTTAAATCTGTGGCAGGCGGTTTTTGTTTTTGGACTTTAATTTTGCGGAAGAAGCAATTGGTGCTTTAGACCAGTTCTTCTTGTATACGATGGCATTCATGACAAATGCAAGGAGAAATGCGGTAATTACATCAAAGACAGAATGCTGTTTTAAGAACATAGTTGCAAGAATGATGCTTAAAGCAAGTACGAAAGAAACACGTTTCGCCAGTTTATGGTTCTTAATGCATTTGCTGTTCACTACTGCAAGATGAACTCCAATGGAGTTATATACATGAATACTTGGGAACAGGTTCGTAGCTGTATCTGAGGCATAAAGCGTATCACAAAGATTCGTGAAGAAATTGTGTCTTGTAAAATAAGCCGGCCGGAGAAAATGTCCGTTTGGATAGACCGTGGAGATAATCAAGAAAATGGTCATGCCGGTAAATAAAAAAGCACAGGTCTTATAAAATTCGGAACGACTCTTAAATCCAAAAAAGAGGAAGCCCCAGGCCACATATCCGAACCAAAGGAAATATGGAATGATAAAATATTCACAGAATGGAATATAATCATCAATCGCCATATGGATTACATGGAAATGGGTGGTCACTGTCTGCTCGACAAAAGCGAACCATGCAAGATAAATAATAAAGTAGGTCAAAAGCCAGAGATGTTTATATTTAACGAAAAACTGGGAAATAGACTGTTTGTATTTTTGAATCATATTTTTACCTTTCACCTATTCTTTGCTGTCGGTTTTCTCGTTACGAGCCGATTATAGCACAGGAAATTTAGGGAAACAATTCTATTTTTTTATCTTAAGAAATTTTATGAAAATCTTAATAATTCCATTAAGATAATATTCATGGTTTGTGCAGTTTTTTTTTTTCTGGAAGTGTTTGACTTTATGATTTTAGGAGTATAATATAGAACTGTGTTTTAGCGTTTAAAGTGAAGTTTATGAAGTAATTTTACTGGAAGAGAGGAAATTTATGAGTGAAAGTACGAAAGCAAAGAAGATAGACCAGAGTGAAGATACGGGGGCAATGGGCAAAAAGAAACTTATTCTGGCAGGCGGGATAGTTTTAGGAGCTCTGCTTGTAGTCTATTTTGGATTTTCCTTGTTTTTCATGAGCCATTTTTTCTTTGGAACAAGTATAAATGGGATGAATATTTCCGGATATTCCGTCCATAAAGTAAAAGAAAAAACAGAATCCCGGATTTTAGATTACGAATTGGAAATCATAGATCGTGATGGTAAAACAGAGAGGATACAAGGTACGGACATTGATCTGCAACTCCAGTGGGACGATAGCATGGAGAGGTTTTTGAAAGAGCAGAATGCCTTTGCATGGCCACTGAAGATTTTTACGAAAACAGAATTGGAAAATGAAACAGTGGTTTCTTTTGAACAGGAGAAACTGAAGGAATCTGTAGAACTGCTTTCCTGTATGGCAGAGGACAAGCAGGTCATGCCGATAAATGCTGCAATTTCAGAGTATAGTCCGGAAGGCTATACAATCATTCCGGCTCAGGATGGAACTGCCATTGACAAGGAATTATTGATTTCAGCAGTAGAAGAGAAGATTTATGCATTGGAATCTGAACTTTCTCTGATCGAGAAAAGCTGTTACATAGAGCCAGAAATCAAAGAAGATAATGAGGACCTGATTGGAGCCGCAGAAAAATTAAATAACTACCTAGGAGCAGAGATTACATATCAGATTGGCAGCATCACAAAGGTTCTGGATAAGGAGACTTTTCATCAATGGCTGATGGTTTCTGATAATATGGAAGTATCTTTGGATGCTGAACAGGTAAAGGCCTATGTGAAGAATCTTGGAAAGGAATACAATACCTGCTATTCTGCTAAGAATTTTGCAACTTCTTATGGAAAGAATGTTACTATTACAAACAGTCATTATGGTTGGAAAGTGGATACAGAAGCTGAAACAGCCCAGCTTATTGAGGAATTGGAAGCAGGAGAACCAGTTACAAGGGATTTGAATTATTCTATGAAGGCCAATAGCCATGATGGCAATGATTATGGAAATTCCTATGTGGAGATCAATCTGACTTCCCAGCATTTGTTTTTATACAAAAATGGAAAGCTAATTATAGAAACTGATTTTGTTTCTGGAGATATTTCGGAAGGAAATGGTTCTCCAACAGGAGCTTTTGGTATTACTTATCTGGATGAAGATGCAACTTTAAGGGGGGCAACATATGAATCTCATGTAGATTACTGGATGCCATTTGCGGGGAATGTTGGTATGCACGATGCTACTTGGAGAAAAACCTTTGGAGCTGCAATTTATCAGAGAAATGGTTCTCATGGTTGCATTAATCTTCCATGGAGTGCAGCGAAGACTATTTTTGAAAATGTGGAAGCAAATTATCCAGTGTTGGTTTATGAACTTCCTGGAAGTGAATCAAAAAGAGGAATTGCCCAGCAGGAAGCATATAAAGTAATTGATGCCATTAAAGCAATTGGAAAAGAGCCGGCAAAGGTGACTCTGGAAAAAGAGAGTCAAATCATTGAAGTAAGAAAACAGTATGATGCTCTTTCAGAACTGGCGAAATCCTTTGTAACAAATTACAATAATCTTACCCAGGCAGAACAGGCAATCGCACGCTTAAAAGCCCAGGCGGCACCACAGGAGCCCGCTGTAAATGGAGCGGCAACCCAGGAGACGATTGGAAATCAAGGAACGACCCAGTAAAGGAAACAAGGGAAAGCAGTAAGGGGAATAGTTGGGAGAAACAATATGAGTGGCCAGAAAAATATTACCATATCAGATGTGGCAGAGGCTTTGGGAATATCCAAGACCACAGTCAGTCGGGCAATTTCCGGAAAAGGGAGGATTAGTGAAGAGACAAGACAGAAGGTTTTGTCATATATCGAAGAACATAATTATAAACCAAATG
Source organism: Agathobacter sp. (assembly GCA_045124075.1). Taxonomy (GTDB): domain Bacteria; phylum Bacillota; class Clostridia; order Lachnospirales; family Lachnospiraceae; genus Roseburia. The sequence continues at coordinate 38,813 of JBGVLD010000037.1, forward strand.
TAATTGCAAAGGGATTAGCACAGTCAAAAACTTTTAATATCTGTGTGGTTATGCCAGGTAATTACGCATTGGTAGATCTGCCCTTTTTTCAGGAAGCAATTATGGGAATTCAGGAAATTGCGGGGATGATGGGATATGATATTCTGCTGTGCATCAGTCAGGAGAATGACATTTCTAATCTGGAAAGAGTAATTTCTAATCATAAAGTAGACGGTGTGGTTCTGCTCCGGACATTTCTGATGGATCCTCAGATTGAGTTCCTAAAGCACAGAGATGTTCCGTTCGTAACTGCTGGAAGTACAAATTATCAAAATGTAAAACAGGTGGATCATGATCATGAAAGTGCCTGTAAGGAACTGACATCCATTCTTCTTATGAGGAAGATGAGAAGAATTGCACTTTTGGGTGGAAATGAAAATATTGTAGTAAACAGGAATCGATATAAAGGATTTTTAGGTGCATATGAGCAGTTGAATGTACAAAGAGATACGGATCTTACCTATCTGAATCTGGAGAGCAGATCATTTATTGACAGGGCGGTAGAGGAAGTAATTGAAAAAAAAGTAGATTGTATTATTTGTATGGATGATGCTATTTGTGCTCAGGTTCTTAGAAAACTCCGGCAGGAACATGTGAAAGTTCCAACGGATTTGAAATTGGCTTCTTTTTACAATAGTTCCGTTTTGGAAAATAATGTACCAACAATTACTTCTTTAACCTTTAATTCAAGGGAGGTTGGTATGGAAGCTTGTAAAAATATTCTTGCCCAGATTGAGGGGGAAGAGGTTTTGGAGAAAACACTTCTTTCTTATGAAGTGGTGCTGAAGGAATCCACAAAATAATTTTTTGAAAATATGTTAATTGGACTCTTTTGGAAAAAGGATTTTGAGCCGATATAATTTAAAATACTATTTAAAATAAGAAAACGGGGTAAATGTTATGGGAAAAAGAATGATTTCTGCTATTGCCATATTTGCTGTTTTAATGGGATTTTGTCTGGGAACACCAGCCAATGTTAATGCGTACTCAAGTTTTGCGGAGCAGGAAAAAGAGAATCTGCCCTACTGTGAGCTGGAAGTTGTGTTAAAGGGCGAAAATCCGGAAACACTGGTAAAAGGGGAAACTTATACAGTTCAGGTTAAATTGAAGCAGATCATTGCGGTAGATGCACTCTTTTTTGAACTGAATTATGATTATAAAGTCTTAGATGATGTGCGTTATAATTTTGTTAATGGAATAGAGACAGATGTGTCAGAGGGATATTATGGATATGCTGCGGCAACCATAGTGCATGAGTTTGACTCCTCAGATGTTGGAGAGACAATTTTAGAAATTGAATTTGAGGTATTGAAAGATACAAGTAAGACTGCTATCTGGCTGGATCTTATTAATCCGGCATATAATGGAGAAGACCTTTATACGAATGGAACATCTAATAAGTTGATTCTTGGCGGAGAAGAAACACAGACTCCGGAAGTGCCAGAAGAGGAGAAAGAATTTGAAATCAGACTGCAGAATATCAGTGCTGAGTCAGAAGCGGTCATTCCATTGAATATTACAAAAAATACTGGTGTCCATGCCCTTGGAATTGTGATTACTTTTGATCCTAATGTATGCACATTTGATCGGTTATCAGTAAATAAAAAATTTAAAGATAAGATTACGCTTCAATCTGTTTATGAATCTTCTGGACAGGGAAGAGTGGGAGCATCTTTCCTCGCCAGCGATACAATGACAGACACAGGCGTATTTGCAAATGTATATTTTAGAATCAAAGACAATGTGGCTGCAAATACGGTATCTACAGTGCAAGTAGAAATTGTACAGGCAGCAGACGAAGAAGAGACCATCGTATCCGGTAAAAAAACAAGTGCTGCAATTACAATAAATGAAGCGGATAATGATGAATATACCATTGGTGATGTAAATACAGATGGAAAAATCAATCTGCTGGATGGGATGTGGGTTCTTCGGTATTATAACGGGGAGAAAACACTGACCAGTACACAGTTGAAAGCAGCAGATACCACAGGAGATGGAAGCGTAACCCTTCTGGATGCGTTACAGATCATGCGTTATTTCAATGGAGAGATAAAAGAATTTTAATGGAATAGTAGATGAACAACAGGGCTGCCGCAATGCGGTGGTCCTTTTTTTGTAGTGTGCTGTTAAGCACACTGGATACAGTAAAATAGATTGTGTTTGGATTCTAGCTTTGCGTTATTGGCGTATCTCAGAGTTCAATTTTTATATAGATGAACGCAACCGGTTGCGCGAAAATGAATGAAATTTTGGTTGAATGTGTAAAAATGCCCCAAAAAAATTTGCAAAAATATAAAAAATGTACATTGACATAGCGTGCAGGACTTGTTATACTATGACCATAGAGCAACCGATTGCGCAACTAAAAAACTAAGGGGCGCGCAAGAAAATATAAAGTATAACGGAGGATTTAGACTGATGGACAAATTTATTGTTAACATCATCCACCGCCCAGAGATGGTTCCAGAATATTCTGCAACTGTAACTGGACAGGGAAAAGAAGAAGATATCGGAGATAAAGCACTCTTAACAGAGTCTCTTGATATTTTCAAAACACAGCAGAGACTGGCACATGAGAATGGTCTTAAGGTAACAATCCAGATGACCTATGCAGCTCTGTTCAATGCTGAGGCAGTTGAAATTGCAAAACATGATCATGAAGTATATGGTGATGAAATTGCACTTTCCTTACTTGGATTGCCATGTGAAGAGTTCCGTGAGAAATATAAGACAAAAGATTTCTGTATCTGGATGTTCTCTTTAGAAGATAAGAAAGCTATTGTTAATGATGTATTCGAGAAATTCCATGACATTTTCGGATTCTATCCTGAATCAACTGGTTCTTACTACATGGATGCAGATTTAACAAACTACATAAAAGAAAAATATCCAACAGTAAAATGTGCTGTTGCAACCTGCTGGGAAGAAGGACCAAAAGCATATCATACTTGCAACAACTCCTGGTATACCTTATTCGATGGCGGCCCATGGGCTCCATGGATTCCTTCCAAACAGAATACACATGCACCAGCTGCGAATGAAGCAGAAGACAGCGGAATCGTAGCAATTCCTCATCTTTCCCGTGACCTGATTGCTTGTTACGATGGAAATGGTTCCAATTTCGGAACACATCCACAGAACGTACTTCGTGGTATGATTTACGATACTAAGACATGGGAATATCCATATCTTTACAACTTAATTGATCAGTATCGTGATCTGGCAAAATACAACAATGGATACGCATACAACATGATGTTCGTTGGACCAGGCTGGATGAACAAAATGGGACGTTGGGAGCAGCCATATGAACTTCTTTACAAATCTTACAGCGATGGATGTAAATACTATGGGGATTTGAAAAAAGAAGGCAAACTGATCGATATGACAATGGCAGAGTTTGCTGACTACTATAGAGAGAAGAAGGGGGTAAATGCTGGTAACTACAATGAGCCAGAATGTGCACCATGGAGAGATATTCTTTACGGATCAGACAAACAGTTATTCTGGTACTGCGATCCATACATGAGAGCTTGTGTGAACATGGATCAGAGTGGAGCTATCGTAGATCTTCGTCCATACGTTGCAAAACTGGAATGGCCTGTTGGTATTGGTACAAAACACGTACAGGATGCTTCTTATCCATTCTTAATTCAGGAAAAATATCGTGCTGGTTATTTCACACACTATGCTGGAGCTGGTACTGTAAGAAGTGCAAAACTTTCTTACAAGGGTGAAGAAGTTGACCTTTGTCTCTGCCCAACACACTGCCACTTCTCAGAAGAAGTGATTGATGGCAAGAAGAATCGTATCTTAACACTTGACCCAGTTGAAATCAAGTTCAGAGATGTTACCGTAAAACTTCAGACAAAAGAGTACTTCGAAGAAGGATCTTCCAACATCAAGATTGAAAGAAATATTCTTGAAATTAGTGATCCTACAGCAGAAATCACTCTTGATGAGTATATTACAGCATGTTACGGAACAACAGAGTATCCAGAAGATATGACTGGTATCACTCTTGCCTGTGAAGGTGAAAATGGGGAAACAATCAATTATGAATATAGATGCCGTGATGCAAAACTGGATGGAGCGACAGCTGTCAGCGCAGTAGTTCCTGCAATCCAGACAAAAGTTTCTCTTACAGCATCTGACAAAGCACTTGGATATATTGAAGAGGGATATGCATTCTCTCCAATGTTCAAACTTGGATATAAGAAGACAATTTCTGATAAGGAGGTATTTGCAACATGGCTCAACTTGGAAAAGGCAAATTAAATTACAGATGTCCATCCTGCTTTATGCGAGACCTCGACATCGATATGTTCTATAACAAAGAAACTGGAATTTACAGCTGCATTCGTTGTCAGTACAGGGGGGACGAGGCTGACGTTTTAGCAAAGAATGAAGATATCCGTTTCCGTTATCGCGCGATGTATGAGAGATTTGATAAGTTTGATTTTGACTAAGTAAGTGTCAGACTGGGACGTCGCACTAGGGTGTGGCGTCCCGTTTTTACTCTATGGAGTTACGTTTCATAAAGTAAATGGTCAGTAAAAGAGGGATAACTATGGCGAAAAAAAAGAAAGAAACCATTGAGTTCAGATTTTATGATGTACCACAGGGGGAAAGTGTTTTTGTCTTGATGGGAGAAGAGTGGAACAGAGTTTACGGTCATGATGAGACAGGTCTTCACTTTCATAATTTAATGGAGATTGGAGTCTGCCGCAGAGGGGCGGGAACTCTTGGAATGAATAAAGAGAAAATAAGATATAAAACAGGGGATATCACAGTTATCCCTGAAAATTATCCTCATATCACAGTCAGTGACGGGGAAAATCCAAATTTCTGGGAATACATTTTTTTCAGTCCGAAGGGAATTATCGAAGAGCTGTTTCCGGGAAGTCCAGCATATCAGAATGAATTGATGGAACAGATTAGTAAGCGTCCGTTATTGCTGAAAGCAGAAGAAAATCCTACCCTGCTTCGAATGTTTGATTGTATTTTGGAAGAAAAAAAGAAAGAAAAAGGCCATTATCATTTAATGATTCGTTTTTTTATCCGGGCATTTGTAATTGAATTGTTGCGTCAATATCTTAAAGAAATGGATACGACTATTTCTGCAGGAGGAAAAGAAGAGGTAACGCCAATCGCTCCTGCGCTCAAATATATTAACGAAAATTATGCCTCACAGATGAAAGCGGGAAAGCTTGCAGAAGTCTGCAATATCAGTGAGACACATTTCCGCCGGCTTTTTGAGGAACATACAAATATGTCTCCGATGGATTATGTAAATCTGATTCGTATACAGAATGCCTGCAAATTAATGATGAAATCAAACGATTCCATGGATGTGGTTGCTACAAAATGCGGGTTTACTACCACTTCCACATTTAATAGGAATTTTAAGAAATTTTTAGATACATCTCCATATCAGTGGAAGATCGATCCGGATAACTATGAAGGCAAACTTCAGAATTATCATATCTCTGCTTTAAAGGGATGGTAAGGAGAGAATCTCTTTACATTTTAAGGGAATCAGATTGAAAAAAACTGTTTGTAAGGTAAAATAAGTTATATGAGATTGGGAACATTAATGGAGGCAGGAGAATGAGTAAATTTATTAAGGGCATGGATCTTTCTACATTGTTAGAGGTGGAAAGATGTGGTGCAAAATACTTTGAAAATGGACAGGAAATCGATGTCCTTGAATTTATGAAGAAGAACGAGGTTGATACGATACGTATCCGTATTTGGAATGATCCAAAGTCTGAGGATGGAGAAGCCTATGGGGCAGGAAATAATGATCTGGATGAAGCAATCTCCATAGGAAAGAGAGTAACAGATGCTGGATTTGGAGTTTTATTAAATTTTCATTATAGTGATTTCTGGGCAGATCCGGGCAAGCAGATCAAGCCAAAGGCATGGGCTGGTTTTGGTGTAGAAGAGTTAGAGAAAGTGGTTTATGATTTTACATTGGAATCTTTAAATAAAGTATTAGATGCTGGTGTAAATGTTACCATGATCCAGGTGGGAAATGAATTATCTAATGGATTGTTGTGGCCAGAAGGACAGGTTCCGAACTATGACAATATCGCAAAATTTGTCAGTGCAGGAATTTGTGCCTGTCGTGAAGTAAATCCAGATATTCCGCTTATGATTCATCTGGATAATGGCGGCAATAACGAGTTATACCGTAGATGGTTCGATAACTATACCAAGCGTGGTGAAGATTTTGAATATATCGGACTTTCCTATTACCCATTCTGGCATGGAAGTTTACAGCAGCTGGAAGACAATATGAATGACATTGCTGTGCGCTACGGTAAGGAGCTGGTCATTGCAGAAGTTTCTATGGGCTATACAATGGAAGATTATAAAGAATATGAGAAGCTGGAAGATCATGAGCGTAAGGGATATGCGACCCGTCAGGAATTGGTAGAGAAGATTGACTATCCAATGACCATTCAGGGACAGGTGGATTTCATGAAGGATTTCCTAAACCGGGTAGCAAATGTGGCAGATAATAAAGGTCTGGGATTTTTCTGGTGGGAGCCAACCTGGATTCCAGTGCCAGGAAGTGGATGGGCAACACCTGCATCTTTAAAATACATGAATGATCCAGGTCCATGTGGTAATGAGTGGGCGAATCAGGCATTGTTTGATTACGATGGAAATGCGCTTCCAATCTGGGATGTGATTCGGGAATTTAAGAAAAACTAAAAACTGTATGAAGGAGCAAAGGGCTGACTGAAAAAGGTCGGCTCTTTTTTATATATCAGGAAAGACCTTGTCACGCTAACGCGTGAAAGTCTTTCTGATATATAAAAGACACTTCGTGTCAACAATGCGCAGCTCGCGGAGAAGAATTTTGTTGCTTTGCAACACCGCTCGCGCGCGGAGATT
>JBGVLD010000038.1:0-10661 GCA_045124075.1 Agathobacter sp.
GATTTGTAGCCGACCATGAGATGGTTGGTGGAATAGACTAAAAATCCGGGGCGATTGCCCCGGAATCAGTGACAAGAAAGTGAATAAGGTTGTGACAGAGAGTGAGAGTAAATCTGTGACAGCTCATGGAATTTTTAACAACAATGTGTTTAGGGAGAGTTTACATAGGAATAAAAGTGCCAAAATAACAAATCATAAGTATGCAAAAGTTATGAGCAATTAAGAGGTTTTATCATGAGAAATCAATTAATGCAGGAAGCTGCAGAACTACAGAGTAAACTGGTTGAATGGAGAAGAGCACTCCATCAGATTCCAGAGATTGGAACAGATCTGCCTCAGACCGTTGCTTTTATTAAAGCAAGACTGGACGAGATGGAAATTGATTATAAAGTGCATGAAAGCATTTCCTGTGTAGAAGCAACGATTGGTACAGGAGAGAAATGTTTCCTTTTGCGTAGTGATATGGACGCACTTCCGTTAGTGGAAGAAGCAGATATTCCATTTAAATCTACAAATGGGCATATGCACGGATGTGGACATGATATGCACGCTGCTATTTTATTGGGAGCGGCAAAATTGTTGAAAGCCCGTGAAAAAGACCTAAAAGGAACCGTAAAATTACTGTTCCAGTCAGGAGAAGAGATATTCCAGGGAGCAAAATCTGTAGTAGATGCAGGAGTGCTGGAAAATCCTCATGTAGAAGAGGCCTTTGCTATGCATGTAATTGCCATGATACCAGTGGGAGTGATGATGACTGGAAAAGAGGCCATGGCTTCTGTAGATGGATTTAAGATTACTCTGAGGGGACATGGCGGTCATGGGTCTATGCCGGAAGGCTGTGTCGATCCAATCAATGCAGCAGTTCAGGTCTATCTTGCACTTCAATCTTTGATTTCTAGAGAAGTAGGTGGGACAGAAGAGGCTGTTCTTACCGTTGGTCAGTTAACGGCCGGGGATGTGGCCAATGTAATTCCTGAGCGGGCAATTCTGCAGGGAACCCTGCGGACATTTAAGAAGGAAGTTCGTGAAAGAATCGTAAAGCGAATCGAAGAAGTGGCAAAGGGTGTGGCAATGACTTATCGGTGTCAGATGGATTATGAAATTTTATATTCTTGTCCAAGTGTAATTACAGATGATAAGGTAACAGCTCTGGTAGAAGAAAGTATAAGATCTCTGATTCCGCAGGCACAGATTATGCATGGAGCTCACGGAATGGGTTCTGAGGATTTTGCAGAAATTACAGATCGGGTACCAGGTTCTTATTATATGCTGGGAGCGGGGCCGGAAGATCCTGCAAAACGTCTTGGACAACACAATCCAAAGATTGAGTTTAATGAAGCGGTTTTGAGCACAGGAGCAGCAATTTATACAAAGGTTGCAATGGACTGGCTGGAAAAGAACGCATAAAATCAAGAAGGGAGAAAGCAGCTATTGGCTATAGCTGTGATAAAGAGCAAATGAGTAGAGGAATGGGAGGTTCAAGAGGGCGTAGACCAGGTCCTGTGAACAATAGACCGTCAAGAAATAATATGGAGCACAAAGGATATGGAAGACCAACTCCGCCGCCACCACGACATTCCAGACCACGAGGTGGAAAAAGAGGTAGTTGTTTTTCATACATCGCTGCGATTATTATCGTAATTGTTATTATCTTAGTTGTTTATTTGGGGAATCGTTAAATGAGGAAAAGTAAGTTATAACCCCTTTACAATCTAACGCAAAACAGTGTATAATGAACCGAACAATTGAACAAACGGGAGCTTGTGTTACAGGCTGAGAGGAAGGTAGAACCTTCGACCGATAACCTGATTTGGATAATGCCAACGTAGGGATGCTTGTGGAAGAGTATAGTTTATACGGGAAGTTACCAGATTGGTAGCTTCTCTTTTTTTGGGGAAAAGTGCCCAAAAGACTGTACCAAGAGCAAACAATTTAAGGAGGAGAAATATGGTAAAAATTAACGGGGAATGTGTGGATGTGGCTGGAAAGTCTCTGTTAGAATATCTGACATCTGCAAATTATGATCCCAAAATAATCGTAGTAGAGCGAAACGAAGAAATTATACCCAAAGCCCAGTATGAGGAAATTGTGCTGGAAGACGGTGACAGTGTAGAAGTAGTAAGCTTTGTAGGAGGTGGCTGATCTGATACCAACAAAAGAAGAGATGAAAAAAGCCCTGGAGGAACGCCATGGCAAAGAAAATCAGGACAAGTTCTCGACGGCAGTAGTGGCTATTTGCGGACTCGGAGGGCTGGGATCTAACATTGCAATATGTCTTGCCCGGGCTGGTGTGGGAAAGCTTATACTTATTGATTTTGATCGGGTGGATATTACCAATCTGCACCGCCAGCAATATAAAGCAGATCAGGTAGGTACATATAAGACCAATGCTTTGGAGGAAAATTTAAAAGAAATTGCTCCCTATATTGAACTGGATACACATACTGTTCGAATTACGAAAGATAATGCCATGAAATTTTTGAAAGAGGCGGATATTATTTGTGAGGCCTTTGATAAGGCAGAAAACAAAGCGATGCTGACTAACTTTATTTTGAAAAAAATGCCAGAGAAGTATCTGGTGGCAGCATCTGGTATGGCTGGTTTTGGCAGTGCCAACACAATTCAGACCAGAATGGTAATGAAGCATTTTTATTTATGTGGAGACGAAGTCAGTGATGTAGAAGAGGAGATGGGACTGATATCCTCCCGGGTCATGCTTTGTGCCGCACATCAGGCTCATATGGTATTACGTATTTTAGTAAATGAGTTGGAACCATAAAAACCATCAAGAATAGTCACAAGAAAATAAAAGGAAAAAGAAAGAAGGAAATAAAAATGAATAGTGACCAACTTATTATTGGGGGAAATAAATTTAACTCCCGATTCATTTTGGGGTCGGGAAAATACTCCCTAAATCTAATCGAAGCAGCAGTGAAGGATGCAGGAGCAGAGATTATTACGCTTGCGGTTCGTCGTGCCAATACAAAAGATAAGGAAAACATTCTGGATTTTATCCCGAAAGGAGTGACCCTGCTTCCCAATACCAGCGGTGCAAGAAATGCCCAGGAAGCAGTTCGTATTGCAAGACTGGCTCGTGAACTGGGCTGCGGAAACTTCGTAAAAGTAGAAATAATGAGAGATTCTAAATATCTGCTTCCAGACAACCAGGAAACCATAAAAGCAACAGAAATCCTTGCGAAGGATGGATTTGTAGTAATGCCATATATGTATCCAGATTTGAATGTGGCTCGTGATCTGGTAAATGCAGGAGCTGCAACCATTATGCCACTGGCTTCTCCAATTGGTTCTAACAAGGGGTTGACAACGAAAGAATTTATTCAAATTTTGATCGATGAAATTGATCTTCCCATTATTGTTGACGCTGGAATCGGCAGACCATCTCAGGCCTGCGAAGCTATGGAAATGGGGGCAGCAGCAATTATGGCAAATACAGCACTTGCTACAGCCGGAGACCTTCCGATGATGGCATCGGCTTTCCGTCAGGCAATTGAAGCAGGAAGAAAAGCATATCTGGCTGGACTTGGGAGAGTTCTGCCCCGTGGAGCTGCAGCTTCTGACCCTTTGACTGGATTCCTTCGGGATTAGGAGGGGATTATGGAAAACGAATTTTTTGTGGATTCCCAGCATTTGTCCAGAGAAGCCTTAGAAATCAAACATAAACTGGAAACAAACCCATCTTCCAGAAAAAATCATATGGAATATTTGCCGGGAATGGAACAGATTGAATCCGACGTCTGTAAAAATGTAATGGCTCATATGAACTCTTATGATTATTCTAAATATACCGAAAAGGATGTAGAAGCTGCCCTTGATCATGCGACCTGTACCATTGAAGATTTCAAAGCATTGCTGTCACCAGCTGCTGAGCCTTTTTTAGAGAAGATGGCAGAGAGGGCAAGACTGGAGACCAGTAAGCATTTTGGAAATACAGTTTATTTATTTACGCCACTTTACATTGCTAATTATTGCGAGAACTATTGTGTTTACTGTGGGTTCAACTGCTATAACCATATTACCCGTATGAAGCTTTCCATGGAGCAGATCGAACATGAAATGAAGATCATTGCGAAAAGCGGCATGGAAGAAATTTTAATTCTTACAGGGGAGAGCCGTGCCCAAAGTGATGTAAAATACATCGGCGAAGCCTGTAAACTGGCAAGAAAATACTTTCGTATGGTGGGAATTGAAATCTATCCGGTTAATACCGAAGAATACCGTTATCTTCATGAATGCGGTGTAGATTATGTTACGGTATTTCAGGAGACTTATGACACCAATAAATATGAAACTTTACATCTGCTGGGGCATAAACGTGTATGGCCGTATCGTTTTGATGCCCAGGAAAGAGCCTTGCGCGGTGGTATGAGAGGAGTAGCATTTTCCGCGCTTTTGGGGCTTTCGGATTTCCGAAAAGATGCCCTTGCCAGTGCTTTGCACGTGTATTTTCTTCAGAGAAAATATCCTCATGCAGAAATGTCCTTGTCTTGTCCAAGACTTCGTCCAATTATCAATAATGATAAAATTAATCCTTTGGATGTTCATGAAAAACAGCTTTGCCAGATTATCTGCGCTTATCGTATTTTCCTGCCATTTGTAGGGATTACTGTATCCTCACGGGAAAGTGCTCAGTTCAGGAACGGAATTGTAAAGATTGCTGCAACCAAAGTTTCCGCTGGAGTGTCTACTGGTATCGGTGATCACGAAAGTAAATATACAGGAAAGGAGTCCGAGACAGTGCAGGGAGATGAGCAGTTTGAAATTGATGATAACAGAAGTCTCGATAAAATGTATCAGGATATTGCAGAAGAAGGTCTTCAGCCTGTCTTAAACGATTACCTTTATGTCTGATATTTTATGTGTTACCAATCGACATTTGTGTCAGGAAAATTTTCTGGAACGTATAGCAAAAATCGCTTCCACTCATCCAGTAGGAATTATTTTAAGAGAGAAGGATTTAAGCGAGAAGGAATACAGAGAACTGGCAGAAAAAGTGTTAAAAATATGTAGAAAATATGAAACCCTCTGTATTTTACATAGTTTTGCAAATGTGGCAAAGGAGTTAAATTGTACCGCGCTACATTTACCTTTTCCGGTATTGCGTAGTCTTGTAGCCGAGGAGAAGAACAGCTTTACGATTCTTGGTGCTTCCTGTCATTCAGTAGAAGAGGCCTTGGAAGCTGAAAAACTTGGCTGTACCTATATTACTGCAGGCCACGTGTTTGAGACTGATTGTAAGAAGGGGCTGCCGGGACGGGGGCTGGATTTTCTAAAGAATGTTTGTGAAAACGTTTCCATTCCAGTCTATGGAATTGGTGGGATTGCCCCTGACAATATGGAAGAAATAAGAAAAGCAAAAGCCGCAGGTGCCTGTGTTATGAGCAGTATTATGAACTGTGAAGATGTGCAGAAATATCTGGCGGCATTTTAGGAGAAAAAATGAAGTTTAACAGAGAAATGTTATTGTTATATGCTGTGACTGACCGCAGTTGGGGCGGCAGACAGAGCTTATATGAGCAGATTGAAGATGCAATAAAAGGGGGCGTCACCCTTGTTCAGTTACGAGAAAAAAATCTGGATGAAGAAGAGTTTGTAGAAGAAGCAGTGCAGATTAAGGAACTTTGCCATCGCTACCAGGTGCCTCTTATTATAAATGATAATGTAGATGTAGCTTTAAAAAGCGGGGCAGACGGCGTTCATGTAGGAATTGAAGATGTACCAGTTGCTGAAATTCGAAAAAAGGTCGGTGGGGATTTTATCATTGGAGCCACCGCAAAGACCGTGGAGCAGGCACAGGCAGCAGAACAAGCTGGAGCAGATTATCTTGGAGTGGGAGCGGTATTTCCATCTCCTACTAAGAAGAACGCCATTCGAATCACCCGGGAACAGTTGAAAGAAATCTGCTCTTCCGTTTCTATTCCTGCAGTTGCCATTGGTGGAATCAGTCTGGACAATGTGTTGGAGATCAAAGGAGGCGGCATGGAGGGAATTGCAGTAGTATCTGCAATTTTTGCTGCTGAGAATATACAGACAGCCACAGCAGAATTAAAAGAAAAAGCAAGGCAAGTCGTAGAAATGAAAAAAGCATTATCTATTGCAGGAAGTGATTCCAGTGGTGGGGCAGGAATTCAGGCAGATATCAAGACCATGATCATGAATGGGGTCTACGCCATGAGTGCAGTTACCGCACTGACTGCCCAGAATACCACTGGTGTTACAGCAATTTTGGAGTCACCCCCTGAATTTTTAAAACAGCAGATTGATGCTGTATTTGAAGATATTTATCCAGATGCAGTAAAAATCGGAATGGTCTCTTCTTCCGAATTGATTGAAGTGATAGCAGAGCGATTAAGATTTTACAGGGCAAAAAATATTGTTGTGGACCCAGTTATGGTAGCCACCAGCGGAGTATCACTGATGAAAACAGATGCGGCAGAAATTTTGATTCGGGAACTGCTCCCACTTGCTGCAGTGGTAACTCCGAATATTCCAGAGGCAGAGATATTGTCTGGCATGTCTATTCATAACGAAGAAGAAATGATTGCAGCGGCAAAGCGTATCAGTGATACTCATGGATGTGCAGTACTTTTAAAAGGTGGTCACAGTATTAATGACGCCAATGATCTTCTATATGAAAAAGGGCAATATTTTTGGTTTGAAGGAAAGAGGATAAACAATCCGAATACTCACGGTACAGGATGTACTCTTTCATCTGCCATAGCTTCAAATCTTGCAAAAGGATATGATCTGGAAGAATCTGTAAAAAGAGCCAAGGATTATATTTCTGGTGCCCTTTCTGCCATGTTGGATTTGGGAAAAGGGTCAGGACCTATGAATCATGGATGGCAATTTTTTTAGTAGTGTATTACAAGACACTTCGTGTCAACAATGCGCAGCTCGCGGAGAAGAATTTTGTTGCTTTGCAACTCCGCTCGCGCGCGGAGATTGCGCGAAGCGCAATCTATTATATATTATCGCCAAGGCCAGTTATCACGTCTGTCATCCCTGCGGTCATCGCGTCTGTCGTCTCTACGGTCATCGCGTCTGTCCCTGCGATCATCGCGCCGATCGTCACGTCTGTCATCTCTGCGGTTCTGATTGCAGCGGCAACATTCATTTACACGACGATTATTCAGAGAAAATGGGTCAAAATCGTTCGGCATTGAAAATCTCCTTTTTTTATTATTGTATGTAAAGCGGTGGAAAAAGGTTTCTAAACAGAAAAAAATAAGTTATACTTATATCCGAAATCTCAGTAAAAAGAGTTGGAGAGTATATATGACAAAATCAGCATCAGTAAAACTGAAAACAGTAGATATGGCATACATTGCATTATTTGCTGTCTTGATTACCATATGTTCCTGGATATCCATTCCAGCAGCAGTACCGCTTACGTTTCAGACTTTTGGAGTTTTTTTAGCAGTGGGAGTCTTGGGCGGAAAAAGAGGTACTTTATCGGTTGTGACTTATTTATTGTTAGGGGCAGTAGGACTGCCGGTCTTTTCTGGATTTCGTGGAGGACTTGCGGGTTTACTAGGGGCAACAGGAGGCTATATAGTGGGATTTCTTTTTTCGGCACTGATTATGTGGGGAATGGAATCATTAATTGGTAGAAAGAAATGGGAATTCGCTCTTTCTATGCTGCTGGGCTTGTTAGTATGCTACATTTTCGGAACGGCGTGGTTCATGATTGTTTATACCAATCATTCAGGTACAATTGGATTAGGGACTGCTTTAGGATGGTGTGTATTTCCTTACATTATTCCGGACATTTTAAAAGTTGCTTTGGCACTTACCCTTTCGAAAAAACTGGCCAGCAGAATACGGATTTCATAAGTTTAAAGAAAACAGAAATTTCTAAAAAGTGGATATACACTTTTTTTCTGGGAATCCTTCTTATGTAAAGATTGAAAAGGAGATTTCCAGACAATGCAGAATCATTTAAAAAATGAAACAAGCCCATACTTATTACAGCATGCCGAAAATCCTGTAAATTGGTATCCCTGGTGTAAAAAGGCCTTTGAACAGGCAAGGCTGCAGGATAAGCCAGTCTTTTTAAGTATTGGCTACAGTACTTGTCACTGGTGTCATGTAATGGCTCATGAGAGTTTTGAAGATACAGAAATTGCAGAAATTTTGAATCAGCATTTTATAGCAGTGAAAGTAGATAAAGAAGAAAGACCGGATATTGACAGTATTTATATGTCTGTATGTCAGGCATTTACAGGAAGTGGAGGATGGCCAACAACGGTTTTTTTGACACCTGAGCAAAAGCCTTTTTTCGCAGGAACTTACTTCCCAAAAACAACAAGATATGGGCAGCTTGGATTGCGGGAGCTATTATTGACTGTTCATGAAAAATGGAAGGAGAACAGAGCCAAACTATTGGAATCTGCAGAAGAAATTCTTTCTGTTTTGAGTCAGAGCACGAATACAGAAATGGAGGCAGATGAAAAAATCATTCATAAGGGCTTTGAACAGCTCAAGATCATGTTTGACCATAAATATGGAGGTTTTGGAGAAGCACCAAAATTTCCAGTGCCTCATAATCTGTTTTTTTTAATGCAGTACTACGAAAAACAGAAAGAAAAAGAAGCATTGAACATGGTGGAAAGAACCCTGATTCAAATGTATCGTGGTGGAATCTTTGATCATATTGGCGGCGGTTTTTGCAGATATTCTACGGATTCCTATTTTCTGGTGCCGCATTTTGAGAAAATGCTTTATGACAATGCCTTGTTGATACTTGCCTATTGTAAAGCTTATCAGATCACAAATAATCCTATTTATTGTGAAGTGGCGGAAAAGACTGCTACCTATATTTTGCGGGAAATGACATCCCCGGAAAGAGGATTTTACAGTGCTCAGGATGCGGACAGTGAAGGAGTGGAGGGAAAGTATTATGTATTTTCTCCTTCAGAAATCATAGGAATCTTTGGAGAAAAAGAAGGAAGAGAATTTAACCAGTATTTTGGAATTACGGAAACTGGAAATTTTGAAGGAAAGAATATTCCGAATTTGTTGCAGTGCAGCAAGATCAGAGAAGAAATGAATTTATATCTTCCAGCGGTCTATGAGTACCGTAAAAGTCGATTTGCACTTCATTTGGACGATAAAATTCTGACCAGTTGGAATGGGCTTATGATTGCCGCCATGTGCCATTTATATCGGGTCACTGGAAAGAAAAGATATCTTCATGCAGCAATAGATGCCCAGACTTTTCTTTTGGATAACTTGAGTGAAAAAGAAACATTGTATAACAGTTATCGAAAGAAAAAGCATAGTAACCAGGGATATCTGGATGATTATGCCTTTGAAGTATTTGCGTTGCTGTCTTTATATGAAGCATCTTTGAATTGTACCTATTTCGAAAAAGCATTAGAATTTACAGATAAAGTTCTTTCTGATTTTTTTGACGAAAAACAAGGGGGATTTTTTCTATATGGAAAAGAAAGTGAACAGCTTGTTCTACGTCCCAAGGAAACTTATGACGGAGCCATCTTTAGTGGAAATTCAGCTATGGCATATAATCTTGTTCGGATTTATCTGATTACTGGAGAAGAAAAGTGGAAAGAATTAGCAGAAAAACAACTGAAATTCATGTGTGCAGAAGCAGTAGAATTTCCTGCAGGACATGGAATGTTTCTTGTAGCACTGTCAGATTATTTGGAATATCCGGACAAAATAACAATCGTATTAAAAGGGGAAGATAAGCTACCGGATGATTTGTCTTGTAGAATTCCATTGCATACCGTGGTCCATGTTTTAGAGAAGGCAACAGAAAGCTATCCGTTACAAAATGACAGGACAACTTACTTTGTTTGCAGTGGAAAAATATGCAAGCCTCCTGTGAATGAACTAGAGGACATGCAAAAAGAGGAAGGAAGTAATTTTTCCAATTTATAAGTCAATTTGCGTAAAGAACTTGAAAAAATAGGATATAATTCAGTAGTTTTGTGAATTGTTACAAGGAAAAAAGAAATGTATAATAAAAAAGTATGAAGACAAATTGATGAGTAAAGGGAGAGGAATTATGACATACGAAGAAATAGTGGAAAAAGTAAGAGAAGCATACAGCAATGCAGAGGCTTCAAGTGTGAACGAACATGCTGCTATTCAGTTTAATATTCAAGGGGAGGGAGAAGGCGCTTTTTATCTGGAAATTAAAGAGGGAAAGATTGTAGTTCAGCCATTTGAATATTTTGATAGAGATGCAACTGTATTTACATCTGCAGCAACGTTACAGGAAATTGCAGAAAACAAATTAGACGTTGTTGAAGCATTTACTACAGGAAAACTTCACATTGAAGGAAATCTTGGTAAAGCGGCTTTACTTCAGAATGTAACTTTTAAAGCACCTGAGCAGAAAGTAGAAGAGAAGAAAGCAGAAGAAAAACCAGCAGCTAAGGCAGCAGCTAAACCAGCAGCTAAAACTCCAGCAAAAAGAAACTGCAAGAAGAAAAAATAAATGATAAACGGCGGCCAGTCAGATTTCTGACTGGTCTTTTTTATATATCAGGAAAGACCTTGTCACGCTAACGCGTGAAAGTCTTTCTGATATATAAAAGACACTTCGTGTCAACAATGCGCAGCTCGCGGAGAAGAATTTTGTTGCTTTGCAACACCGCTCGCGCGCGGAGATT
>JBGVLD010000039.1:0-105804 GCA_045124075.1 Agathobacter sp.
CGTGGTGGGGCAGTAGCCATAGAGACTATCAGTACGGGATGTAGATAAGAGAATAGAGATTGGTAACAAAGAGAGCTGCTTAGCCCTCTTTTCAAAGGAGATTATTATGGAACAGACAAAGAAAAAAACATCATTGTGGAAAAAAATTGTGATTGGAATTTTAGTGGCAATCTTAGCAATTGTATTGATTTTGGGGATTGCAATTTATGCTATGTGGCATAATGAAATTGCGACCCTTTCCAGTATGGAACTGATCAGAGAGCGAAATGATGAGCATCTGGATGGAGATGTGTATATGATGAAAGTCAAAGGAGACTTTTATCTTGATGACTTTGTAGAACAGGGTGGAGTAAAAAATGATACCGAACTCATTAATTTTGTAACAGAGAAGATTACAAAAGGTCTCATTGATATGGGCATCAGCAATCCGGAAATTGGATGTTCTTCTTTCACAGCAGAAAGTGAAAGTGGGGATGCGCTTTTTGGAAGAAATTATGATTTTGCCAAAACAAATACTTGCATTGTCTTTACAGAGGCAAATGAGGGACGGCATGCCGCTGTTTCTACCGTAGATCTTCAGTTCTTAGGAATTGATGTAGATCAGGGAGTTGATGGTCTTATGGATAAGATTACCTGCCTTGCAGCAACCTATGCGCCTTTGGATGGTATTAATGATGCAGGAGTTGCCTGCGGTATTTATATGTCTTACCAGGGAGAGGAAACCGTTGCAACAGATCAGGATACGGATAAGCCGGATATGACATCTACTACATTACTTCGAATGATTTTAGATTATGCAGATTCCGTAGAAGAGGCAGTGGAAATTGCTTCAAACTATGATCTTCATGATTCTGCAGGAACATCTTATCATTATATGGTAGCAGATTCCACAGGAAAAAGTGCAATTCTTGAATGGGTAAATGGTACAGACGCAACTGATAATGATGGAGTAACCAGACAGTTGGTGGTAACTTATAATGATGCAGATGCCCAGATTGGAGAAAGAGAAGGTGCAAACGAGTATCAGTGGATCACCAATTTTATCATTCAGCCGGATTACTATGATGACCTGGAAAATAAAAAAGGTTATGACCGTTATGATAAGATTTATGAAGAACTTAGTAAGACAGATGGCGTAGTAAAAGATGAAAAAGCTGCTATGGAGATTTTACAGGCAGTAGGACGCAGAACCTGGAAAAATGATGATGGAAACGGTTGTACTGTACACAGTGCGGTATACAATCTGACAGATAAAACAGTTCTTTGGGTTTCTAACGAGAACTTTGATGACGAGAGTGCTATTTTCGAATTTAGCTTAGAAGAATAGAAAAGAGTCGGAAGGTGAATTTATGAATTTCAAAGCAGTATTATTTGACCTGGATGGAACATTGCTACCAATGGATCAGGATGAATTTGTAAAAGTTTATTTTGGTGAACTGGCAAAAAAACTGGCACCTCTGGGATATGAACCAGAAGGACTGGTCAAGTCTATTTGGAATGGAACCGGCGCTATGGTAAAAAACGATGGCCGCAGAAATAATGAAGAAGTATTCTGGGAAGCTTTTCGTGCCATTTACGGAGAAAAGGTTATGGAGCATCTGCCATACTTTGATGATTTCTATAAAACTGAGTTTCAGAAAGCACAGTCGGTCTGTGGATTTCATCCAATGGCAGCAGAAGTGGTACATCTGCTTCAGGAGAAAGGAATTCGGGTTGTGTTGGCAACCAATCCGATTTTCCCGGCAATCGCTACAGAAAGCCGTATTCGCTGGGCTGGACTTACGCCAGCGGATTTTGAACTGTACACTACTTATGAGAATATTGGTTTTTGCAAACCAAATCCAGAGTATTACAAAGAAATTTTAAAACGTATAGAATTAAAACCAGAAGAGTGTCTGATGGTAGGAAATGATGTGACTGAGGATATGGTGGCAAAGACCCTTGGAATGGATGTCTTTTTATTAACGGATTGCATGATTAATAAAGAAAATGCAGACATTTCTGAATATAAGCAGGGAGGCTTTGCAGAACTGGCAGAGTTTTTGAACTTGTAGTTTTTTATGAAAATAGGCATTTGACTGATAAGGGGGAGCGCAGGCTCCCCTTGATTTATTTACGGGAAATTCCTCTGGAATTTCCCGTAAATAAAAGCCACTTCGTGTCAATGATGCTAAGAGCAATCTTTATATTAGACTTTCCGTCTTAAAAGAGCTGCAATTTTTTCAATGTGGAAAGGTTTTCCCTGATCCGCTTGTACTTTTAGACGGTTCTTTTCGCTGAATCCCACGAGAATATCGTGGTTGGCCTCTGCCAGATAATCTATGATACCGTCGATATCAGATTTGATATTTTTCGGACATCGAATATAAAAATGTTTCTTTGCAGTAATGTGCAGTGTATAGGAAATGCTGAAATGGTACCACAGGAATTTATGAAGAGTAGAATGTTTGTAGATCCACAAAATTTCCTGAATCGGCACAATGGCATTGCCCAACGGAGATGTTACAATGAAATAATGCTCTGTAATGAACATATCCTCTGTTGCCAGCTGCGGCAGGGTAGCCAGTTCTTCTTCAGCTTCAGCCAGGATTTCCTTAGGAGAGCCGAAAATGACCAGGTTCTGGCAGCATGGAGACATGGCTGGGAACTGGATATAGATAAAATATAAAATTAAGGAGACCAGAGCATAAAGAAAGGTTCCAAAGTAAACGAAAAATACAATCCAGGTGGTGTGAATGTGGTAATCTGGTTCGCTAAAATAGAAGCCACTTACCTGAGAAGTGATTCCCTCTTCGGTCCAATTTAAATCCTTAGAAAGATGTCCTAACAGCTGCTCAAAAGAAGCCTTTCCTTCCATTATTATACCGGTGACAGTAACAGAATTGATTTCAGGAAGACCTTCGTCACAGGTGGAAGGGGTAAGAAGCACGATCATTAAATGATCTCCGGCCATGCCATAATAGTAATAGCCATTAGTCTGAAGCTGTCCCTCCTGGGTGTATCCCGTAAACTGCAGATCAGTAAATGTGCAGCGGACGTATTTTTCGTTTGCTTCATAAGCTGTAGATAACTCAGAAGACGAAGATAAGACAGTGGGGCTTATCATATCTTTTAGTGGAAAAAGAAACCACAGAATAATAAGCAGCAAAAGGTAAAATATGGGTGACCATAAACGACGTTTATAAAATGCACGTATATTTTTACTGATGTAGTGTTCATAGTTGTCCAGCATGATGTAAATCCTTTCTTGCTTTTCATGGAAAAAGTTGATAGTATTATTCTAGCAGAAAATGAGGAAAAATGAAATGGATGCTTATACAAGTTTTGCACAGGTTTATGACCTTTTTATGGACAATGTACCTTATGAAGAGTGGTGTGACTACTTAGAAGAACAACTTCATAAAGAAGGAATAAGGGATGGGCTGCTTCTGGATCTGGGATGTGGCACAGGAAAAATGACCCGGATTATGGCACAAAAAGGCTATGATATGATCGGGGTGGACAATTCCATGGACATGTTGGATATAGCCAGAGACAATTCTGGGGATAATATCTTATATCTGTTACAGAATATGCAGGAATTCGAACTGTATGGAACCGTAAGGGCGGTGTATTGTGCCTGTGACAGCTTAAATTACATTACCAGTGAGGAAGAAGTTCTATCCGTCTTTCAACTGGTAAATAATTATCTTGACCCTAAGGGAGTATTTTTATTCGATATTAATACCCCGTATAAATATAAAGAACTGCTTTCTGATTATACCTTTGCGGAAAATCGGGAAGAGAGCAGTTTTATTTGGGAAAATTATTATGATGAAGAAAGCGGAATTAACGAATATGACCTGACTTTATTTATCAAAGAAGGGGAATATTTTTCTCGTTTTCAGGAAAATCACTATCAGAAAAGCTATTCTCTGGAAACTATATTAGAACTGCTGGAAAAAGCGGGCATGAAGGTGGAAGGGGTATATGATGGATATACTTTAGAACCACCAAGAGAAGATTCAGAGAGACTTACAATTATTGCCAGAGAACAGGGCAAATAGTTTACAATCTTTGCCAGAGAAATGGGTAAATAAAGGAGGAACATATGTCAGATTATATTGTACGGGCAACGGCTGCGGACAGCAGTATTCGCGCTTTTGCTATTACTTCAAAGGAAATCGTTGAAACAGCGAGAGTGGATCACCATACATCTCCAGTGATTACAGCGGCTTTAGGACGTCTGTTATCAGGGGGAGCCATGATGGGAACTATGATGAAGGGGGAGAAGGATCTTCTTACTTTACAGATTCAGTGCAGTGGGCCAGCAAAAGGGCTTACAGTAACAGCTGATTCTAAGGGAAATGTCAAAGGATTTCCATCTGAGCCACAGGTAGATCTGCCACTAAACGCCCAGGGAAAATTAGATGTAGGCAAAGCCTTAGATCTTGGAGTATTGAGTGTCATTAAAGATATGGGATTGAAAGAGCCATATGTAGGTCAGTGTCAGCTCCAGACTGGGGAAATTGCAGAGGATCTGACTTATTATTTTGCAACTTCTGAGCAGACGCCATCTGCAGTAGGACTGGGGGTTCTGGTGGATACAGATTATACGGTCAAACAGGCTGGCGGATTTATTATTCAGTTAATGCCATTTACCAGTGAAGAGATTATTGAGAAATTAGAAAAGCGGATTGCTGAAATCGATTCGGTTACCAATATGTTGGAAAAAGGTCTGACACCAGAAGGCATTCTGGAAGAAATCTTAGGCGATTTTGGATTGGAAATTACAGATAAGATTCCAGCTTCTTTTGCCTGTGACTGCTCCAAAGAGAAAGTTTCCAGAGCCCTGGCTTCTATTAATAAAAAAGATCTGGATGCCATTATTAACGATGGAGAAAGCATTGAAGTAAAATGCCAGTTCTGTAACCATAGTTATACCTTTGAAGTGGATGAGCTGAAGGAGATTGGAAAGTGAGACAAGGATATGTAAAAGTTGCTGCCGTGACCCCAAAGGTACAGGTGGCTGATACAGAATATAATGGACAGAAGATCCGAACACTAATGAAAGAGACCACAGAGCATGGAGCAAAAATCGTAGTATTCCCAGAACTTTGCATTACTGGATATTCCTGTGGAGATCTGTTCTTACAGGAGAAATTACTTCAGGAAGCAAGAAAAGAACTTTTTACTATTGCAAAAGAAAGTTCTTCCTATGATGGAATTTTCTTTGTGGGACTTCCTTTTGAAGTGCAAGGCAAACTGTACAACATGGCGGCTGCTATTTCTGGTGGAGAGATTTTAGGCCTGATTCCAAAATGCTATCTGCCGAATTATAATGAATTTTATGAAATGCGTCATTTTACTTCAGGACTGGGCTTATGTACTGAGGAAATCCTGGAAAATGGAAGTCTGATTCCAGTCTGTACTGATTTACTATTTTATTGCCGCAATATGCCTCGGCTTAAGATTGGAGTGGAAATCTGTGAGGATCTATGGGCACCCAATCCTCCAAGTACAAATCATGCTTTAGCAGGGGCAAATTTGATTGTGAATCTGTCTGCTTCCGATGAAGTGACAGGTAAGGACCTTTACCGGAAAGATTTGGTTTCAGGACAGTCTGCTCGTTTACTTTGTGGTTATGTATATGCTTCTGCCGGGGATGGGGAATCAACCCAGGATGTTGTGTATTCCGGTCACAATATTATCGCGGAAAATGGAACTGTTTTAGCAGAATCCGAGCGCTTTACCAATGAAGTTATTTACAGTGAAATTGATATAGAGAAACTGGTGGGCGAAAGAAGAAGAATGTCTACTTTTCTTGTACAGGAGAATCATGTGGAGATTCCTTTCTCTTTGAAAGAGGAAGAGACAGTTCTTACCAGATTTGTAGATCCGGTACCTTTTGTACCGGGAAGAGAAGACCAGCGTAGAAAACGTTGCGAAGAGATTTTCATGATTCAGGCCATGGGACTTAAAAAGCGTTTAGAGCATACCCATAGTCAGAGCGCTGTAGTGGGAATTTCCGGTGGACTGGATTCCACTCTGGCACTTCTTGTTGTGGTAAAAGCCTTTGATCTTTTGAAAAAAAATCATAAAGATATCGTAGCAGTTACTATGCCGGGATTTGGCACTACTGACCGGACTTATGAAAATGCTTTAAATTTGATTAAGAGCCTTGGGGCAGAGCTGATGGAAATTTCCATTAAAGAGTCAGTTATGCAGCATTTTAAGGATATTGGTCATGATGAGAATGTCCATGATATTACCTATGAGAATTCTCAGGCAAGAGAGCGGACTCAGATTCTGATGGATGTTGCCAACCAGAAAAATGGTATGGTTATTGGTACCGGTGATATGTCGGAGCTGGCATTAGGTTGGGCAACCTATAATGGAGATCATATGTCCATGTATGGAGTCAATGCTTCTGTACCGAAGACTCTGGTGCGACATCTGGTACGTTTCTATGCAGATACCTGTGGGGATGAGAAATTGTCTGCTACCTTATATGATGTACTGGATACCCCGGTATCCCCAGAACTTCTGCCTCCAAAGGACGGACAGATTTCCCAGAAGACGGAAGATCTGGTAGGACCTTACGAACTACATGATTTCTTCATGTATTATGTACTTCGCTTCGGATTTACACCGGCAAAGATTTATCGTCTGGCAAAGATCGCTTTTGCAGGCACTTATGATTACGAATTTATTTTAAAATGGTTAAAGACTTTCTATCGGAGATTTTTTGCGCAACAGTTCAAGCGTTCCTGTCTGCCGGATGGACCAAAGGTAGGTACCGTAGCAGTTTCCCCAAGGGGAGATTTAAGAATGCCGTCGGATGCCTGCGCAACTATCTGGATGAAAGAAGCAGAAAATTTAAGTGTAGAATAAGAGAAAAAAGATTTTTCCTAACAAGTATTATATAGCAAAAAGAGGCTGCCGCTTTAACGAATGATTTGTGAAGAGGCAGCCTCATTTCTTCATTCACTCTGCACCAAAATCATCCCTCTTGCCTGCTCCCATTCACTTTCCAAATTGTTCATATAGATAAAAATGCAATTCTACTTTCAAAATTGTTCATATAGAAAAAAATTGCAATTCTACTTTCCAATTTTACATGTATTCCACTGAATAACCAAGGCGAAATCAAGGTAATTTTCAATATACATAAAAACAGTAATGCTATGCCCAGAATTTTACAAGAATTCTGGGCATAGCAAAAGACTTTTTTCCTATATTGAAAAATCTATGAACTTATTGTCTGAAAAGTCAGCTTTTGCTTCAATATCACTGAACTTTTGTATATGACAGTATAGAAAATCTGCATATGTCCAAATCTCATATGTACCATAACAAGGTTCCATCAAAAAATGCTGCCGCACTAAATTAGTGCGGCAGCACAAATTTTATGAACCAACTATAAAATCTGAATTCCGTTCTTTTCACAAAGCTCTATGGTTTCCATCGGCCAGAGAGAACTCTGAACTTCTCCGATATGTGCTTTCCGCAGGAAGAACATACAGATACGGGACTGACCAATACCTCCGCCAATGGTGTAAGGAAGTTCTTCATTGATAATTGCTTTCTGGAAGGAAAGTTCAGCTCTGTCCATGCAGTTTGCTTTCTCCAACTGGGAAAGAAGAGCTTCTTTGTCAACACGGATACCCATGGAGGATAATTCCAGAGCAATATCAAGTACTGGGTAGTAAACGATGATGTCTGCATTTAAAGCCCAGTCATCATAGTCTGGAGCTCTTCCATCATGTGGAAGTCCATTTCCTAAAGCGTCACCTATCTGCATAATGCAAACTGCCCCTTTGGCTTTTGCAATGTAGTATTCTCTTTCCTTAGGAGTGTTATCCGGGAACATTTCTTCCAGTTCAAGGGTAGTAATAAAGAAAATCTCCTTTGGAAGAATTAGATCAATGTAATCATACTGGATTGCCATGTACTGTTCTGTTTTCCGAAGGCATTTATAAACTGTGCGGACAGTATCTTTTAAATAATCCAGGTTACGTTCTTCTTTAGAAATAATCTTTTCCCAATCCCACTGATCTACAAAAATAGAGTGGATATTGTCGGTATCTTCGTCTCTGCGAATAGCGTTCATATCGGTATAAATACCTTCGCCATGAGTAAAGCCATATTTATGTAAGGCGTAACGTTTCCATTTTGCAAGAGAGTGAACAACTTCTGCCTGTTTGTCATTCTGTTCTTTGATTCCAAAGGATACTGGACGTTCTACACCATTTAAGTTATCATTCAATCCAGTCTCTGGATCCACGAAAAGTGGAGCAGATACACGGGTCAAGTTTAATCTCTGAGCCAGTAAGGCCTGAAAGAAATCTTTTACAGTCTTAATTGCCAACTGAGTATCATGTAAAGATAATTCGGATTTATAATCCTGTGGGATAATTAAGTTTTCCATTCTATCTCCTTTTATGGATGAAAGACATCCAATTTTGTATTCGTTAAAAACTAGAAATTATTATAGCATACTTGATTCTGAATTCAATCAAAAAAATCACTTTTTTTAGTGATGGGAATAAGAAAAGGGTTTAGAAAAATGAAAAAACATGTTAAGATGTTCTGGAAACAGAGAAGAAAAAGGAGGAATAGCATTGTGAAGTGGCAGGATTGGAGCATTCCAGCAGTAATTGGAGAGGCTGTGGATATTCTTTCTTTAATCGCATATATTGGGTTACAGATTTATTATGGCAGTGCGTATCATGTTCCCTGGTATCTAGTGGGAATCAATCTGTTGACCGCATGTCTGATTTATGCAGCATTGACTTGGCTGGCAGTTTATCCGGAGCGTATCAATCGGCTCTCTAAGGAAATCTGCAGAGGAGAAGTGAGAAAACTGTCTCTTAGAATGGTGAGGCTGGATAAAATGGTTTTTCTGGTAAGTCTTTTGGCTCCTGGTATTTGTGATGTGGCAGGAAGAGAAGTGCCAGGAATTTATAATGCAGGGATTATTATTTTATTGGTTATGATCGCTGTATATTATGAAGTCAGAATTCTTATAATTTTAAAAAAGCAAGAATAATTAGATAAAATTTTGAGCAAGAGATATATGAAGAAAAAAGTATAGAGGGAAAAAAATGATTTTTGATACAGCAATAATTGGAAGTGGTCCAGCGGGTATTTCTGCTGCTCTTAATTTAAAGATTCATGAGAAAAAATTTATATGGCTAGGAAGTAAGGCTTTGAGTGATAAGATATCAAAGGCAGAGAAAATCATGAATTATCCGGGATTAAAAGAGATTTCCGGAATGGAATTAAATCAGGCATTTTCTCAGCAGATTGAAGGTATGGATATTGAAATTACAGAGCACATGGTAAATTCTATTATGCCATTTAGTGGTCATTTTGCTTTGATGGCAGGAAATGAATTTTATGAGGCAAAGACCATTATTCTTGCGACAGGGGTAGCGAACCAGCCCCTTTTACAGAGAGAAAGTGAGATGCTGGGAAAAGGCGTTAGCTATTGTGCTACCTGCGACGGAGGTTTATACCGAAACAAAAAGATTGCAGTAATTTGTTCAACGGCCCGGTTCGAACATGAAGTAAAATATCTGGCAGAACTGGCAGAGAAAGTGTATTTTTATCCGACCTATCCGGGGGCTTCAAAGATCAGTGACAATGTGGAGAAGATAACAGAACGTCCCTTGTCTGTAGAAGGGCAGGACCATGTAACGGGAATTTCTTTGAAGAACGGCCAGTTGTTGGAAGTAGATGGAGTATTCTGTTTGAGAGATTCTATTTCACTGTCTACTTTGCTCCCGGGATTGGAACTGGAGGAGAAGCATATTAAAGTAAATCGTCGCATGGAGACCAGTATTGCAGGTGTTTACGCAGCAGGAGATTGTACAGGCAGACCATACCAGTATACAACGGCTGTGGGAGAGGGGAATACCGCTGCTCACAGTGCGTTGGAATATCTGGCGAAGCTGGAGAATGAATAAATTCCTTGAGAAGAATTGAAGGAAAATTTTTAAAATTTCTTTTGACAAAACAAAATCTCTTTGTTAAAATAACTCGAACGTAAACGACACATGTATTACCAAGGGTATGTAAATCTGATCACGGGACGTAAGGAACGTGGGATTTTCATATTTTGGTGTGCATGTGTTTTTTTATATTCATAAAGATTCAAAAGAAAAAGGAGATGGTGTTATGCCAAGAAATCAATTTCAGAGGATGGTATTTGCTTTCCTCACAGTAGTAGTAACAGTACATGCTTATGTATTTTACAGTTTGTATGTGGTAAATGGAAATGTTTTGATGACTGTGACTGGTGCGGACAGTGTATTAGGAGCAATCAATGCCCAGGGAGGGGTTTATATGTGCGGAAGAATGGTTCCGATTTGGGCTGTTGTGCTGGTAGAGTTCTGTCTTGCCTATACACTTGAAGTGGTAATGGGAAGCCCATGTTCTTTCAAACTTGCCGCTAAAGTATTTAATCCAAGAGAGACTCATCCAGTCTTGTTTGAAACGGCTATCATCTGTGCCACTGTTGGATTAATGTGTCCGGCAATGAGCTTTATTGCAGCTTTCCTATATTATCCATATTATGCAGGATTTGATATCTTTACCCTGCTTGCGAACTGGATGAAGCTGGTATGTTTCAACTTCCCATTTGCGTTCTTTACTCAGTTATTTTTTATTCAGCCACTAATTCGAACAGTGTTCAAGCTACTGTTTCGTAAAGACATTGCTGCAAGAAAACAGGCATAAAAGAAAGTTATATATAAGAGAAATCCGCCGGGAACATAGTTGCTCCCGGCGGATTTTTTAAACATGAGCTTATCTGATAAGACTTGGTTGGCTCTATGAGAAAAACTGTGTTATAATATGATTACTTGGTGAGGTTCTTTTCAGCCAAGTGAGAATATATGCCTTTGTGGCATAATATTTCAATACACAATAGAACTTGAACGGTTTGAATTTAGGAGGTTATTGATATGGTTAAAATTATTGCAGACAGTACCTGTGATCTGTCAGACGAACTGATTGCAAAATACGGAATTACCATTGTTCCGTTGTATATTGTGTTAGGGGAGAAAGAGTATCGTGATAAAGTAGAAATTACTCCGGCAGATATCTACAAATGGTCTGATGAGAATAAGACAACCCCTAAGACGGCTGCTTTATCAATTGATGATGCGATGAAGGCTATAAAACCGGTTCTGGATCAGGGAGATGAGATTGTAATTTTCAGCATTTCAAAACAGATGTCCAGCACCAACAACGTATTCCGGTTAGCAGCAGAGGAATTAGAAACAGAAGATAAAATATCCATCATTGATTCTGAGAATCTTTCAACAGGCATCGGTCTTTTGATTATTGAAGCAGCAACTATGGCACAAGAAGGAAAGTCAAAAGAAGAGATTACTGCTGTGATTGAAGAGTTAAAGCCAAGAGTAAGATCCAGCTTCGTGGTAGATACTTTGGAATATCTTCACAGAGGTGGGCGATGCAGTGGACTGGCAGCTTTGGCAGGTGGTATGTTAAAGCTTCATCCGAAAATTGTGGTAAAAGACGGTGCTATGGGACCAGATAAAAAGTATCGTGGAAAAATGGATGCGGTAATTCTCAAGTATGCAAAAGAAATGGAAGCAGATCTTCTTTCTGCCAAAAAAGAAAGAGTATTCATTACTCATTCCGGTTGTGAAGAGGAAATTGTGAAATCAGTAAAAACATATCTGGAAGGCCTTGGGGTTTTTGATGAAATTCTGATAACTGTAGCAGGGGGAGTTGTTTCTTCTCACTGTGGGCCTGGAACATTGGGAGTTCTTTTTATAGAAGGATAAATACAAAAAAATTTAAAGGAGAGGTTTTATGGGGAAAATGAATCCAAAATATGAACCGCTGTTTACTCCTTGGAAAATCGGTAACGTGGAAATCAAGAACAGAATCGTTCTCTGCCCTATGGGAGGAACGTCTCTGTTCGGATGGATGGAACCGAACCATTTTGACAAGGAAGCTGCAGAATTTTTTCTGGAAAGAGCAAAAAATAATGTAGGACTGATTATTCCGGGAATTGCACCAATTAAGGATACCATCGGAGGAAGATGGCTCTGGCAGAACAAGAAGATGTTTGAGGAGTTAAAACCATTTATGGAAGAAATCCATAAGACTGGTGCGAAACTTTTTGTACAGATTACAGCAGGAATGGGACGTTCCTGGGCAATTCCCACTCCAGTAGTTATGTTACATAACAACCCGGTGCTGCGTACCATTGCAAAACCAATTATGGATGTGACTTATGAATCTGCCAGTCCAAGTCCGCTGCCATCCCGTTGGTCGGACAAAGTACAGTGTCGTGAGATTACCAGAAAAGAAATGCAGGACATTATAGATGCTTTTGCAAAAACAGCAAAACTTTGTATGGATGCAGGAGTAGATGGTGTGGAAGTTCACGCTGTTCATGAAGGTTATCTGTTAGATCAGTTTACATTAAAATACACAAATAAGCGTACAGACGAATATGGTGGATCTTTTGAGAACCGTTATCGTTTTCCGGCAGAAATCGTACAGGCAATTAAAGCTTCCTGTGGACAGGATTTTCCGGTATCTTTGCGTTATTCTGTAGTTTCCAAGGTAAAGGATTTCTGTGTTGGAGCAGTTCCAGGAGAGAAATATACCGAAATCGGCCGAGACATGGAAGAAAGTGAAAAGGCTGCAAAATTTTTACAGGATGCCGGATATGATATGTTAAATGCAGATAATGGAACCTATGACTCCTGGTATTGGGCGCATCCTCCTCAGTATATGCCGCAGAACTGTAATTTAGAGGACGTATCCCACATTAAGAAATTTGTGGATATTCCGGTAGTTTGTGCAGGTCGTATGGAACCGGATGTAGGGGCTAAGGCTGTTGCAGAAGGACGAATTGATAGTGTAGGAATTGCCCGGCAGTTTTTAGCTGATGGGGAGTGGATCACGAAGCTCATCGAGAACCGTCTGGAAGATATCCGTCCATGTATATGTTGTCATAATGCATGTTTTAACATGACCCATTATAAGGGCGTGGCAAATGACCAGTCTATTCATGATGCCAGTCATATTGCCCGTTGTGCATTAAATCCACAGATTATGCAGTCTAAGAAATATAAGATTGAACCAGCTAAGAAGCAGAAGAATATTGCGGTTATTGGCGGAGGTATCGGTGGTATGGAAGCAGCAATCGTTTGTGCAAAACGCGGTCATAAAGTCACTCTGTATGAAAAGAGTGACCGTTTAGGCGGTATTTTTATTGCAGCGGCAGCTCCTTCCTACAAAGAAAAAGACAGAGATCTTATTGCATGGTATGAAAGAGAGATTACCAGATACCCTATCGAGATCAAGATGAATACAGAAGTAAAAGATGCCAATTCCTTAAATGCAGATGAAGTAATCGTTGCAACTGGTTCTACAGCGAAGAAGATTCCAGTCAAGGGGGCAGAATATGCCATGGATGCAGTGGAATTCTTACTAGGGGAGAAGACTGTTGGGGAAAAGGTTACCATTATCGGTGGAGGTCTTACCGGTTGTGAAATTGCTTATGAATTATATCTTAAGGGAAAGAAACCAACCATCGTGGAAATGAAGGACGACCTAATTGCAGTGACCGGTGTCTGTCTGGCAAACAGCAGTTACTTAAGAGATTTCTTCAACGCCAATAAAGTTCCGGTTCATCTGGAGACAAAGCTTAGCGAAGTGTGCAAAGATGGGGTTATGGTTACAGATAAAAATGGTAAGAACTTTAAGATTGACGCAGACAGCGTGATTCTTTCCGTAGGATATAATCCAGCACCATTAGTACCAAAATCCAAGCATGTACATATTGTAGGTGACGCATCTAAGATTGGTAATTTGCGTACGGTTATCTGGCAGGCCTGGGATGTGGCAATGAAGCTTTAGGGAAAAGAGGGGATAGCATGAAACTGACAGAAAAACAACAGGAAATATTAAACGGCGCTCAGGGGGAGACCATGGCGAAAGTTATGAAGACTCTGGTCATGTATGGAGAAGCCTTTGGAGCAGAAGAGATGGTGCCGGTTACATCAAAATATAATCATCTGGTAACTTCTTTTGGGCTGGGAGTCATTTCACCGGTATATGATTTAATGGATCAGCTGATTGAAGCTGGTGCATTATCCGGACAGAAGTTTTCCGTAGATCCTCGTCCAGTGGATAAAAATGTTCCAGCGAGCTTTTTACAGAAACTGGTATTCAATAAATTTATGTATAATAAGCAGGATTTCTATGAAGGACAGTTAGAGAAGTTGGGACTCATGGATAAGGACGCTTTTACCTGTGCCTGCTATATGGATGAAGTAGGCAATAAACCGGAAAAAGGGGAAGTGTTAAGCTGGGCAGAGTCTTCCGCAGTGGTATACGCTAATTCTGTGTTAGGTGCCCGCTGTAACAGAAACTCTGGAATCATGGAGTTAATGGGCTCTATTGTAGGCTATGTACCAAATTTTGGGCTTTTGACGGATGAGGGAAGAAAGGCTTCCTGGATCGTAAAAATCACCACCAAAAGGAAACCGGAAGCACAGCTTTTAGGTTCAGCTATCGGGATGAAGGTCATGGAAGATGTTCCATATATCGTAGGATTAGATCAATGGCTGGGGACAGAATTAGATGATGCAGCCTGTACTTATCTAAAGGATTTTGGTGCGGCTACTGCTTCTAACGGTGCGGTAGGACTTTACCATATTGAAAACCTGACTCCTGAAGCGAAGGAGCAGGGAACATCTCTGATTTTAGAAAATGCCCAGACCTATGTCATTGACGATGCGGAATTAGAACGTGTAAAAAGCAACTATCCAGTTATCTGGAAAGATCCAAATGCCAAACCAAAGCTTTGTTTTATGGGATGTCCTCATATGAGCTTACAGCAGTTAAAGGACTGGACCGATAAAGTAGAAGCTGGATTAAAAGAAGCAGGCAACAGCAAGGTCGTGATTCCTACTGTATTTACAGCTGCACCGGGTGTATTAAAGGAATTTGAACAGACAGAATATGCAAATCGGTTAAAGGCAACAGGAGTTATTACTTCTTATATCTGTCCACTGATGTACATGAACAATCCGCTTTGTACGAAAATGCCGGTTATTACATCTTCTAACAAACTGCGTACTTATACAACCGCACGTTATTATACAGATGATGAAATACTACTTCAGATTACGAAGGGAGGCAGATAAGCATGAAAGAATTTAAAGGACGTGTTGTTACTCCTGGAACTACCAGTGCAGAAGCAGTTGTGACTCATGGAGGATTTAATACTTTAGCTTCTCTTCAGAAGTCTTTACAATTTGGAGATAAGAAAGCAACCTGTACGGATCAGAACAATCCGGATCTTTATGGAAAACCTCTGGCAGGTTATGCCCTTTGTCTGCCACAGACCATCGGCTCTACCACAGGCGGTATGGTTTTATACTGTGCCTGCGCCATGAAACGGCAGCCAGCCTGTATGCTCTTTTCTAACAAGATTGATTCATTAGCAGCTGCAGGAGCAATTCTGGCAGATGTGTGGCTGGATGAAATTACTATGCCTGTGGTAGACTCCTTGGGAAATGATTTTTTAAACTATGTGAAAGATGGAATGAAAATTACCATTAAGGAAGATGGCGTGGTAGTGGTTGAATAGTAAGAAAAGCTTTGGCTCGAAATGATGACCCATCAAGGTGAAATTATAAAATGCAGTTGGATAGAAAAATCAATCCGACTGCATTTTTTGACTCTTTTTTGACTTTTATGGATTATTCCTGGAGTGGTAATTGACCTTTTGTTCAATGCCCATTTCAGAAAAGTATTTTGTTAGTTCAAGCAAGAAATCCATGTAGGTTTAGAGTTTAATTATTTAGTGATTGATAAAAAAATGAAAAAGCGTTTTAATAGATCAAAAAGGAGAGTTTCGTCATGCTACAGAAAATCAAAACAAGTTATGAACATACTATATATGCCAGTTACATAGGTTACATCACCCAGGCCATCGTAAACAATTTTGCACCCCTATTATTTTTGACTTTTGCCAGTTCTTACTATTTGACACTGGACAAGATCGCCATGATCACGACGGTAAATTTTACGGTGCAGCTTATTGTGGATTTTTTGTCTGCAAAAGTCATTGATAAATTAGGATATCGGCCGATGATTGTGGCAGCTCATGTGTTTGCGGCGTCAGGACTCATTGGTATGGCGATTTTGCCAGAAATCATGGGAAATGCATATGCAGGAATTCTTGTGGCGGTAGTGCTTTATGCAGTTGGGGGCGGAATTATAGAAGTGTTGATCAGCCCTATTGTAGAGGCCTGCCCAACGAAAAAGAAAGAGGCAGCAATGAGTCTGCTTCATTCCTTTTACTGCTGGGGGCATGTAGGAGTTGTACTGGTTTCTACGTTATTTTTTACGTTGTTTGGAGTAGAAAACTGGAGAGTGCTGGCCTGTATCTGGGCGATTGTACCCATTATAAATATGTTTTATTTTATGATTGTACCCATTTATCCTATTGTGCAAGAGCATGAAAAAATGGCTCTTGGAGCCATGTTAAAGCAAAAGGTATTCTGGATTTTAATGATTCTAATGGTCTGTGCAGGAGCGTCAGAACAGGCAATGAGTCAGTGGGCATCCGCCTTTGCAGAAAGTGCTCTTCATGTATCAAAGACAGTGGGAGATCTGATGGGACCATGTATTTTTGCAGTACTCATGGGAACATCACGGGCTATCTATGGAAAATACAGTGATAAGATTCCACTGAAAAAAATGATGGCAGGCTGCGCCCTATTGTGCATTGCCTGCTATCTTATGGCAATTTTGGCACCAAG
The DNA here is from genome assembly GCA_045124075.1 of Agathobacter sp. GTDB lineage: Bacteria > Bacillota > Clostridia > Lachnospirales > Lachnospiraceae > Roseburia. Next base: position 16,806 of record JBGVLD010000039.1, read on the forward strand.
CCCGATCTGGGGGCTGGCAGGCTGTGCAATCTGCGGCTTTTCCGTGGGAATCTTCTGGCCGGGAACCTTTAGTCTGGCAGCCGCAAAATTACCGGGAGCAGGAACAGCCATGTACGCCTTTATGGCTCTGGCTGGGGATGTGGGCTGCAGTTCGGGTCCAACATTGGTTGGAATCGTAGCTAATCAGTTTGATGGAGACTTGCAGAAAGGCCTGATTGGAGGAATTCTGTTCCCAGTACTTATTCTTGCAGGAATTTATAGAATTTTTACAAAAAAGTCCCATGGGTGATGAGAAATTCAAAGTGATTGTTTTTGATTAATTTATAAATTTTCTGAAAACTTTAGCACTCGCTTGTTGCAAGTACATTGTGAAATTTGTCTTGGGTTGTCATATGTATAAAAAGCAGAAAAACAAGGGTTTTCTTCACTTTTGAAACCTTGAGTTTCTGCTTTTTTAGTTCGTCATTTTTTGTCATTTGAAAATAAAAGTTTGTCAAAAAGTTTGTCAGTGCTTTTTATGAGACTTAAAATTTTTATGTTGTTCTTCCAACCAAGAAAGAAAATCGGCTTCAGTACAGATATTAGCATTATATGCACTATTTGGTTCTATTTGTTTTCCATTAAGAATATCCCAATAATAATTTGATTCATTCCAGAAATTATTAATTTCAAACTCTGAAAATTTATTGCTATTTTTCATATAATCTGCAACCTTTTTTTGTTTTCCTTTGGGAGTAGCAGCTCTTTTCTTATCATAATTTTTTCTATATTCAGATTGACAGTTGGAACAATACTTCACCTTCTTATTTTTTCTAATGAAAATGTTTTGACAGTTTTCGCAAAAGGAAAAATTAAGAGTACTGTTTCGCATTTCCTGTATATCAAGAAGAAGAAGTTTATTTGTATCTTCTGAATCGTATGCCATGTACCACTTTCCATTGATGAAATGTGATGTTGCTAAAAATGGTGGGATTTCGGTTCCTGCTTTCATTAAGTAATAATCCACTATATTAAAATCTTGACTGTCAGTTATGTCATGCCAACCCTGTATACGTGCAAGACGAACCTTTTCTTTGTGCCAATAATCCTGCTCATGCTTTGTATGATATTTGGAAGCAAGAGGTTTATAATCACGAATAGCAGGAAAAGCTTCATTGGAAAAATATAAGTCTCCAATATAAAAATTGATTATACTCATAAATGGCTCACTATCTTGACGTAGTTCACGATATTTTTTTTCTTCTTCTGATGTTAGCTTTCTTTCTTCCAGAATTTGTTCATATTTTGTTAGGTTATCGTTAAAAAAATTATAAACATCAATTGTAATTTCTCCAAACTCATGGAATATAGAGGCATCTTCTAGGCTTCTCCATCCATTTTCCATTTTTATAAATTTCATAAATATACTCCTTTCTAAAATTATCCAACATATAACCGCTGGAAAGATTGGATATAATGTGGTAATCGACATTTGATAAAACAAGATGTAATATAAAATTATCCAATGAAATAAAAAGAAAAATATTGGATAAACATATTTTATATAACTTATTACTATTTGTCAATGGAATAGAGGTGATTGGATGAATACGACAAAAGTACATGAAATAACTGCGAAAACCGTACTTATAAACACTTCTGAACTTATGGAAGTATTACACAGTGGACGTCATGCAGCGGTCACAATCGGAGAAAACGCAGAAGCAAGAGTTCAAGTAGGGAAACGTGTATTCTGGAACTTTGAAAAGATAAAAAAATACATAGATACAATTTCTTTGTAATTAAAAATACATCCGATGAATTCAATTCTCATTTCAGAGAGAAGATCCACCAACGAAAACTAAGATTAAAAGATACCAGGGAAAAACAAAAATTGAATATAGCGAGGTGAAAAAACAGTGACATATAAGCAATACCTAAATTCTGATAAATGGAAGAATTTACGCAAGCAGGTTTTTGAGCGGGCAAACAGGAAAGCAGGGGAACAGCATGCTTTAGGAATATGTGAGGAATGTGGGTATAAACCCTGGAAACCTTGTTTGCAAGTTCATCATATAAATTATGACAATGTATTCCATGAAAAGTTGTCAGATTTGATTTTGCTTTGTCCAAACTGTCATCGGGCAAGGCATAAAATTAAAAAAGGACAGAAAGGAGCGGAGCCTATAGAAAATAAAGAAAGAGCAGGTGTAAACGGTAATGTCTGATAATAAAAAATATTATTATCTAAAATTAAAGGATAGTTTTTTCGATAGTGAAGAATTGATAGTTTTACAGGACATGGAAAACGGTTACATATATAGTGACATACTATTGAAATTATACCTTAGAAGCCTAAAAAGCGAAGGGAAGCTAATGTTTAATGATACTATTTCATATACAACCTCTATGTTGGCGAAAGTGGTTAGACATGATGAAAGTGTTGTATCAGATGCTTTGGAGATTTTTAAGAGCCTTGGGTTAATTGAGGTATTAGAAAATGGTGCAATATATATGCTGAATATTCAAAACTTTATTGGGAAATCTTCCACAGAAGCAGACCGCCAAAGAGAATACCAATCGAGAATAGCGGTTGACAAATGTAAGGAAACTAACAAGAAATCTTGTAAGAAATCTAACATAAAATCTACACCAGAGACAGATACAGAGACAGATACAAATACAGAGATAAAGAAAAATAACTCTTGTGCATCCGAGGATGTACGTTACCCGGATTTTTTTAATGAATTGTGGCTAGAGTTTGCGAAAGCATATCCAAATCCACGATATAAATACTCTGGAAAAGCTAATTACATGAAAATATTGCTTGAAGTAGAAGAACCATTGAAATATGCAAAAGTTCTTGTGGAAGCTGCTTTGCTTTATGGCAATGAAACAGAAAATAGCAATATGCTTGGTATTGTAGCATGGTTAAAAGAAGAAAATAGAAATCTTTGGGTAAATAGGGTAAGAAATCAACAGCGTGAGTTAAGCTAGGTACATCATACATATTGACACCTAAAAAAGAAAGTTCCGTCCGATTTTTTGAAAAATTGGAAAAAAAGCGGATGAAAAATGAAGAAAGTGAGGAAATTTTATGGCAAACAGAAAAAGCAATTTTCCAAATGCACAAGAAGTAAGGGCAGAACCAGGGGAGATTTCAGCAATAGTTGAGAAAATGTCACACCTTAGAGGACTGACAAGACCACAAACAGATGAAGAGGTGGAAGAAAGGGTAAAATATTTCTTCCAGTGGTGCGTTGATAATGATGTTCGTCCTGGTGTTGAGCTTATGGCATTATCACTTGGAACCACAAGACAAACCCTTTGGAACTGGCAGAAAGAGGGTGGAAAACGTGGGGAAATAATAACTGTTGCTAAACAGATGTTGGCTGCATTAATTGAGAACTGGGGACAGACTGGAAAAATAAATCCTGCTGCACTTTGTTTCTTAATGAAGAATAACTTTGGTTATTCTGATAATGTTCAACTGGAAGTATCAAGGCAAGACGAAGCACCAAGGCAGTCACTGGAAGAGATAAGAGCCAGATATATAAACATGAACGACGGTTCAGAAATGTGTGAATTGCCGGATGCTGATTTTTAGTGGTTTATTGGTCAAGCAGTTGGTCAAATGGTATCGCTGTCACTCAGATATACTAGAAATAGCAATACTTTTGAATGAAATTAGCACTATTCTTATATAAGTGCATAATGAAAATGAATAATGAAAACAGTTTTATGCACATAAGCAGGACATGGACATGGGTGTGGGGGTGTATGAGAAATCCATTTCCCCCCTACACTTACCTGGTAAATGTAAAAAATTATAAAAAAGCCAAAAAGGCAGAAAGAGGTATTTATGACATATAGAAAATATATTGCAAGAATTACAAAGGAATTAGCGGAATATAGAGATGCGATTGATAAATTAGAACAGGATTACAAAGCAGAGCAGGAAAGACATGAAAAAGAAATTGAGGAGATGCGAGGGAAATATACAGAACAGTACATAGGGGAGTATAAACAGAATTTAAAAATAATTGCTCCATACGCTCCTAAAATGTCAGCACTTCGAGCAAAAACCGCACCTATTGTATCTCATTATTTAGAATTGATTGAAAAACAGTTAAATAATTATTTTAATGCACCGGTACGAACAGAGTTTGCAAATCGTATTAATTCTATTGCTATTACCGGCTTAACGTTGTCAAATACAGAATTTAGAATATTGCAAGAAAGCGCAAATTCATACATGGAACGCAGACTATTAAATCATTTGGCAGAAAATCGGAAAAAAGAGATAAACCAAGCAGAACTAAATCGGGAAACTGGAGAAATATCACTTAAAAAAAGGGATATTGCCGACCCAAGTGTGGATGTAGAAGTGCCAAACATTGAATATATATATAACGCATTTGCGGACTATAAACGGAATGTAGAATTTTTGTTGAATGGATATTCTGGGAAAAAAGCGGAATTATCGGAATGTTTAGAGAGTGGTACACCAAGTTATATAAGTATTAACGCAGATAATTATTTTAGAACTAATCACGAGAAAACGTTTTTAGCGGTAATGGATAAAGCAAACAGTATTTTGCCAGAATTTAAAACAAAAAGAGAACTAACAGAACAGGATAAAAAATTGATAGATGTTTTAATAGACCCAAAATATCCAACCCTTGCAAAAGATACAGTTAAGAGGATTTCGTTAAATAGTCCAGAACTTGCAGATCTATTCGCACTTGATGAGCGATATTCCGACTTTGTACCGGCAAATGAGGAAGAATAGCAAAGCACGCACAAAATCGTCATATGGGGCAAATACGAAGTCACAGGAGCATGAAAAAGGGCGGTCTAATTTGTACCGCCCTTTTTTTCACTGGAATTATCCGCTATATACTGCTTGATTGCTTTACATATACAATAATTCACTGAACGTTCTTGTTTTTTTGCTATATCCTCAAGTAAAGCTTTATCTTTTTTTTCTAATACCAGAGACATTCTTGTTTTGTTTTCAGAAATAGACATACTCCCACCTCCTACTACTTACATTACCATAGCATAAGTATAAAATCAAGGTTATTCATACTTGACATAATCTTTATGTCATGATAATCTTATGTAAAGGTTATATAACCTTTATACAACTAAAAAGAAAAGAGGTGGCCAGATATGACAAAAAAGATATAGTGGAAGAAATTGCTAAGGATATGTTAAATAATGATATGTTGGATGAACATAATTATAATTTTGACACAGAAGCAATACTTGAAGATGTAAAAAATATGATTATGGGGCATTTGAAAGACTATACCATTATTGCTGGAACAGTGAACTAAAGACAAGAAAATTAAAAAGCCCCTGCAGAGCTACCAACTCATACAGGGGAAAGTAAGCACATCGTATGGATGGAGATGTACTAAAAAACAACAAGAAAACTATAACGCATCTCCAAAAGAAACGAAAGGAGATTTTAAGAATATGAGCGAAAAGGAAATAGAAGCACAGTTAAAAGAAAAAATATATCAGTATGAAAGCATTATCACAGAAAATCTTTGTGATTTGGAAAAAGCCCATATAGCACTTAATGAATTGTTAAATGAGTATGAGTGGGATTATACCCCAAGTGCAAGAAAAGCAATTCAGTATGGAAATACAGTACCTAGTGCAAACACAGATAGAGAAGCAGAACTATCATGGCAATACATAGCTGATTATAAGAAAATCATGTGGCTTGTGAGCGTGGCAAGAGATTATTGCTTTTCAGCATTGAAAAGTTGCAACAATGCCTATTATGGGGGTGTAGCTGATGATGAATAAAGCGGAATACATAGAGAAAATTAATGGAATTATCAGCAAGGTAGATGATATGTAGATTATGGAGCAAATTTATCATTATGTTATTAATATGACAAAAGAATTGAAAAGGGGTGTTGATTATGGCAGCAGCAAAGAGAAAAGACAGTAAAGGGAGAGTATTAAAGGCAGGAGAACATGAAAGAAAAGACGGAAGATATATGTATATCTATAAAAATCCACAGAGTTCTAAAAAAGAATATATTTATGCTAATACATTGCAGGAATTGAGAGAAAAAGAAGAACAAGTAAACAAAGATTTATTAGATGGGATAGACTATGCATCTGCAAAAATGACGTTAAATCAACTTTTTAAAATGCATATGAATCTTAAAAAGGATTTAAGAGAATCGACCAGGGAAAACTATTGGAGAATGTGGAAAAATAGTGTAGAAGTTTCGAACATTGGAAATAAGAAAATAGTAGATTTAAAAAAAATACATATAAAAACTTTCTATACGGAATTATCCAATGATGGAATGAAAAGAAACAGCATTAAACTGTTACATAATTTAATTTTTTCTGCGTTGGAGTTGGCGGTCGATTCAGATTTTATTAGAAAGAATCCGGCAAAGGATTGTATGAAGGAAATAAAATCCGATGCAGATGAAAAGGTACCGTTGAATGAAACAGAAATCCAAAATTTAATTAAATTTTGTGAAAAAAGTACAGTTTATTCATGTCATATTCCTTTTCTAATAATTGCCATACAATCATGTATGAGAGTTGGAGAAATTACGGGGTTGACCTGGCAGGATGTGGATCTAAAAAAACGCATAATTAATGTAAATCACCAGCTTATATATAAAAATTATGGTGAAGGATGCAAATTTCATATTTCAAAGCCGAAAACAGAAGCAGGATGTAGAATAATTCCAATGACACAAGCTGTACATGATGCTTTTTTAGAAATAAAAAAGACAAATATGCTTTTGGGAAAAAGATGCACAGTAAATGTGGAAGGATATGACAATTTTATTTTCTTATCTGGAAGTGGGTCACCGTTGGCTGTAAATGCAGTAAATTCTTTTCTGTTAAATATAGAAAAGGCATACAATAAAGAACATTCAGAAAATAAAATACCACATTTGTCAGCACATGTTTTAAGACATACCGGATGTACACTTTTCGCAAGTGCCGGCATGGAATTAAAAGTTTTACAAGATTTGATGGGGCATGCAGATGCACAAGTGACATTGAATGTATATAATCATAAGAGCCAAGAGCGGACAGCAAGAGAAATGCAGAGAATTGACAATGTAATAAATCTATAGCAGGTGAATAGGTTTGTCATGTGGAAATATCTTAGAAAAGTTTGTCAAACGTTAGTCAAAATATAATTTTATATAGTTTTAATATTTTTCAAACTCAGTAAAATCAAGGGTTTGAAAAAATTATCAGAAAACTTTAGCACTCACTTGTTGACAGTGCTAACAAATGGTGCTATAACTCTATTGTAAGTTAAAAAAGTACATGGAATAAGTAGTTTGGAGAATACAAACACTATTCAGAACAATGGAGGTATGCTATGAACATTCAGAAATTTACACAAAAGTCCATAGAGGCAATTAACGACTGTGAAAAGCTTGCCTACGAATATGGAAATCAGGAAATCGAGCAGGAACATCTTCTTGTGGCGCTGCTTTCTCAGGAAGACGGGCTCATTGGAAAATTAATTGAGAAAATGGAAATTAACCGGGAGCATTTTACGGAAAATGCCAAAAGGCACTTAAATGCCAGAGTGAAAGTCTCCGGCGGACAGATTTTCATGGGAAAAGACTTAAATAATGTGCTGATTCATGCGGAAGATGAAGCCAAACAGATGGGAGACGAATATGTTTCCGTAGAACATTTATTTTTATGCCTGTTAAAATACCCGAATAAGGCAATGAAGGAAATCTTCAAAGAGTATGGAGTCACAAGAGAACGATTCTTACAGGCATTGTCTACTGTAAGAGGAAATCAAAGAGTCACTTCCGATAATCCGGAGGCAACTTACGATACTCTGGAAAAATACGGATATGACATGGTGGAGCGGGCAAGGCAGCAGAAATTAGACCCAGTCATTGGGCGAGACGCAGAGATTCGAAATGTCATCCGGATTTTATCCAGAAAGACAAAAAATAATCCTGTGTTAATTGGTGAGCCAGGTGTTGGTAAGACAGCTGTAGTAGAAGGTTTGGCGCAGCGGATTGTGCGGGGCGATGTACCGGAAGGTTTAAAGGATAAAAAGCTTTTTGCCCTGGATATGGGAGCGCTGATTGCGGGAGCAAAATATCGTGGAGAATTTGAGGAACGATTAAAAGCAGTGTTAGACGAAGTAAAGGCTTCTGAGGGGCAGATCATCCTGTTCATTGATGAACTTCACACCATTGTAGGTGCTGGAAAAACTGACGGAGCCATGGACGCAGGTCAGCTCTTAAAGCCAATGCTGGCAAGAGGAGAGCTGCATTGTGTAGGTGCCACTACATTAGATGAGTACCGGGAATATATTGAAAAAGATGCCGCATTGGAACGAAGATTCCAGCCAGTTATGGTAGACGAACCAACGGTAGAAGATACCATCTCAATTCTTAGAGGATTAAAAGAACGTTATGAAGTCTACCACGGCGTAAAGATTACAGACTCTGCGCTGGTATCTGCCGCAGTCTTATCCAACCGTTATATTTCCGACCGTTTCCTGCCGGATAAGGCAATCGATTTGGTGGACGAGGCCTGTGCACTGATCAAGACAGAGTTGGATTCCATGCCGACAGAGCTGGATGAGCTGAATCGAAAAGTCATGCAGATGGAAATCGAAGAGACGGCGCTGAAAAAAGAGACCGATCGGTTAAGTCAGGAGCGTCTGGCTAATCTGCAGAAAGAACTGGCTGAACTTCGGGATGAATTGAATAGTAGAAAAGCAAAGTGGTCCAACGAAAAGGATGCAGTAGATAAAGTCAGCAAACTTCGTGAAAGTATCGAAAATACCAGAAATGAAATTAAGATTGCCCAGCAGAATTACGATCTTGAAAAAGCAGCAGAATTACAGTATGGTGTGCTGCCACAGATGGAAAAGCAGTTAGAAGCAGAAGAGGAGCTATTAAAAGATCGTGACCTTTCCTTGGTAAGAGAGAAAGTAACGGAAGAAGAAATTGCAAGGATCATTTCCCGTTGGACAGGAATTCCTGTAGCAAAACTGACAGAGAGTGAACGAAATAAGACCCTTCATTTGGATGAAGAACTCCATAAGAGAGTTATTGGTCAGGAGGATGGAGTTACAAAAGTAACAGAAGCCATTATCCGATCCAAAGCGGGAATCAAAGATCCATCCAAACCAATCGGTTCATTTCTGTTCTTAGGTCCAACTGGTGTCGGTAAGACGGAGCTGGCAAAAGCCCTGGCGTCAAGTCTGTTTGATGATGAGTCTAATATGGTGCGTCTGGATATGAGTGAATACATGGAAAAATACTCCGTTTCCAGATTGATCGGAGCGCCTCCAGGATATGTCGGTTATGATGAAGGGGGACAGCTGACAGAAGCAGTCCGCAGAAAACCATATTCCGTTGTGCTTTTTGATGAAGTAGAAAAAGCACACCCAGATGTATTTAATGTTCTTTTGCAGGTGTTAGATGATGGACGTATTACCGACTCTCAAGGAAGAACCGTAGACTTTAAGAACACCATTATTATTATGACCAGTAATATTGGTTCTGCTCAGTTATTAGAGGGTATTACCGAGTTTGGAGAGATTCCCGAAGCATGTGAAAATGGAGTTATGAATGAACTTCGTGCTCATTTCAGACCAGAATTTTTGAATCGTTTGGATGAAATTATTCTCTTTAAGCCGCTGACGAAAAAAAATATTGGCGGAATTGTGAAATTGCTGATGGCAGATTTAAATAAACGGCTGGAGGATAAGGAAATTTCGGTTGCATTAAGTGAAGAAGCAGAAAGCTTTATTGCAGAGCATGGTTATGATCCGGTATATGGAGCCAGACCACTGAAACGTTTCCTGCAAAAGCATGTAGAGACCCTGTCAGCAAAACTGATTCTTGCAGATGAAGTGGAGACTGGAGATACCATCTGGATTGATGTAAAAAATGATAAGCTTACTGCAGAAGCCAGAAAGCTGTAAACTCCCCAAAAACTTAAGAATTCTGCTTCACACAGAGGAAGTGGTAATTTCTTACAGTACCAACGTGGATTTATGCATGTTTTCATGCATATTGTAGAAAAAAAACTTTAATCTTGTAAAGTGCCAGGAATTCATGTATTCTAGTAAAGGATATGAATTTTCTGGCACTCATTCTGTCAAAAATACTTTTAAAAATAAAAGAGAATGGGATTGACGAAATGAATTTTGCAAGATAAGAAAATAAAAAATGCAAAAAGGATGTAGCGTTTGGGGATATGGATTTATTTGAGTACATGAGGGAACAGAATATGGAGTCGGAATCGCCTCTGGCCTCCCGGCTTAGGCCAAGAACCCTGGATGAAGTAGTAGGCCAACAGCACATTATTGGGAAAGACAAACTGCTTTACCGGGCAATCAGGGCGGATAAATTAAGCTCCATTATTTTCTATGGACCACCAGGAACAGGAAAGACCACCCTGGCAAAGGTCATTGCCAATACTACCAGCGCCAATTTTACTCAGATTAATGCCACTTCTGCCGGGAAAAAGGATATGGAAGAGGTCATAACCCAGGCGAAAAATAACCAGGGTATGTATGGAAAAAAGACCATCCTTTTTATTGATGAGATTCACCGTTTTAATAAAGGGCAGCAGGATTACCTTCTTCCTTTTGTGGAAGATGGAACAATTATTCTAATTGGCGCCACCACAGAGAATCCTTATTTTGAAGTAAATGGAGCGCTTTTGTCCCGTTCTGTTATTTTTGAGTTAAAGAAGCTGACCAGGGAAGATTTACGTACCCTGCTTCTTCGAGCTGTCAATGATAAAGAAAAAGGCATGGGCGCCTATCATGCCCAGATTGATGAAGACGCATTAGAATTTCTTTCTGATGTGGCAAATGGAGATGCCAGAGCCGCATTAACAGCCATAGAATTGGGAATTCTTACCACAGAAAGAAGCGAAGACGGAATCATTCACATAACTCTTGATGTGGCAAGTGAATGTATTCAAAAAAGAGTAATTTCCTACGACAAAACCGGAGATAATCATTATGATACCATCTCCGCTTTTATAAAGAGTATGCGGGGCTCTGACCCGGATGCAGCAGTCTATTATCTGGCAAGAATGTTATATGCCGGAGAAGACATTAAATTTATTGCGAGGCGTATGATGATCCTTGCATCAGAGGATATTGGAAATGCGGATCCTATGGCACTGGTGGTAGCTACTTCGGCAGCTCAGGCAGTGGAACGAATTGGAATGCCGGAGGCACAGATTATTTTATCTCAGGCAGTTACTTATCTTGCTAGTGCACCGAAAAGTAATGCAGCATGTAATGCGATTTTTAGTGCAATGGAAACCGTTGCACATTCTAAGACCCCGCAGGTGCCGGCACATTTGCAGGATGCTCACTATAAATCAGCTGAGCGTTTAGGACATGGATTAGGATATAAATATCCTCATGATTTTCCTAATCATTATGTGGAACAACAATACCTTCCGGATGGACTTACAGATCGAAAGTTCTATGAGCCAAGCGGAAATGGTTACGAAAAGAAAATCAGAGAATATTTTAATATGATACATCAGAAAGAGGAGGAATAATTTCATGAAATCCTATCAGGAAATGACAAAAGAAGAATTATTACAGGAGAAAGAGGCGTTAGAAGCAGCTTATGAAGAAATAAAGGCAAAAGGTCTTTCTTTGGATATGTCCAGAGGAAAGCCAGCCGCAGAACAGTTAGATATTGCCATGGATATTTTCAATGTATTAGATTCTGAATCCATTATTTCTACGGAAAATGGTACGGATGTAAGAAACTATGGTATTTTAGACGGAATTCCAGAAGCAAAACAGTTGATTGCAGACATGGTAGGAACAAAACCAGAAAACGTAATTGTTTACGGAAACTCCAGCTTAAATATTATGTACGATCAGATTGCAAGAGCTGAGATTTTCGGCTTCTGTGGAAACACTCCATGGAGCAAACTGGAGAAAGTAAAATTCTTATGTCCTGTTCCAGGATATGATCGTCATTTTGCAATTACAGAAGATTTTGGGATTGAAATGATCAATATTCCAATGACAGAAGATGGTCCGGATATGGAGCTGGTAGAGCAGTATGTAAATAATGATGCTTCAGTAAAAGGTATCTGGTGTATTCCAAAATACTCTAATCCACAGGGAATCGTTTATTCTGATGAAACAGTACGTCGTTTTGCAGCCTTAAAACCAGCGGCAGCAGATTTTAGAATTTTCTGGGATAATGCATATGCAGTACATCATCTTTATGATGAGAATCAGGCTGAGATCTTAGATATCTTAAGCGAGTGTGAAAAGGCAGGAAATCCAGATATGGTATTCCAGTTCTGTTCTACAAGTAAAGTAAGTTTCCCAGGCGCAGGTATTGCAGCAATTTCTGCTTCTCCTGCAAACATTGCAGATATTAAGAAACGTCTGACTATCCAGACCATCGGACATGACAAGATCAATCAGCTCCGCCATGTAAAATATTTCAAGAACTTGGATGGAATCAAGGCTCATATGAAAAAACATGCAGATATCATCCGCCCAAAATTCCAGATGGTAGATGAGCTTTTAAAGGCTGAAATCAGCTCCAGAGGAATTGGAAGCTGGGTAAATCCAATGGGAGGATATTTCATCAGTTTTGAAGCATTAGAAGGTTGTGCAAAGGCAATCGTTGAAAAGTGTAAAGAAGCTGGTGTGGTACTTACTGGGGCAGGAGCTCCATTCCCATATAAAAAGGATCCAAAGGATTCTGTGATTCGAATCGCTCCAACTTATCCATCTTCAGAAGAATTAAAAGAAGCAGCAGAAGTATTCGTAACTGTGGTAAGACTTGTTAGCGCAGAAAAATTATTGGAAAATAAATAAGACCGTTAATAGACTTAAGGGTGAGAGATTATGACAAGAAAAGAAAAAGCCATGAATTATTTTCTGGAAGGTTATAACTGTTCCCAGTCCGTAGTATTGGCCTTTGCTGATCTTTTGGATATGGAAACCGCTCAGCTGGCCCGTTTATCCTCTGCCTTTGGCGGAGGAATGGGGCGTCTTAGAGAAGTCTGCGGAAGTGTGTCCGGCATGTTTATCGTGCTGGGCATTTTATATGGTTATGATGACCCGAAGGAATTTGAAGGAAAAAAAGTACTTTATGAAAGAGTGCAGGAGTTGGCACATAGATTTGAAGCAGTGAATGGTTCCATTGTGTGCAGAGAGCTGTTAGGATTGGCTGAAAAATCCCAGGAACCGACACCGGAACAGAGGTCAGACAAGTATTATAAAAAGCGTCCTTGCAAGGAATTAGTTGGATGTGCTGCAGAAATTTTAGAAGATTTTTTAGAAGAAGTAAAATCCCCTTTACAGTAACGTAAAATACATGTTATAATTTTCCTATATTATGACTGGATTCGACTAAATATTAAGGAAAATGGAGAGGGATCTATGGGTTTATTTCAGGGAAAGAACAATAAGGCAGCAGCCGACGAGAAACAGCAGAGAATGGAGATGTTACTGGCGGCAGTAACACAGAATGCGCAGGCACTTGCATCTTCCATTAAAGCAGTGGAGCTGGAGTTACAGGAAGCTGGCAGAGATGCTTCTGGTGCAGCGGACACTATGCAGCAGTTTTCTGCATCATTACAGGAGATGACCTCTAGTATTCAGGAAGTGACTTCTGTAATGGAAAGTATGGAAGAGTCCTTTAAGGGAATTAGTGAAGAAGCAGAAGATGGTGCAAAATATGCTCAGAACAGTAACAATGATGCTTATGAGATTATGAAGAATTCTGAGAAAATGCGTACAGAAGTAGAAGCTAAGGCAACAGAAGTAGAAGCTGCTTTAGGCGCGAAAATCGAGCAGTCCAAGCGAGCTGAGCAGATTATGGATCTGACTGCAGATATTATGAAGATCGCAGAACAGACCAACATGCTTGCATTAAATGCTTCCATTGAAGCAGCAAGAGCAGGAGAAGCAGGAAGAGGATTTGCAGTTGTAGCAGATGAGATTTCAAAACTGGCAGCAAGTTCCAGAACCACAGCAGGGCAGATTAAAGAAATTTCCAATGTGGTTATTACCGCAGTTACAGATCTGGCAGAAGAAGCCAGCAACGTTGTTGCCTTCATGAAAGAGAAAACAGTAGGAAGTTATAGTGAATTAGTTGAGGTTGGACGGAAATATCAGGGAGATTCCAAGATTATGTTTGATAAGATGCAGGATTTCTCTTTTATGTCCAAGAATCTATCCGGACAGGTTATGGAAGCTACCAGATCTGTGGAAGCAATTGAGAATGCAGCCCGTAACTCCGCTGATGCTGTAAATAAGATCAACAGTCAGATTGATAGTATGTCTAACAGCGTGGCAGCTGTTCAGGAAAAATACAAAGAGAACACAAAAATGGTTCAGAATCTGGAACAACTTACAACAAGACAAATATATTAATGAGTATATAATCGGGAAGCTTTATTGCTTCCCGAATTTTTTTAAAAAAACACTTTACAAATTCAAAAAAAGGTGTATTATAAAAGATAACTTTTCTTGACATGTTCTGCGAAGCAATGAATGCGCAGTACATATCTTATATGAATAATTCCCTAATAACGTGAATTTAATAAGGTATTTCGCGTGTTGTTCCTGTGCCGCAAAAGGCGGAGAAAGGAAACAATATGAAAGAAATTTTTGAACAGTACGGTGGTGTATTAATTACAGTAGCAGCAGTATTATCTGTGATTCTGGTCGTTACAGCAGTTGTAGGAACCGATAGTAGCAGTATTATTGGAAAAGCATTTTCCGGGTTGATTGACAGCTTTATTCAGAAAGCGAACATCAATGCAGGCGTATAGGAGGACCAGATGGAGTTAGGTAAGGAATATTTTGGTCCTCTTTGGAAGTACGTGGAAAGCCCCGACATTACAGATATTGACTATAATGGAAATGAGGTTTGGCTGACTAATATCTATAATGAGCGTTTTCAAATCAGTCCTTCATATGTGAAAGAACAGATTACCCCAGCTTTTGTAGAGCAATTTACCCAGCGTATATCCAATCTGGTCAGTAGACAGTTCAATAAGCGTTTTCCCGAATTAGAGGCAGAAACACCAGAACTTAGAGTCACCATACTTCATGAATCGGTAGCCAGAACAGGAAGGAGCATCAGTATTCGAAAAACTCCGCCAATCATACGATTGACGGCAAGGAAAGCCCTTGAAGAAGGTTTTTGTTCCAGAGAAGTTCTATCTTTGCTGATTAACTGTGTTCTTACAAAAATGAATCTGATCTTCTGTGGCATGCCTGGTGTTGGGAAAACCGAATGTGCCAAATTTTTCTCCCAGTATATCCCGGCAAATGAAAGAGTCATTACGATCGAAGATACAATGGAGCTTCGGTATTCCAGGACAAATCCTGGAAAGGATTGTATTGAAATGAAAGTCAGTGAAGATACTTTTACCTATTCAGATGCCATCAAATCCAGTCTCCGACTGAATCCTAAGTGGATATTTGTCTCGGAAGTACGTTCTAGAGAAGTAAAGTATTTGTTGGAAAGCTGGTCCACAGGAGTGCGAGGTATGACCACACTGCATACAGATGATGTACGAAATGTACCAGATCGAATTTTAAGTATGTTGGAAAGCAGGACGGACGCAGATCGCATGGAGAACGATATCTACCAGGCGCTGGATGTAGGAATATTAATTCGTAAGAAAAAGAGGGAGGACGGTGTGGTTTATCGGTACATTGATCAGGCATGTTTCTATTTACGGGAGAGTGGAGAAAATCGGACCATAATGATGGTACAGGATGGAGCCTATGTATTAAAGGAACTGCCGAAACAGCTTTCCAGGCGATTTCAGAGAGCAGAAATCGTCAATCCGTTTCTTTGCCTCCCATTAGAACAGGAATTGGAAGGAGGGATAACATGATTTATTTTGCTGCATTTGCAATGCTTTATCTCTTGCATTTGGTTTTAAAGATCAACTGGATCGTAATGGCAGTACTGACCATGTTTTTTCTTATCATGATTCCGATTCATCGTAGAAAATGGAAGCAGTATCAAGGTCAGTTGGACAGGTTTTATGAGGCATCTTTTTATATGGAGCATATTTTGTATGGATTTCTACGAGAACAGAAAATTGATAAGGCCCTTATCAATGTGCAGGAGGCAATGCCAGTAGGGCATATGAAGGAGGTAGTACGCAATGCCGTGTATCACATGCAGATGAGTTATGAGGATGTGGAGCTTATGGAGAATTCTTTAAAGATGATAGAAGAAGAATATCCCTGTCGGCGTCTTTTGCAGATTCATCAGTTAATGCTGCATGGAGAAAGTTATGGTGGAGATGTAGAATATCCAGTCAATCTTCTTTTGGAAGAGAAAAGTGCTTGGGAAAACCGGACTTTGGAGATGATGCAGGAGCGGAAAAAACAGTTTTCTGAAGTGATATTGTCAATTCTTGTATCTCTTGCAATTTGTGGAATTGTACTTCATTTTCCAGTTATGAATGTGGATATCAGTGGAAACCTGATTACCCAGATATTATCGGTAGTGGTTATTGTGCTGGATGATATGATCCTTTTAAAAGCACAGGGCTATCTTTCTGTCGACTATCTTACTTTGGATATGCTGCAGCAGGAAGAATACTATATCAAGAAAATGAAGAACTACCAGGAGTATGATGAAAAAAAGGAACAAAAATTGTCTATTGCTCTGGCATCGGGATTTCTGGTAGTGGTTGTTTTATTTTTTGTAACAGGTCGTTACTGGGCAGGGGCCATTGGGCTGTTTGTGCTTCTTTTATTATTCAATCAGCATAAGGTAGGCAGATTTCTTGCAAAAAAGACACTTGTAAAAAATATTTCCTGCGCCTTTCCAAACTGGTTGATGGATCTGGTCTTATTAATGCAGATGGAAAATGTTCAGATGGCGCTTATTAAGTCAAAACAGCATGTGCCGGGAGTGTTAAAGCAGGAGTTAGACATTTTGGTGGAAGGATTGGAAATGAATCCTGAATCATCCAAGCCCTATGAGGGATTCCTTAAGGAATTTCAGATTCCACAGGTGCAGTCGGCAATGAGCATGCTGTATTCTTTGTCCATGGGAAATTGTGGAAATGCCAGAAAGCAGATTAGTGAGCTGATTTCCAGAAATCAGAAGATGTTAGATACAGGAGAACGAATTCGTCTGAAAGATTTGAACAGTGGTATGTATCTTCTTTTTTTAGCACCTGTGCTGACAGCTTCTGTGAAGCTGGTAACAGATATGGCAGTGTTTATGGTAGTCTTTCTGCAGAATGCAGTAATATAGGAGGGCATATGAGTCAGGTTATAAAAGGATATGTAGGAATCTTTCTGATACTTCTTCTGATGATGACATCCATTGGAACCTTATCGGCTTTTATGATGGTGGTAAGTGCCCAGGATGTGCATGCAAATATTATTGATGAATTAGAAAATAGTGCCTATGCCAAAGATGTTCTGGCCGAATGTTTTGATACAGCTGGGCAGTCAGGATATGATCTGTCAGTGAATTTATTTTATGACGATGGAACAAGTTGTGGGATTTCTTCTTTGGAAGAAATCCCCGCAGATTCTGGTAACGCTTCTTATGCAAGAGTAGAACTGAAATTTCCATTGACAATTGGATTTTTTCAACTAAAACAGAATCACATAGTAAGCGGTTATGCAAGGTAGGTGAGAGCATGAGACAGATCCTAGAGGAGTATGGAATATCTATCATTCTTGTAATAACAGGTGGGGCGGTTCTTTCCATGATGAACCATTTATTTGAATTTTTATGTAGCTAGAAGTTACAGGAGATATTGAATGAGAAAGAAGACGGAAAAAGCAGAACTGTCACATTAAGAAGGGAGAAGTGCATGGAAGAAATCATAAAAGAATATGCGGAAGGAATTCTTTCAGCAGTAGGAGGCATTGTCATTCTGGGGATTTTAACAGCATTGGTTCTTGGGAAAAATTCCAGGTTTGTACAGTTGGTTGTAGATTTTATCAGTAGTAGCGTGTAAGGAGGATGGATTGAAGACACTCATATCAGAATATGCAGGAATCGTACTTACGGTACTTGTTGGACTTACAGTTGTCGGCATAATGTTGTTTGCGTCTGGACAAGGAAAAGGAATCTTAGGAATTGCAGGAGACGTCATAAATGTTCAGACAAAGGTGAGTATGCAGGAACAGGAATACACGGCTTATGATACTTTTTTGAAGCAGGAGCCTTTAAAGATCACTTATGTGGAGAACTATCCCATTTATGCAGAAGAAATAATTGTGATTGAAGAGCATTTCTCAGTTACAGATTCTAAGGGGAATCTGGTTTCTTATGAAGTGGCAGATGTGTATGACAATACAGGAAATAGCTGTTATGAACAAGTAAAATCAGATGAGAATAAGTTACAGTTTTCTCTGCCTGGTGTGTATCAGATATTAATACAGACAAAGAAGGAGAATGGGAAGAATGTTTCTGCTTTTATTGCTTTTCCTGTAAAAGGAAGTGTGATTGAATGAAAAATATATTTTTAGGAATCATAGGGATGTTCTTACTTCTTTATACGGTGGTGCTACAATTGGGAATGTTCCAGATCAATTCAAGAAAGAATGAGATTGAAAACTGTCTTTCAGAAGTATTAGAAAGTACTTTAAAGGACAATTATTACCTTATGGACAACAGAAATCCAGGGGTGTGTGAAAATGTTTCCAGAGAGAACATTCCAGGATATCTGAATCAGGAGGAGATTATCGATCAGGTAACAGAAGATATCAGTTTACGCCTGGGATCAGATTCACAGTTGAATATTAGGGTTCTTGCCTGCGATATGGAAAAAGGAATTCTTTCTGCGGAGATTGTGGAAACATTTTTACTTCCGGGAGGCCACAAGAAAACAATTTCTGGAAGGAAGACCGTAATTGTGGAGAGGGAAGAATAATAAAAAACACAGCAGGATTAATCCTGCTGTGGCTTTTCTGGTAATTTAATATAAATTTTTTCGATTCGATTCTTATCTACTTTTTCAATTCGAAGAAGAATATTATCTTCAGTAAGAATGATTTCGTTTCTTTCTGGCAGATGATTTAATTTCCCAAGACAGAAACCGCCTAAAGTATCATAATCGTCTGAACTGAATTTCACATCAAGAGCGTCATTCACGTCATTAATATTGGCAGAACCTAGAACCATGAATTCACGGTCATTTAATGGAGTAATATCATCTACTTCATCGGTGTCATATTCGTCACGAATTTCACCTACAATTTCTTCCAATAAGTCTTCTAAAGTAACAAGACCGGCAGTAGCACCATATTCATCCAGAACAATTGCCAAAGAAATAGAAGATTTTCGCATTTCAAGGAATAGATCAGCAGTGTTTTTGTGCTCATAAGTAAAATATGGTTCGCGAAGATAATTTCGAACAGAAAATTCTTCGGAAGAATCCTGTAAAAGAAGGTCTTTCATATTCAGGATACCAATGATCTGATCTGTACTGTCTTCGTAAACTGGAATCCGGGTGAATTTATCTTCCCGAAAGATTCTCAGAACCTCTTCATATGTAGCATCTGCCTGAACAAAGGTCATATCAATTCGGGGAACCATAATTTCTTTTGCTTCTGCATCACCAAAATCGAATAGATTGTGAATCATGTCTCGTTCCGTATTTTCGATGACACCGGATTCCTGTCCTACATCTACGATAGTTCGGATTTCTTCTTCCGTCATGGTCCTGGCCTCCGCGTCTGGTTTTACTCTAAGAAGGAATAAGAATCCCATGGATAGTTTATTGATAATAAAAATAACTGGTGTCAGTATTTTCATTAAAAATTCAATAATTCCAGAAACACCAAGGGCAAGTTTGTCTGCACGAATAGTTGCCATGGTCTTTGGAGATACTTCACCAAAAATCAGAATTAAGAAAGTTAGAATTCCGGTGGCAATACCTGCTCCCATACTACCGAAAATTTTAATAGCAAGGGTGGTTGCCAGAGAAGATGCGGAAAGGTTAACAATATTGTTACCAATCAAAATTGCAGAAAGCATTTTCCCCTGATCACTGGTGACCCGAAGGACTCGGGCTGCACGTTTATCTCCTGCTTCTGCTAAAGTCCTCATTCGAATCTTGTTTGAAGTCGTAAGGGCTGTCTCGGAAGAAGAGAAAAAGGCGGAAAGTACTAACAGTACTATCAAAACAAAAAGTTGCGCTATATCACTGGGGCCCAAAATGAAATCACCTCTCAAATTCTAAAAAAATTATTCTTCAATACTATAGTTAGGAGCTTCTTTGGTAATGTGAATGTCATGTGGATGACTTTCTTTCAGAGAAGCTGCGGAAATCTTAACGAATTTACCGTTTTCTTTTAAAGTCTCGATATCAGGACATCCGCAATATCCCATACCTGCGCGGATACCACCGATTAACTGGAATACAGTATCTTCCAGAGTTCCTTTGTATGCAACACGTCCTTCTACACCCTCTGGAACAAGTTTCTTAGCATCCTGCTGGAAGTAACGGTCTTTGCTTCCGTTTTCCATAGCGGCAATAGAACCCATTCCACGATATACTTTGAATTTTCTTCCCTGGAATAATTCAAAAGTTCCAGGTGCTTCATCACATCCTGCGAACATAGAGCCCATCATACATACGTTAGCACCAGCAGCAAGAGCCTTTGTCATGTCTCCAGAGAATTTGATGCCACCGTCAGCAATGATTGGGATACCGTATTCTTTTGCAGCTTCGTAGCAGTCCATAATTGCAGAAATCTGTGGAACACCAATACCTGCAACAACTCGTGTAGTACAGATAGAACCAGGTCCGATTCCAACTTTAACTGCATCAGCGCCAGCCTCAATTAGAGCTTTTGTTGCAGCTCCAGTTGCAATATTACCAGCAATGATCTGAAGATCTGGATATTTTTCTTTGATTGTTCTGACGGCACTTAAGATGTTTTTAGAATGTCCGTGAGCAGAGTCAAGCACAATCACGTCAACATTTGCTTTTACAAGAGCATCCACACGATCCATCATGTTAGCTGTAATACCTACACCAGCACCACAGAGAAGGCGGCCATGATCATCTTTTGCAGAGTTTGGATATTTGATCTGTTTTTCAATA
Organism: Agathobacter sp.; assembly: GCA_045124075.1. Classification (GTDB taxonomy): domain Bacteria; phylum Bacillota; class Clostridia; order Lachnospirales; family Lachnospiraceae; genus Roseburia. The sequence goes on from JBGVLD010000039.1 coordinate 37,893, forward strand.
TCCTTAATTGTGATAAGTCCTTTCAGATTGAAGTCATCATCAACGATTGGTAATTTTTCTTTTCTAGCTTTTGCAAGAATTTTCTTAGCTTCTTCTAAAGTAATGCCTTCTTTTGCTGTAATCAGCCCTTCAGAAGTCATGGATTCACTGATTTTCTTAGAAAAATCAGTTTCAAATTTTAAATCACGGTTAGTAATGATACCAACTAATTTTCCGTTCTCAGTAATTGGTACACCGGAAATACGGAATTTCGCCATTAACTGATCTGCATCCTGTAATGTATGATCTGGAGAAAGTGAGAAAGGATCTGTAATAACTCCGTTCTCAGACCGTTTAACTTTATCAACCTCATCAGCCTGAGCTTCAATAGACATGTTTTTGTGGATAATACCGATTCCACCCTGTCTTGCCATGGCGATTGCCATTTTAGATTCTGTAACTGTATCCATTGCTGCACTCATCATAGGAATATTCAGCACAATCTTTTTTGTAAGATGTGTCTGTAAATTGATCATGTTTGGAGTTACCTCAGAATATTGAGGAACTAAAAGAACGTCATCAAATGTAATTCCTTCGCCGATTATAGTACCCATTAATGTTATCCTCGCTTTCTTCTTATATGTATTGTTAATTTATTTTTATCATTGTATTTTTCTGATGATAGCAAAATTATGGTACTATGTCAAGAAGCTATAAGTTTCAGTTGACAAAAATTATAGGTATTATTAGGATACCTTATAAATTACTTTATTATTCCAGAAACTGAAAAGGAAACATTCCAAAAGAACCAAAATTGTGCTATTATCAAACAATATAGTGCAGATAAAAATGAGGAAAAAGGAGCAGAGGTGATGGAGTTTCGTCCATGTATTGATATACATAATGGAAAGGTAAAGCAGATTGTGGGAAGCAGTCTGAAAGACCTGGGCAATCAGGCTCAGGAGAATTTTGTTTCGGAACAGGATGGTGCATTTTATGCCCATTTATATAAGGAAGCGGGAATTTCTGGAGGACATATTATTTTGTTGAACAACATAGATAGTGAGTATTATGAAGCAACAAAAGCCCAGGCGTTTTTGGCTTTGCAGGAATATCCGGGAGGTCTCCAGGTCGGAGGCGGAATCACTGCGGACAATGCAGAAGAATTTATAAGGAAGGGAGCCAGTCATGTAATTGTTACGTCCTATGTGTTTAAAGATGGACAGATCAATTATAAGAATCTGGATAAATTGGTTTCGGCAGTGGGAAAAGAACACGTAGTGCTGGATTTGTCCTGTCGGTACAAGGAGGATGGATATTATATTGTAACTGACCGCTGGCAGAAATTTACCCAGGAGAAAGTAACGCTGGATCTTTTGGATAAACTATTAGGTTATTGCAGTGAGTTCTTAATTCATGCAGTGGATGTAGAAGGAAAGTCCAGAGGAATTGAAGAAAACCTGGTGAAACTTTTAGGAGACTGGGGAAAGATCCCAGTTACTTATGCTGGTGGTGTTTCTTCTTTTGAAGACCTGGAGAAGCTAAAGAAGTTGGGGCAGAACAGGCTTCATGTTACGATTGGCAGCGCTTTGGATCTTTTTGGCGGCAATATGAAATTTAAGAAAGTTCTGAACTATATTGCGGAGGCAGATAATTAAAATAAAGGAGTAGGAAAGTATGAGCAATTATACGAAACAGGACATCATTCAAATGGTGGAAGAAGAGGATGTAGAATTTATCCGTCTTCAATTTACAGATATTTTTGGCATGTTAAAAAATGTTGCCATTACCTCCAGTCAATTGGAGAAAGCACTGGATAATCGGATTATGTTCGATGGATCTTCTATCGAAGGATATGCCAGAGTGGAGGAAGCTGATATGTATTTGCATCCAGATCTGGATACCTTTACTATTTTTCCATGGAGACCGCAGCAGGGCAAGGTGGCTCGTATCATCTGTGATGTTTATACAGCAGATCAGAAGCCGTTTGAAGGAGATCCACGTTACATATTAAAACAGCAGATCAAAAAGGCTTCAAAAATGGGATATACCTTTCATGTGGGACCAGAATGTGAATTCTTCCTGTTCCATCAAGATGAGAATGGGCAGCCGACCACTTTGACTCATGAGAAAGCAGGATACTTCGATTTGGGGCCAATTGATCTGGGGGAAAATGCAAGAAGAGATATGGTGCTGACTCTTGAAGATATGGGATTTGAAATTGAATCCTCCCATCATGAGATGGCTCCTGCTCAGCATCAGATCGATTTTAAATATGACGAGGCACTGGCTACAGCAGATAATTTTATGACTTTTAAACTGGCAGTAAAGACCATTGCAAAAAGACACGGCCTTTTTGCAAGTTTTATGCCAAAACCGCGGTTCGGGGTACCAGGATCCGGGATGCATATTAATATGTCTCTTACGGATGAAAATGGAAAAAATATTTTCTATGATGAAAATGATTCCATGAAATTGAGTCAGGAAGCCCGCTATTTTATCGGCGGACTTATGAACCATATTAAGGGGATGTCAATTATTACCAATCAGCTGGTAAACTCATACAAGAGATTAGTGCCAGGCTATGAAGCACCCGTGGGAATTGCCTGGTCTACCATTAACAGAAGTCCTCTGATCCGAATACCTTCCACAAAAGGGGAAGGAACCCGGATAGAACTTAGAAATCCAGATCCGGCTGCAAATCCATATCTTGCGTTTGCCGTATGCCTTGCAGCGGGTCTTGAAGGAATCGAAAATAAAATTGAGCCACCGCAGCCTGTTTCTAAAAATGTCTATGAATTGGAACAGAATGAGAGAGAACGCTTAGGAATTGAACCTCTTCCAAGCAGTCTTAAAGATGCGATTCAAGAATTTGAAAAAGATGAGTTTATACAAGGGGTATTAGGAACTCATGTGGCTCAGAAATATCTGGAAGCAAAGAGAACAGAATGGATTCAGTATACGACTCAGGTCACAAGCTGGGAAATTGATGAATATTTGTATAAAATTTAGGGAGACGCAAGCTTGTGAATAGTATCGTAATCGCATTCCCAAAGAAAGAGGCAGGGTTAAATATCAGGAAAATTCTTGTTCAGAGCGGTTATAATGTAGTGGGGGTCTATACCACTGGAGCGCAGGTCCTGGCAGGAATGTCGGAGCTGGACAATGGTGTACTGATCTGTGGTTCCCGATTTGTAGATATGATGTATACAGAACTTTATGATTATTTACCGAAGGGATTTGAAATGCTGTTGATTGCATCTCATGCCACAGTTATGGAAAAGGAAATAGGTAATCTGGTCAGTCTTGCTATGCCTTTTAAAGTTCATGAACTTCTGCAGACCTTGGAAATGATGGACGAAAGAGCAAGCCGGTTGAGGCGAAGAAAACGCAAAATGCCAAAAGGCCGGTCTCAAGAGGAAGAGGAACTTTTGAGAAAAGCCAAAGCTCTTTTAATGGAAAGAAATCATCTGTCTGAAGAAGAAGCTCATCAATATGTTCAGAAGAGAAGCATGGAAAGTGGTACGGGACTGGTGGAAGTAGCCCAAATGATCATCAGTCTGATGGAAGATGTTTAATAAATTTTTTTATTTACATTCCATGGATAAAATGATAAAGTCTATAGAAACAGTATGTATTTTATTAAGTAATAAAGGAGATTCTTAAAATGTTTCAGATTAATGAAAATTACCAGAAACTTCCTGGAAGTTATTTATTCAGCACAATCGGAAAGAAAGTAGCAGCTTATCAGGAGGCAAATCCAGATAAAAATATTATTCGTCTTGGTATCGGCGATGTAACTCAGCCAATTGCACCAGCAATTATCGATGCTTTACATAAAGCAGTAGATGAGATGGGAAAGGCAGAGACTTTCCGTGGATATGCTCCAGATCTTGGATATGAGTTTTTAAGAAGTGCGATTGCAAAGAATGATTATCAGGCAAGAGGCTGTGATATTGCAGCAGATGAGATTTTTGTATCTGATGGTGCAAAGAGTGACTCTGCTAACATTCAGGAAATTTTTGCAGCGGACAGCAAGATTGCAGTTTGCGATCCAGTATATCCGGTTTATGTGGATTCCAACGTTATGGCAGGAAGAACCGGCACATATGATGCTGAAAAAGGGGTATGGAGCAATGTGATTTATATGCCATGTACCGCAGAAAACAACTTTATTCCTGAATTTCCAAAGGAGACCCCGGATTTGATCTATCTGTGTCTGCCAAATAACCCAACAGGAACTACTCTTACGAAAGAGCAGTTACAGCAGTGGGTAGATTATGCAAACAAAAATGGCGCTGTGATTATTTATGATGCAGCTTATGAGGCATATATTAGTGAAGAAGATGTACCTCACACTATTTATGAATGTGAAGGTGCTAAGACCTGTGCAATCGAGCTTAGAAGTTTCTCAAAGAATGCAGGATTTACCGGAGTTCGTCTGGGATGTACTGTAGTTCCTAAAGAGTTAAAATGCGGTGACGTTTCTTTACATGCTATGTGGGCAAGACGTCATGGAACCAAGTTCAATGGTGCTCCTTATATTGTACAGAGAGCAGGAGAGGCAGTTTACTCAGAAGCTGGAAAAGCACAGTTAAAAGAGCAGGTTGCTTATTATATGAATAATGCAAAAGTCATCAAAGAAGGTTTAAAAGATGCAGGGTATACCGTATTTGGCGGCGTAAATGCGCCATATATTTGGTTAAAGACTCCAGACAATATGACCTCCTGGGATTTCTTTGATTACTTATTAGAGAACGCTAATGTAGTAGGAACTCCAGGTTCAGGGTTTGGACCAAGTGGAGAAGGCTATTTCCGTCTTACTGCATTCGGTAACTATGAGAATACCGTAAAAGCTTTAGAACGTATCAAAGCATTAAAATAGGATCAATAAAAATATATTTATAAAAAAGCTGCGGCAGGAAATGTCGCAGTTTTTTTTGGATGAATACACCGTGCAAGGAATATAAAGAGCAGAGAACTTCTCAGTAATGTCTTATGGTTCCGAAATTCTTCGGGAGTTGATTTCCTTATATTCTTTTGGAGAAAGTCCATATTCTTTCTTAAAGGCACGGTAGAAGTTGGAATAATCTTTAAATCCGTATTGAAGGCAGGTTTCGCTGATAGGAGTGTTCGCTAAGATGGCATCCCGGCATATTTGCAGACGTTTTTTTAAAATATACTGATGAACAGACAGTCCGATATTTTCCTTCATGACATGGGAAATATGGAACTTGCTTACAAAGAAAGCTTGAGAAAGCTGGTCCAGACTAAGTTCTTCTTCAATATGTTCTTCAATATAGGAAATTAAATTTAAGTAAAGGTTCTGGCTCTCCTTTGGGGTTTCTGGATTTTCCATTTCGTAAACACTGCGGTTTAAATGAAGGATCAGGTCATTGACGCAGAGCTGGACTTTGGCGGTTTTGCCAAAACGTTTTGAATGAATTTCCTCTATCAAACGATAGACTTTTGATTGAAGGGAATTAAAACTAATCACATCATAATGATAAATATATCGTTGGGTCAGTGCCACATGCTGCATAAGGTAGCAGTAGTCGGGAGATAATGACATTAATTGATTACAGTAATCCTGGCTAATCCAGAAGATAAAACGCTGATAGGATTCTTCCGACTGCTGAATTTCCATGCAGTGTTTTACTCCAGGCGGAATCAGAATCATATCACCATAGGAGAGTGGATAGCTCTTTTCATCAATATAAATCGAAACATTTCCATTTATAAAAAAATAAAATTCATAATAATCATGGCTGTGGGATTTTACGTTCTGCAGATTTCGGTCATTATAATAGTAAATTTCAAAATCTTTGGACACCATATATTGACGGTTGGAAAATTTGGTTTGTAATTGTTTCTTCATAAAGATCCTCCACTTATTATGTAAATTTTTACAAAAGTTCGGTCAATTAAAACTATACTTTGGAAATTATACAACAAAACCGCAAGTTTTGCAATGTGTACAACAACTGAACCAATTTGTTTTTTTATGAGAACCAGTATAATCAAGTTATATGCAACGAACTATAAACAAAGGATTTCATGATAGAAAAAGAAAGAGAGGAACAGTCCTATGGAAATGACACTCAGATGGTATGGAGCAAACTATGACACAGTAACCCTGAAACAGATCAGACAGATTCCAGGTGTAACAGGAGTCATTACTACTCTTTATGATACAAAACCAGGTGAAGTCTGGAGCAGAGAAAGAATTCAGGCGATGAAGGCAGAAGTAGAAGCGGCTGGACTTCGCGTCGCTGGTATTGAAAGTGTAAATATTCATGATGCAATTAAGACAGGTGCACCAGAGAGAGAAGAGTACATTGCAAATTACATCGAGACCCTTGAGAACCTGGGAAAAGAAGATATTCATTTGGTATGTTATAACTTCATGCCAGTATTTGACTGGACCAGAACCGAGCTGGCAAGAGTTCGTCCAGATGGATCTACCGTATTAGCATACACTCAGGAAGCTGTTGATGCATTAGATCCTGAGAAAATGTTTGATTCTATTGCTGGAGATATGAATGGAACCGTAATGCCAGGTTGGGAGCCAGAACGTATGGCAAAAGTAAAAGAATTATTCGAAATGTACAAAGATGTGGATGATGAGAAGCTTTTCGAGAACTTAAAATATTTTTTAGAGAAGATTATGCCAGTTTGTGATAAATATGACATCAATATGGCAATTCACCCAGATGATCCGGCATGGAGCGTTTTTGGACTTCCTCGTATTATCATCAACAAAGCAAACATTCTTCGTATGATGCAGATGGTGGATAACCCACACAACGGTGTAACTTTCTGTTCCGGTTCATACGGAACAAACTTAGAGAACGATCTTCCAGATATGATTCGTTCTTTAAAAGGAAGAATCCATTTTGCTCATGTGCGTAACTTAAAGTTCAATTCACCAACAGATTTTGAAGAAGCAGCGCATCTTTCTTCTGACGGGACCTTTGATATGTATGAAATTGTAAAAGCTCTTTACGATATCGGATTTAATGGACCAATCCGCCCAGACCACGGACGTATGATCTGGGATGAGGTTGCAATGCCAGGATACGGACTTTACGACAGAGCTTTAGGTGCAACTTATATCAACGGACTCTGGGAAGCAATTGAGAAAGCTGATCAGAGATCCAAATAAGAATCCTTTGACTAGAAATATTTGGATTGGTCTAATTCCGGAAGGAATATCGGAGCATAATAGAAGGAGAAGAAAGACAATGATTTTAAACAAAGCTGGATTAGAAAATAAATCAGAGTGGGAAGCAAAAGGATATGATCTTCCAAAATTCGATCGTGAAGCAATGATCGCTGCAACAAAAGAGAATCCATACTGGGTACATTTTGGAGCAGGAAATATTTTCAAAGCATTCCAGGCCAATGTGGCGCAGAATCTGCTAAATGAGGAGGTTTTAGACAGAGGTATTGTAGTTGCAGAAGGGTTTGATTATGAAATCATCAAGAAAATGAATCGTCCACATGACGAGTACACCATTTTAGTAACTTTAAAAGCAGATGGAAGTATTGAGAAGACGGTAGTAGGAAGTATTGCAGAGTCCTGCATTTTAGATTCTGAAAGTGTTGTGGAATATGGTCGTTTAAAAGAGATTTTCTCGAAGGATTCTCTTCAAATGTGTACTTTTACCATTACAGAGAAGGGTTACAGCCTTGTAAATGGGAAAGGAGAAATTCTTCCTGCTGTAGCAGCGGACTATGAGGCCGGACCGGCAAAGCCAGCCAGCTATATTGGAAAAGTGGCTTCCTTACTTTACACCAGATATGTAAGCGGAGCGAAACCAATTGCTATGGTAAGTACGGATAACTGCTCACACAACGGAGATAAACTTTATGCGGCAGTCAATGCCTTTGCTGAAAAATGGGTAGAGAATGGATTGGCAGAAGAAGGATTTAAGACCTACATCCAGGACAAATCCAAAGTATCTTTCCCATGGACTATGATTGATAAGATTACGCCAAGACCAGACGCTTCGGTAGAAGCTATCTTAAAAGAAGATGGAATCGACGGACTAGAGCCAGTGATTACTTCCAAGAATACCTATGTGGCTCCATTCGTGAATGCGGAGGAATGTGAATATCTTGTAATTGAGGACGCTTTCCCAAATGGACGTCCGGCCTTAGAAAAAGGTGGATTCATGTTTACAGACAGAGAGACAGTAGACAAAGTAGAACGCATGAAAGTATGTACCTGCTTAAATCCACTTCATACAGCATTGGCAGTATATGGATGTCTCTTAGGATATACGAAGATTTCTGAAGAAATGAAAGACACAGAGCTTAAGAAATTAGTAGAGACCATTGGTTATGTAGAAGGGCTTCCAGTAGTGATCAATCCTGGGGTCTTAGATCCAAAAGAATTTATTGACACCGTATTAAATGTGCGTATTCCAAATCCATTTATGCCGGATACACCGCAGCGAATCGCAACAGATACTTCTCAGAAGTTGGCAATTCGCTATGGAGAGACAATTAAGAATTACAAAGCTGCAGGCAAGAGCTTAGAGGATTTGAAACTTATTCCATTAGTATTTGCCGGATGGTTAAGATATCTGATGGCAGTAGATGACAATGGAAATGCATTTGAATTAAGCCCAGATCCATTATTAGAGACGGTATGTCCTTATGTGGCTGGATTTAAATTAGGTGAGAAGGCGGATGTAGAAGCAGCTTTAAAACCTGTATTAGAAAATGCAAAGATCTTCGGTGTAGATCTTTATGAAGTAGGCATGGCAGCGAAAGTCTGTGGCTATTTTGAAGAACTGATCGCAGGAGCTGGTGCAGTTCGCGCAACTTTACAGAAATACACGGTATAGGTTAAGAAAAATGAACCCAGAAAGAAGGCGTATTCACATGAATGAAGTATTAAAGCAGATTGAGAAAATTGGTATTGTTCCAGTTGTTGTATTAAACGATACAAAAGATGCAGAACCTTTAGCAAAAGCATTATGTGATGGTGGACTTCCATGTGCAGAAGTTACCTTCCGTACCGATGCGGCAGAGGAATGTATCCGTATTATGAGCGAGAAATTTCCTGATATGTTAATTGGAGCTGGAACTGTTCTTACCACAGAGCAGGTGGATCGAGCTGTGGCAGCAGGTGCGAAATTTATTGTAAGCCCTGGCATCAATCCAGCAATTGTAAAGTACTGCGTAGAGAGAAATATTCCAATTACTCCTGGAACTGCAAATCCAAGTGACGTAGAACAGGCACTGGAAAATGGTCTGGATGTTGTAAAATTCTTTCCGGCAGAACCTCTTGGTGGATTAAAACTGATTAAAGCTATGGCCGCTCCTTATGTGGGAGTAAAATTCATGCCAACAGGCGGAATCAATGCCAACAACGTAAGAGAATATCTGGCATACGACCGCATTTTAGCTTGTGGTGGAAGCTGGATGGTAAGCAATGACCTGGTAAAAGCAGGTGACTTTGCAAAAATCACAGAGCTTACCAGAGAAGCAGCAGATATTGTAAAAGAAATCAGAGGATAAAAGGAGAATCAAATATCATGGAATTAAATTTAAGACCAGCGAATGAATGTAAATATGATGCAGTTTCCTTAGGAGAAGTTATGCTTCGCTTAGATCCAGGCGAAGGACGTATCCGTACTGCAAGAAGCTTCCGTGCATGGGAAGGCGGTGGAGAATATAATGTAGTCCGTGGACTTCGCAGATGTTTTGGTTTAAATACTGCTGTGATTACAGCTTTTGCTGATAATGAAGTTGGTATGTTGATGGAAGACTTCATTTTACAGGGGGGAGTGGATACTTCTCTGATCAAATGGATGAAGACCGATGGAATCGGCCGTGTTTGCAGAAACGGAATCAATTTTACAGAAAGAGGATTTGGTATTCGTGGAGCAGTTGGATGTTCTGACCGTGCTAATACCGCTATTTCCAAAGCGACTCCAGAGGATTTTGATTTTGAATATATCTTCGGAACCCTTGGAGTAAGATGGTTACACACTGGCGGAATCTATGCTGCATTATCTGAGCAGTCCTGCGAGACTGTCCTTGCGGCCATCAAAACAGCTAAGAAATATGGAACCCTCGTTTCTTACGACTTAAATTACAGACCATCTATGTGGAGTGCAATTGGCGGACAAAAGAAAGCTCAGGAAGTCAATAAAGAGATTGCCAGGTACGTGGATGTTATGATTGGTAACGAAGAAGACTTTACTGCTTGTCTCGGATTTGAAATCGAAGGAAATGATGAGAACTTAAAAGAGCTAAATATAGAAGGTTACAAGAAGATGATCAACGAAGCAGTGAAAACTTATCCAAACTTCAAAGCAGTGGCTACCACTCTTCGTGAAGTAAAGACAGCTACTGTAAATGACTGGAGCGCACTTTGCTGGGCTGGTGGAGAAATCTACAAAGCAAAAGATTATAAAGGTCTTGAAATCATGGATCGTGTAGGTGGCGGTGATTCCTTCGCATCCGGACTTATCTATGGATTAATGACAACTGGTGATGCGGAAATTGCTGTAAACTATGGTGCAGCTCACGGTGCACTGGCAATGACCACACCAGGAGATACCACAATGGCAAGCAAGAAAGAAGTAGAAGCCATTATGGGTGGCGCAGGAGCCAGAGTACAGAGATAATAGTGTTTTAGCAGAAGGTAAATAAGCCGCTGGTAGGAAAAACCAGCGGCATTTTGAAATAGGAGAAGAGACATGAAAAAATTTATGGATAAGGATTTTTTACTGGAAACAGATACTGCCCGGCATTTATATCATGATTATGCAGCAAAGATGCCGATCATTGATTATCACTGTCACTTAAATCCACAGGAGATTTATGAGGATATCAAGTTTGATAATATCACTCAGGTCTGGCTGGGAGCGGATCATTATAAATGGAGACAGATGCGTTCCAATGGGGTAGAGGAGCGGTACATTACAGGAGATGCCACGGATAGAGAGAAGTTCCAGAAATGGGCAGAAACTTTAGAAATGGCAATTGGAAATCCACTCTATCACTGGAGTCATTTAGAACTCCAGAGATATTTCGGGTATGAAGGCCATTTATGTGGAGATACCGCAGAAGAGGTATGGAATCACTGTAACGAGATCTTAAGACAGGACAATATGTCTGCCAGAAATCTGATTCGCATGTCCAATGTAGATGTGGTCTGTACCACAGATGATCCGGCAGATTCTCTGGAATGGCATAAAAAGATTAAGGATTCTGGTTTTGAAGTTGCAGTACTTCCAGCCTGGAGGCCAGACAAAGCCATGAATATTGAGAAAGCAGATTTTACGGATTATATCCGGAAACTTTCTGATGTCAGTGGTGTAGCAGTAGGAAGTTTTGCAAGCCTCATTGAAGCCCTTCGTGTTCGTATGGACTTTTTCTCAGAGAATGGCTGCTGTGTTTCTGATCATGGTCTGGAATATGTTATGTATGAGCCAGCCACAGATGAAGAAGTAGAGCACATTTTTGCAAAGCGCCTGCATGGAGAATGTCTGACCCGTCATGAGCAGATGCAGTATAAGACCGCTTTTATGATTGCTCTTGGTAAAGAATATGGAAAGAGAAACTGGGTTATGCAGCTTCATTACGGAGTTCAGCGTGATCTGAACAAGAGCATTTTTGCAAAACTGGGACCAGATGCAGGAATTGATGCGATTAACAATCAGTTTTCCGCATTGGAAATGGGACAGTATCTGAATTCTTTGGCAGAAGAAGATCTGCTTCCAAAGACCATTCTTTACAGCTTAGATCCAGGAGATAATGCAGCGATTGGAACGATTATGGGATGTTTCCAGGACAGCAGTGCGGTAGGAAAGATTCAGCATGGTTCCGCATGGTGGTTCAATGATCACAAGACAGGTATGACGGACCAGATGAAATCTCTTGCAAGCTTAGGACTTCTTGGCAATTTCATCGGAATGCTGACAGATTCCAGAAGCTTCTTGTCTTACACCCGACATGAGTATTTTCGCAGAATTATGTGTAACCTCATTGGTGGATGGGTAGAAAATGGAGAATATCCGGCAGACGAGAAAGTATTAGAGAAGATTGTAAAAGGCATTTCTTACGAGAATGCAAAGAGATATTTTGGATTTTAGAAAAGATAATTTATTTTCACTTGTAAAAGTAGAAATATCATGATAAGATAGCCTTTGTAGACAAGAGGTATAAAGTAATTGTCTACAGAGGTTATACATTTTAATCAGATCTATTGAATTGAGTCCCAGATCGGGAAATGTTCCAATTAAAATGAAAATTAAATAAATTTGGAGTAAATAATTGTCTACAATAATTTTTTTTCGTATAATCTTTGTAGGGAATTTTTTATACGGTTTACTTTGGGAAAAGGAGAAACTATATGAAAAAGGACACCAAATGGAAGCACTATTTTGATGATAATTCCCGTTATGCAGATATTATTAATGGAATAGGGTGTAAGGGAGTTCAATTGATCAAATCGGAGGATTTGAGAGAGGAAGACTCAGAAGCAGAAGGAAAAGCAAGAGATTTGCTTCGGAGAGTAGCAATGGGTATGAATTTCGCTTTTGTGGGAATTGAAAACCAGGAGGAAGTTGACTACGAATTTCCACTACGTAATATGGGCTATGATGTAGCTCGCTATCAGAAGCAAGCAAAAGTCATAGGGAAAGAAGTGCGGAGTAATCCTGAAGGATTAGATTCAGGGGAATACCTTTATGGATTTAAGAAAGACAGCAGATTAAATCCAATCATCACATTTCTTCTTTATTACGGGGAGGAGCCTTGGGAGGGACCGACCAGCCTTCATGATATGCTGGATTTTAGGAATATTCCAGAATCGTTACAGGAAATGACACCAAATTATAATATTAAAGTAATAGATGTCAGGAGATTTGAAGACACTTCTGTATTTCAGACAGATGTGAAACAGGTCTTTGAATTTATTAGATGTTCAGAAGATAAGAAGAAACTGGCGGATTTGGTAAATCACGATGCCTATTTTCAGAGTATGGATGAGGCTGCTTTTGATGTAGTATCGAATTATACTAGATCCAAGGAACTGGTAAAGGTAAAAGAGTATGAGAGAAAGGACGGAAAATATAATATGTGCAAAGCGATTCAGGATATGATCGAAGAAGGAAGAGAAGAGGGAAAAGCAAGTGGAATTTTGCAGAATAAGCTGGAAAATGCAAGAAACTTACTGGATGTATTGGAGGATGAAGTAATTGCAGAAAAAATTGGATTATCAATCGAGAAAGTAAAGGAATTGCGGCAGAACGCCTTTTTAGATACCATACTTTAGAGAGTTGAGCAAATATATAGGATTAAGTAAGCATTTTATTCATAAGATAAATTAAATACATGTAAAGGATAAATTTTATGAATGGCCAGAAGCCTGGAAGAATAAAAAAATTTGGAGCAGAAATTTTATTAGCAATTCTGGAGATGGCAGCAATTTTTATTTCTATGGAACAGGAGAGTTTGGAAACAAACATATATGAAACAGAGAGTTTATATATGGAATCTGTAAATGCGGAAGTGGAATCGGATATTTTACTTTATGGGGAAACACTTGAATTTGAACAGCAGATTGAGAATCCAGTCATGGGGCAGGAGGTAAAAATCGTGTATCTGACCTTCGATGATGGCCCCTGTGAATATACAGAGCAGTTGTTAGATATATTGGATCGTTATGGAATAAAAGCCACTTTTTTTGTGACCAATCAGCTGCCGGAATATCAGGATCTGATTGGGGAGGCTTACCGCAGAGGGCATTCTATCGGGCTTCACAGTTATGATCATGATTACAGTATTTATCGGAGCAAAGAGGACTATTATGAGGATCTGCAGTTAATTCATGATGTCTGCGAAGAACAGACGGGAGAATCTCCCCGGATCGTCCGTTTTCCAGGCGGTTCTTCGAATCTGACCAGTAGAAAATATGGTTATGGAATCATGTCGGATCTATGTGAAAGTATGGGAGAAAAGGGGTATCTTTATTGCGACTGGAATGTATCCAGTGGAGATATGGAGAATGCGATTACCACTTACGCAGTAACCCAAAATGTGATTAAGGGAATACAGGGAAAAGATATTTCAATTGTTCTGCAACATGATACCTTAGATTATAGTGTGGAAGCAGTAAGTGAGATCATCTGTTGGGGACTGGCAAATGGATATACGTTTTTGCCACTGACGGAGTACTCCCCAATGGCACATCATACGGTGCAGAATTAGGGAAAAGGAAGTTGCAAACGATAGATGTAGATGATAAAATAAGAAAAACATATGGTAACGTAGACGTGCAATTTTAATAAAAAGAATTGCTTCGATGGTAGGGAGGTCTTATGAAAAAAAGAAATATAGTTGAAATCATTGTTTGTATTGTTGGGATTGGGGGTGCTTTTTTCCTAAGCTGGCTCAGGAGTGAAGTGTATTCAAATAATGGGCTTATATTTGTTATAAGTATGATAGCTTTTCTTTCGTCATTTGGACTTGTAAAAAATATTGAGGCAATCATAAAGGATAGAAAGTTATCTGCAGATGAAGAATGCGTGGTATCTGATAAAAATTCTTCTGAACCACCAATAAAATAGTATAACTAAGGAGAAACTATTTTGCTCCGAACAATATGTCAAGGAGATGGAAGTTTGGCTGTTCGAGTTCTATGTCATAGTGAAACGGCATGGAATTCGAACAGCTTTTTTGAGTTAAACGAGTTTACAAAAGTACGGTTTAAGAGTTCTAAAGATAAGAGAATTATGTTAAAATAAATTTATAACTTAAGGAGATAAGAGGGGGGAAGCAAATTGATCAAAATTGGAATTTGTGATGATGAAAAGAGGATTGTTGAGTCATTACAGGAAATAATCGCACAATTTGCAGAAGAAAATCATTGGGAGGTGTCTTTTGTAGAATTGTATTCGGGGGAAGAATTGATCGCATTGCAAGAAAAACTGGATCTGTTATTTCTGGATATAGAGATGCCCGGAATGGACGGGATAGAAGCAGGGACAATACTCCGAAAAAGAAATTCGGAATGCAAGATTGCTATGGTCACTTCCATGGAAGGGCGGATGAGAGATGCATTTTCATTAGAGGCTTTTCGATTTATTTCAAAACCCATTGATGAAAAGGAAATCTTTGAGGCTTTGGAAGCTTTTGGAAGAACCAGATTAGGGTATCAACCAATTCTTTTGTATGATAACAGAAAGAAAATTAATCTTTTGCAGAAAGATATTATTTATATTCAGACCTATGACAGCTATACAGAATTTATCGTAGGAAATCATCTGTTTCGAAGTGAAAAGTCGCTTGCGGGATTGGAGAAGGAACTGGATGAAAATCTTTTTTTTAGAATTGATAAGAAATATATTATTAACTTAAGTTATGTGAGAGATTATCGGAATGGAGAAGCAACCATTTTTGATAAGAAGATCAAAGTTGCCAAGCGAAGAAAGACAGCATTTGAAGAGAAATACAGGGAATATGATTTGAGATATCGTTAGGAGAAACGTATGACGATTGGGATTATTTTGGCCGTATATTTGATTGAGAGCATCAAATATACTTTAGGATTAAAACTGGTCTATAAAGAAGACACACAACGAAAATGGGGATACGTAGCAGGGGGTGTAGTGCTGTTGGGATATCTGATCAGTATTTTTCAGAGTGATGATATGGATTATATTGTTGCATATTTATGCGCAATAGTGGCTGTACTTATTGGAATGGAAGGAAAGGTATTTCAAAGGATTATTAAGTCACTGCTGTTATTGTTGCTTATAAGCAGCATAGATGAAGTGATAGATGTACTTATGGGAAGAGCGGAGGAACTCTTTTATAATATTAAGAATATACAATATTGGATAAATCTGATAACTAGTTTATGGGGGCTGTTGATTCTTGCAATCATATTTTTTTTCATGAAAAAACGGAATAAATCTTCATTTCTTAAGACAAATATAGTGGTAATAATTGTAATTTTAAGTGGATTAACGGTTATTTGGACAACTGCAGCTTTAAATATATCGTCTACATATGTGGATAGTGAGTTGTTTCAAATAATAGTGGATGTTGTAGTTTCTTTTTCATATATATGTATTTGTGCTCTTTGCTGGTTTTTGATTTATTATAGAGAGCAGAATGAGGAAAAAGCAAAACTGTTAGAGGTAGAAAGAGCGTTAAAAGAGAGTCAGAATAGTTATTATCAGCTTATGTTGGAAAAGGAGACAGAGACAAGGCAATTTCGGCATGATCTGACAAATCATTTGTTTTGCTTGAAAGAAATAGCAAATAGAGAAGATATAAATGAAATTAAAAAATATCTGGATGGAATGAATGGGGAGTTGCAGAAAATCAGACAATTGTCCTATTCTACGGGAAATGAATTGTTTGATGCAATTTTAGCTGACAAGTTATCGGGAATTGCTGAGAATATTTCGGTCTCGGTGAGGGGAATGTTTCGGTATGATTTGGCTTTAGAAGCTATAGATATATGTACTATTTTTTCTAATCTTCTTCAAAATGCAGTGGAAGAATTGAATCAGATTCAAGAACTGGGAGAGTTGAAGATTGAAATTCTTTCTGGGAAACAGTATACAGAAATTGAAATAAAAAATAGTACCAGAAATCAGATAATATTTTATAAAGATGGATTACCGAAGACCCGTAAAGGAGATGAAAGGAATCATGGAATGGGATTACAGAATGTAAGAAAGTCTGTGGAGAAATATCATGGAAAAATGGAAATTTTATGTGATGAGAATACATTTTCTGTTAAAATATCCTTTGAAAAATAAAGTGTGAGATAAACAATTTGGATGTGGAAAAATAACCGATTACGGAGTTAAGAGACCGATTACGGAGTTAAGATTGAAAGCATAATTTTATTCTGCTATAAGTCAAATTAGGGAATGCGCGTGCCTAATAAATGAGGAGGATAAAATTATGTTTTTTTGTGTAGAAGAGATTGCTACAACAGGTCTTTGGGAAGATATCTTAAAGATGATTTTGGAAATTTAATTTTGGGAAAATGCAATGAAACGTAACAAGATGATGATTAAAGGAGAACAGAGATGAAGAAAATAAAAAAATTAATGTGCTTATTAATGACAGTAGTTTGTTGTATTGCAGGGACAATAACATTTACATATGCAGATGATGGAAAGAATTTTGGAGTATCACAAAATGCACCAGAAATTCAGGAAGAGTCGTCTGCGCAATTGTACAGTACAAGTACGCCATCAACAGACGATGTATATAAAAACAATACGGAGTATATTGTTTATGGAACAGCTGACATATCTAAGTTGTTCACGGATGAATGTTTCTATGGAGTAAATAGAATTTATATGAATTTGAAAAATTATAGAAGTGATGATTTAACTATAAATCTTCGCAGAGTTGAATGGTATGGGTATACAAAAGCCGATACAGATTATGTACCGGGAAATTGTTCGTATGGTGGTGCTTTTTCAAATCTGGATACGTCTAAATACTATTTTTTAGAATTTGAAGCGCCTTGTTCATTTTATGGAACAATCGAAGGATATAATTAAAGATGTCGACGACTGCGTTGAAAAGAATTGCATTATTTGTCATGATAATCGACCATATTGCATATTTTATACCTGATATGCCTATTCAAATGAGGTGGATGGGAAGATTAGCAATGCCGCTTTTTTTGTATAGTTTTATTATAGGCATAGAAAAGACTAAATGCAAAGAATGTTACATAAAACGATTGTATCGATTTAATATTATAACATGTATTCTTTTGTTTATTTTTAATTTGTTTCCAGAACATAGAAATTTTTTAGATGTCGTAAGTACAAATATTTTCGGAACATATGTGGCAATAATTTGGTTAATAGAGGTAATTGAATACGTTCGAACCAGAAAACAAGGTTGGGCAAAAATATTAAGTGGGTATATTCTGTGGCAAGTAGTGAGTACTGGAATTGGAATGTTTGTAGATTTAAATATGCCTATATATAATACAGCTTTTACACTTATGATATCTCAAATAAGTGGAAATATTTTTACAAATGAAGGAAGGCTTTTTATTGTTTTGTTGGGAGTAGGATTGTATTATGCTCGACAGTCCAAAAAAAGTATAGCTTGTACATATGTGGCAATACTTGGATTAAATACAGCAATTGTATTATTGGAAATTCCGCAGAAATTATATACAGAAGTGTTAGGAGTAGAAAGTGAGTTATTAGAAGTTGTCTGTAGACGTTTTTTTGGAATAATTGGTTACGATATTTTTTCTATTAAAGAGATTAATCCGTTATATAGTGAGTTTGGTTGGATGGCAATATTTGCATTACCATTTATGCTTATGTATAATGGAGAAAGAGGAAAGTATCATAAGTATTTCTACTATATTTTTTATCCAGCACATTTGGTCGTTTTATTAATAATTCAGCACATACTAAGTTGATTTTATACTGGGGCTGTCATTGGACAGCCTCAGTTGTACTATAGAAAAGGAGTAGAAAATGTCCACTACAACGTTGAAACGAATTGCTTTAATCTGCATGATAATTGATCATATAGGGGAATTTATACCGGAAATGCCAATTCAGTTAAGATGGGTTGGAAGATTATCTGCGCCAATCTTTATCTATTTATTTGTAAATGGAATCTCATATACAAGTAATAAAAAAGCATTTATCAAGCGTTTATATGGATTTAATGTATTAACTGCACTCCTTATGTTTGGATTTAATCTACTTCCAGAGCATCAGGGATTGTTTCATATGGTTACGAACAATATATTTGGAACTTTTGTAGCCATTTTCTTTTTCATTGAAGTAATAGAAACAGTAAGAGAGAAAAAGAAGTACTGGGGAGGGATACTCTGCAGTTATTGTGTTTGGCAAATTGTTAGTATATTGATAGGCACAATTATTAATGGAATACTATCTGTTGGTGAAGAACTTTCTCAATTATTTCTGCAATTGAGTGGCAATATCTTTTACAATGAAGGAAGACTGTTTATTGTTGTCTTAGGTGTAGGATTGTACTATGCGAAAAACAGTAAATTAAGGACTGCTCTTACCTATGTTGTTCTGGTAGGAGGTCAGTCAGCCTTTGTTCTGTGGGACATGCCTTATCGTATTTGTGCAAGAATAAATACGATAAGTGGGATTCCTGATTTATTGTGTCAAAATTTGTTTTTCATCATGGGGTATGATCCGTTTTCGTTTGGAGAAGCGAATCCATTTTTGAATCACTATGAGTGGATGATGTTATTTGCATTACCATTCATCCTTATGTATAATGGAGAAAAGGGAAAGTATCACAAGTATTTTTATTATGTTTTCTATCCGGCACATTTGGTTGTGCTGCTTGCAATTGTGCACATGATGGGATGAGTTTTCTGTGAGATATCCATAGTAGATTTAATAGTACATACGGGGAGGGGAAGAATATGTTTAAGAAGCATTGGAAGAGAATCGTTCTTGGAACAGTTGGTATTGTGATTGTATTGTTGGTTATTTATTTTTTATCTCCCGTAAACAAAACGTATACTCAAAGTATGCAGGGAATTTATCGAAATGGTGAAATTATGGATCAGGTTACGATCCACTTTGACGGCGAGATCAGGAAGGATAATCGGCTTTGGAATGCAGATATGGAATTTGTGGGAGAAATCTCCGTCGAATTTGAAGAACATACAGATCTGAATTTCAGATTTGCAAAAGAGGAGCTGCTTTTCTCCAATTGGGGAATTGGCCGTTATACATATACGATTCGCCCTTTTGAGGAAGTGGAAGATTGTGTTTGGATTTGTTATTGGAAGGAAGAGGGGAATCAGAGCTATCTGTATATGACCTTAAATGAAAATTGGGAGAATTATGATAACTCAGAAGAAACTTATGAGATCACATCTGAGGATTGGGAAGAAATCGAAGGTGGCTCCATCTGTGCTCCGGCTACCGATATCGAAGAATATAGGAAGAGCGGAAATAAAGCTTTGGGATTTGAATAAAAACACATGTCGAATAATGGGAAAAGAGGCAACGATTGTATTATACGATCGTTGCCTCTTTTCCGTATATTATGATTTATGCATTCTTCTTCGCATAAGCAGCTCTCTTACGGAGAGTTGGATCTAAGATTCGTTTACGGATACGAAGACTTTCCGGAGTAACTTCCAGAAGTTCATCGGTATCGATAAAATCTAGTGCCTGCTCTAAGCTTAAGATACGAGGTGGAACTAAGGTCAGGGCTTCGTCTGCAGAAGAGGAACGGGTGTTAGTAAGGTGTTTTTTCTTACAAACGTTCAGTTCGATGTCTTCGGCTCTGGAGCACTGTCCGATGACCATACCGGAGTATACTTTTTCGCCAGGTCCAATGAAAAGAGTTCCACGATCCTGAGCAGAGAACAGTCCGTAGGTTACGGATTCACCGGATTCAAAAGCAATCAAGGATCCGGTAGCACGGTAAGCAATTTCTCCACGGAATTCATCATAGCCATCAAAAATAGTGTTGATGATACCATTTCCCTTGGTGTCTGTTAAGAATTCTCCACGGTAGCCAATCAGACCACGGGATGGAATTCTAAATTCCAGACGGGTATATCCGCCAGCGATGGAACCCATGTTAAGGAGCTCGCCTTTACGCTGCTGGAGTTTGGAAATAACTGCTCCAGTAAATTCGTCTGGAACATCTACATAAGCGATTTCCATTGGCTCTAATTTCTTACCCTTTTCATCTGTCTTATATAAAACTTCTGCTTTACTTACTGCAAATTCAAAACCTTCACGACGCATGTTCTCGATTAAAACAGAAAGATGAAGTTCTCCACGACCGGAAACCTTTAAAGAATCAGGGCTGTCAGTGTCTTCTACACGAAGAGAAACATCTGTATTTAATTCTTTCATCAGTCTGTCACGGATGTGACGGGAGGTAACGTATTTTCCTTCCTGTCCGGCAAGTGGGCTGTCATTAACAATGAAGTTCATGGAAATGGTAGGCTCAGAAATCTTCTGGAAAGGAATCGCTTCTGGATTTTCAGGGGCGCAGATGGTATCTCCGATACGGATATCCGCAATACCCGAAATGGCTACGATAGAACCAATCTGAGCTTCTGTAACGTCTACTTTTTCTAATCCATCAAATTCATATAATTTGCTGATACGAACCTTCTGCATTTTATCTGGATCGTGGTGGTTCACAACCACCGCTTCCTGATTGATTTTCAGGCAGCCGTTATCTATTTTACCGATTCCGATACGGCCAACGTATTCATTGTAGTCAATGGTACTGATCAGTACCTGGGTATTTGCATCCGGATCTCCTTCTGGAGCTGGGATGTAATTAATGATGGTCTCAAAAAGAGGAGTCATATCTTTTCTTTCATCATCTAACTCTAACATGGCATAACCATTTCTGGCAGATGCGTATACAAAAGGACAGTCTAATTGTTCATCAGAAGCATCCAGATCCATGAAAAGTTCTAATACTTCATCAATTACCTCTTCTGGTCTTGCTTCCGGACGGTCAATCTTATTGATACATACAATAACTGGAAGATTTAACGCCAAAGCTTTCATAAGTACGAATTTGGTCTGAGGCATGGTTCCTTCAAAAGCATCTACTACCAGAACAACACCATTTACCATTTTAAGAACTCGTTCAACTTCTCCTCCGAAGTCAGCATGTCCAGGAGTATCAATGATGTTGATCTTTACATCTTTATACTGAACAGCAGTATTTTTGGAAAGAATCGTGATTCCACGTTCTCTTTCAATATCGTTGGAATCCATAACACGTTCTGCGACTTCCTGATTTTCACGGAAAACGCCGCTCTGCTTTAAAAGTTCATCTACTAAAGTGGTCTTGCCATGGTCTACATGGGCAATGATCGCAATATTTCTGATATCGTCTCTTGTTGTCTTCATAATGTTTGCTCTCACTTTCTTGTACAAAATGACGGTTTTTCAACTTAAACATTCTATCACAAAAATGTTCAAACGCAAGTTTTTTCAGGGATTTCGTATTTTTGTATAGATTTTTTTATTCTTATCGACACGTTTTTATGATTTCTACCAAGGAGAGAGTGGTAAAAAAGTACCTAGCAAATATTTCCATAAGAGGAAGGGAGAACATTCATGGCAGATAAAATATTTGAAAACAACCAGGTATCTATTATTGGAGAGATCGTTTCCGGTTTCCAATATAGTCACGAAGTATACGGAGAAGGCTTTTATATGGTAGAGGTATCCGTAAGCCGTTTGTCGGATTTTGTTGATTATATTCCAGTAATGGTATCCGAAAGACTGATTGATGTGAAAGAAGATTATACAGGACAGTACATATATGTAAGTGGACAGTTCCGCTCTTTCAATCGACATGAGGAACATAAAAACAGATTGGTATTATCCGTCTTTGCCAGAGAACTGGAATTTTTAGAGGACGCTTCAGAAGAAAATGCCAGCAACCAGATTTTTTTGGACGGATATGTATGCAAGGAGACCGTATATCGGAAAACTCCATTAGGAAGGGAAATCGCAGACTTGTTAGTGGCAGTCAATCGTTCCTATGGAAAATCTGATTATATTCCATGTATATGCTGGGGCAGAAATGCAAGATTTGCTTCCGGGTTTGAAGTAGGAAGCCATGTGCAAATCTGGGGAAGAATCCAGAGCCGAGAGTATGTGAAGAAGATCAGTGAAACTGAGGTGGAAAAGAGAACCGCCTATGAAGTTTCGGTCAGCAAAATAGAATTTATTGAGTAAAAGTTGCAAAATGAGATAGAATGTGGTAATATCCGTAAAACAGGAGGCGTGCTATGAGTAATGGTATTGTTCAGATATATTATGGAGAAGGCCACGGAAAATCTACAGTAGCTTTGGGCACTGCAATTCATACTGCAGGAAGTGGTAAAAATGCCACAATTATTGAATTTTTAAAGGGAAAGATAGAAGCAGAACAGGAATATCTGAAACGGTTCGAACCAGAACTTAAGTGTTTCAGTTTTGCAAAGACTGATAAATATTTTCTGGAATTATCCCCAGAGGAACAGCAGGAAGAAGTCATGAATCTGAAAAATGGATTCAACTACGGGAAGAAAGTGGCTTCTACGGGAGCCTGTGATCTTCTGGTGCTGGATGAAATTCTGGGGCTTGTAGATCTGCAGATTATTTCTTTTGAGGAATTTAAGCAGCTTCTGGATTCCAGACCGGAAGAAATGAGTATTATCTGCACGGGAAGAGTGTTAGATGATAGAATCCGGGATTTGGCAGATGAAATTTATAATATTTTACCGGAAAAATAATTCTGCTGCATTGACATATGCAGAGTCCGGTGTTAAGATAAGAGAAATGAATAAATTAAAGGATAGAGGTTGCGCGAATCAGGAGTAACTTATCGGATGTAGCAGGTGCAGATGAAGATAAGGGAAAGGGAGAGCGCCGAAAGTGTGTGTTGCCTGACAGATGCATACTTGGGCATAAGGTGAATAATTTTATGACTGTCATCGTAAGATGGGGAGCTATCGGTTTTATGATTTAGGCTAAGAATAGACCGGCTCGACCAGAGTCGGTTATTTTATTTATCAGGAGGATTTTAAAGATGGCAATTTTTAAAGGTGCTGGTGTGGCAATTGTTACACCTATGTATGACAATGAGGAAGTAAACTATGACAAATTAGAGGAACTGATCAATCAGCAGATTGATGCAGGCACAGATGCAATTATTATTACCGGAACCACAGGAGAAAGCTCTACCTTAGATATGGAAGAGCATGAGAAAGTAATCAAAGCAGCAGTAGAATTTACCAAACATCGTATTCCTGTTATTGCAGGAACTGGTTCTAACTGTACAAGAACAGCAATTCAGCTGTCTCAGGAAGCAGAAGAGGATGGAGTAGATGGACTTCTTATTGTTACTCCATATTACAACAAAGCAACACAGGAAGGTCTTGTAAAGCACTATTCTTCCATCGCACAGAATACAAAACTTCCAATCATTATGTACAATGTTCCGGGAAGAACAGGCTGTAACCTGCTTCCAGAGACAGTAGCTCGTCTTTATGATATGGAAGAGAACATCGTGGGATTAAAAGAAGCTACCGGAAATATGGCACAGGCTTCTAAGACCATGTATTTGACAGATGGTAAGCTGGACTTATATTCAGGTGAAGACGGATTAGTTCTTCCTTTGCTTGCAATCGGAGCAGTTGGTGTAATTTCTGTATGGAGCAACGTGGCACCAGCGCAGGTTCATAATTTATGTGACAGCTTTTTCAAAGGAGATCTGGCTACTGCACAGAAATTACAGAAAGAAGCACTCCCATTAATTGATGCGCTGTTCTCAGAAGTAAATCCAATCCCGGTTAAGAAAGCAATGAACTTAATGGGAATGAATGTTGGACCACTTCGCGCACCTCTTTGTGAAATGGGCGAAGCAAACGCAGCAAAACTTGCAGAAGTCATGAAAGCATATGGTTTAAAATTGGTATAAATGTGGGATGATATCTGAGAATGAGGTTCTCAGAAAAGGAACGAAAGGAAAAAGACCAAATGACAAAGGTAATAATGAATGGCTGTAATGGCAAAATGGGACAGTGTATTACTGGAATCTGTGCCCAGGATGAGGAAGTATCCATTGTAGCTGGTATTGATGTATATGATGGAATTAAGAACGACTATCCGGTTTTTTCCAGTATTAGAGAATGTAATGTAGAAGCAGATGTAATTATTGATTTTTCAAATGCAAAAGCAGTGGATGAATTGTTAGATTACTGTGTAGAGAAGCAGATTCCTGTTGTACTTTGCACTACTGGACTTTCTCCAGAACAGCTTCAGAAAGTTGCAGAAGCTTCCGGGAAAGTTGCAATCTTAAAATCTGCTAATATGTCTCTGGGAATCAATACTTTAATGGAGCTTCTGAAAAAAGCCGCTTTAGTATTTGCACCAGCAGGCTTCGATATGGAAATTGTTGAAAAACATCATAATCAGAAATTAGACGCTCCAAGCGGAACAGCACTGGCTTTAGCGGACTCCATGAATGAAGCTTTAGACAATGCATATGAGTATAAATATGACAGAAGCCAGGAGCGTAAGAAGAGAGATCAGTATGAAATCGGTATTTCCGCAGTAAGAGGTGGAACTATCGTGGGAGATCATGAAGTGATTTTTGCAGGACAGGATGAAGTCATCGAGTTCAAACATACTGCTTATTCCAAAGCTGTTTTTGGAAAAGGTGCAGTTGAAGCAGCAAAATTCTTAAAAGGCAAAAAACCAGGACATTATGAAATGGCAGATGTTATTGCAGCAAAATAAGTAACCTGAAAAGTCAGCAGAAATGCTGGCTTTTTATGTAGGTGAAATTCTGGCGAAAGAAGTTTCGCATCAGAAAATATAAAAGGAGAAAAGATATTTATGATTTATATAGGCAACCATTTATCATCATCAAAAGGATTTCTTGCCATGGGAAAGATGGCATTAAAATTAGGCGGCGATACCTTTGCTTTTTTTACCAGAAATCCAAGAGGTGGAGCAGCAAAAGCCATTGACCCGGAGGACGCTGCAAAACTTGTGGAATTTATGAAAGAGCACAATTTTGGACCTTTGGTAGCCCATGCACCATACACCATGAACGTGTGTGCAGCGAAGGAAGATATCAGAGAATTCTCTGTGAATATGTTAAAAGAAGACTTGCAGAGAATGGAATATGTGCCGGGAAATTATTATAATTTTCATCCCGGTTCTCATGTAGGACAGGGCGTGGATGTGGCAGTGGAGTTAATCACCCAGGCATTAAATGTTGCGTTGGCTGAAGAATATCAGACCACCGTTCTATTAGAGACCATGGCAGGAAAAGGCACAGAAATGGGACGGTCCTTTGAGGAACTTCGCAGGATCATTGATGGGGTGGAACTGTCCGGTAAAGTCGGTGTCTGTCTGGATACCTGTCATGTCTGGGATGGCGGATATGATGTGGTGGACCATTTAGATGAAGTATTAGCAGAGTTTGACGCTGTCATTGGACTTGACCGGTTAAAGGCAGTTCATTTTAACGATAGCATGAATCTCATGGGAACTCATAAGGATCGCCACCAGAAGATCGGGGAAGGTGAGATTGGTTTAGAAGCCATGAAGCGTGTGGTTCAACATCCACTTTTGCAGGGAAAACCATTTATTCTGGAGACTCCGAATGATGATGATGGCTATGCAAGGGAAATCGCCCTGATGCGCAGTTGGATAACAAAATAAAAAACTGTTGACTTTGGTATGATACCAGAGAATATACTTACTTTAGTGAATAAGGAAAGCAGACAAAGAGGTCCAATGAATGGATTAATTTGTCTGCTTTTTTTGGAGGTGGAAGCTATGGAGAATTTTTTCTATTCAATTCCAACGAAAGTGTATTTTGGTACAGATGCTTTGGAGCATCTGGCAGACTGTGTGCTGGAATATGGAAAACAGGTACTTTTGGTATATGGCGGAGGAAGTATTAAGAGAAGTGGGCTGTATGACAAAATCCTTGCTATTTTTAAGAAACATAAAATTGGGTTTACAGAGCTTTCCGGAGTGGAACCAAATCCAAGATTAACTACAGTGAAAAAAGGCGTGGAACTTTGTCGAAAATATGGAGTAGAGGTAATTCTTCCAGTGGGGGGAGGCAGTACCATTGACTGTGCAAAAGCCATTGCTGCCTCTGTAAAATATAAAGGATGTCCCTGGGATTTAGTGGAGGATAGCGAAAAGATAGAAGAAGTTCTTCCAATTATTGCAATTCCTACCGCAGCGGCTACAGGCTCTGAAATGGATCCTTATGCTGTAATTACGAATGAAGAATTGAAATTAAAGCGGGATATGGAAAGTGAAGCACTTTATCCGGCCTATTCTCTCTTAGATCCGGAATTGACATATACGGTACCTGCCTATCAGACGGCAGCAGGAACAGCAGACATTTTTTCCCATATTTTAGAGGTGTATTTTAGTAAAGTGGAAGATACTTTCATGCAGGATCAGGTGATGGAGGCATTGCTGAAAACCTGCATTACTTATGGACCAATTGCCTGTAAGGAACCGGATAATTATGAAGCACGAGCCAATCTTTTGTGGGTATCGGAATGGGCAATCAACGGATTTATTGCCTGCGGAAAACCAGGGGCATGGCCGGCACATTCCATTGAACACCAGTTAAGTGCCAGGTATGATGTGACCCATGGACATGGCCTGGCGGTGGTAATTCCGGCGTTGATGGAGCATATCCTCAATGAAAAGAGCATAAAACGTTTTGTTTCATTAGGGGTTCATGTGTTTGGAATTGAGGCGTCATTAGAAGAGGAGAAAATCGCAGAAAAAACTATTGAGGAAACAAGGCGTTTTTTACGGAACATGGATTTAAGCCTGTCTTTGCAGAGCCTTGGAATCACAGACCAGAGTAAGTTTGAAGAGATGGCAGAAATTGCAGCCTCCGAAGGATTGGAAGAATGTCTGGTGCCTTTGTATAAGGAGGATATTATTTCTATCTATCAGAAATGCTTTTGATTCATTAGAAAAACTTTGGCATGAAAGTCGCAGAGAAAGCGGGGAATGAAAAAATGAGCGATGCAAAAGTAGAATTACTGTTTTTAAATGAAGAAGATATGTTAAAAGCCGGTGTTTTAGATGCCGAGCGCTGTGTAGATGTAGTAGGAGAGGTCATGGCACTGCTAAGTGAAGGCGATTACCTCATGGGTGGAAAAGAGCATAACGACCATGGAATCCAGCTGATTTTTCCGCAGAAATCAGAGATTAATGGATTTCCGCTGGAAGACTCAGCAGACCGAAGATTTATGTCTATGCCGGCCTACTTGGGTGGAAGGTTTCATCTGGCAGGAGAGAAGTGGTATGGTTCCAATGCCAGAAATACAGCGAAGGGGCTACCTCGTTCTATTCTTATGGCAACCTTAAATGATGTAGAAACAGGCCAACCTCTGGCGTATATGTCTGCAAACCTTTTAAGTGCTATGAGGACCGGAGCTATGCCGGGGCTTACCTCAAAATATCTGGCAAGGAAAGGTGCAAAAGTACTGACATTATTAGGGGCAGGGGTAATAAATAAGACCAGTCTTATGGCAATTATGGCGAAGGTGCCGACTATTGAGATTTTAAAGATCCGGGGAAGTTCTGCAACCTCAAAAACAGCCCTCGAACTAAAAGAATTTGCAGAAGAAAATTATCCGCAGTTAAAAGAGATTGTTGTATGTGGAACTTTGGAAGAAGCCATTCGTGAAGCGGACATTGTCAGTGAAGCAGTATCTGTTCCTTGGGGGAAATGGCCAAGGCTTATGCCGGAATGGATTAAACCGGGCTGCCTCATTATTTCATCAGGAACCATGGATCTGGATTTGGATTACATCGAAAAAAATGTAACTAAAGTGGTAGATAATATCCATATGTATGAAGAATATATACAGGTATACCAGCTTTACGATAAAGACGGAAATCGTCTATCTTCCGGAACTCCGGGCATGTTCTTTGTAAATATGGTAAATGATGGAAAGATAGAGCCGGAGGATATTCAGTACCTGGGAGATATTGTAAGAGGAATGGCACCGGGACGAACCAGTGAAGATGAAGTGATTTTAGTCAGCCTTGGAGGAATGCCAATCTTAGATGTGGGATGGGGCTATGAATGTTACCAGACTGCCTTAAAAAGAGGAATCGGAACCAAGCTGAAATTATGGGATGAACCGTATCTTCATTAAGAAAATTACAGGAGAAAACAAGACTTTGTAAAAAATATGGAAAATCAAAAAAATAGAATTGACTTCTGTATGATACCAGGGTTTATACTCTAGGAAATCGAAAAGAAAGCAGGCAAAGGCGTCATGGAATAGATGTTTTTGTCTGCTTTTCTATATTATAGGGAACTTGTCACAGAAACCTGTGAGATTTTCCCCAACACATGAAAAGGAGGACAATATTATGAAAAAGAGAATATTTGCAGTAGTATGTGCTTTTACTATGGCAGTAAGTCTGCTGGGAGGCTGTGGCAGTTCTAATGCATCTAAAGATGAATTAAACATCATGGTCTGGGATGGAACCTGGGATGAAGAAGTCTTTGAGGCTTTTGAAGAAGAAACAGGTATTCATATCAATGTCAGCTATATTGACAATACGGACACTATTATTTCAAAACTGATTCAGGGTAGCACCACCTATGATCTGATTGATATTGAGTCTGCTTATATCAAGACCTTTGTGGATAACGGTCTTTTAGTAGAACTGGAATATGAGAATATTGAGAATACGAAGTACATTGATCCTCAGTATGGTGGATTTACGGGAGACGAAGATTGCAAATACACCATTCCATGTGTAGCTCCATTATATACCTGTATTGTTTATAACACAGAGACCTGCCCGATCGAAATTAAAAGCTTTAAAGATCTGGCGGATCCGGCTTTAAAAGGTCAGGTATGTATGGTAAACTCCACCATTTCCTTATTTGGTATGGCTTTGGAAGCTTTAGGATATGAAGCAGATTCCTGTGATGAAGCAGAAATTCAGGAAGCATCAGAATTATTAATGGATATTAAAGGAAATGTAAAAGCCTTTGTTGGTGAGAGCGCTGTATCAGAATTGGAAAATGGAGAATGTTCCGTAGCATTCTGCTGGGACTATACCACCCTTTGTAATGAAAACAAGGAAAATTGGGATAAATATGCGATTGCAAATATCGATTCCGGTGCAGAGTATTCCGGTACTTACTGGGGAATTCCATCCAGTTCAGAGAATAAGGAAAATGCAGAAAAACTCATTAACTTTATGTTAGAGCCTGAGAACTACGCGAAACATACGAATGCCTGGGGAAATATCCCTGTAGAATCCAAAGAGTATATTGCAGAATATTTACCGGAGGATTTCTATGAAAACCCGGCAATCGCAGCTTACGAAGAATTGAATGAAGCTTCATGGAAAGTGGCGGTAGATGATAAGCAGATTGAGATTCTGGATGTATATTACACAAAACTCATGAGTGAATAGGAGAAAAATTATTATGAAAAAAATAGAGATCATTACAAGAACAGAAAAACTTACGGGACTGAAGGAGATTCTTGTTGCACATAACTGCCAGGGAATGACTGTAATGTCTGTTATGGGATGTGGCCGCCAGAAAGGCTACATCCCGGAACTGAACATTACGGGAGAAGATATTAACCTGCTACCAAAGATTATGCTCTTTGCGGTAGTGGAGGATGACAAACTGGAAGAAATCTTAGCTGATATCACCAGTGCCATCAGCACAGGGAAGAATGGAGACGGAAAAGTATTCGTATACGATGTATATGATGCAATGAGAATACGAACCAGTGAACGGGGCAACAGTGCTCTCTAGTCTGGAAACGAAAGGATGATGTGAAATGCCGAAAACAATTGTATCCATGGTAAATGTAGATAAATGGTATGGGGAAAATCATGTAGTAAAGAACATGAATATCAATATCAGTGAGGGCGAATTTCTGACCCTGCTTGGACCTTCCGGCTGTGGAAAGACCACGACTCTTCGTATGATCTCAGGTTTTGAACTGCCAACCTCCGGAGTTATTAAGGTAGAGAACGAAAGTGTAGAGAAAAAAGAGCCTTATGAAAGAGATGTCAATACTGTATTTCAGAACTACGCCCTTTTTCCAAATATGAATGTTTTTGACAATGTGGCATATGGCCTCAAGGTGAAAAAAGTTCCAAAGGAAGAAATTAAGGAACGGGTAACGGAAATGCTAAAGCTGGTTCAGCTGGAGGGTTTTGAAAAAAGAAGAGTCAACCAGATGTCCGGTGGACAGAAACAGAGAGTTGCCATTGCCCGTGCTCTGATTAACCGGCCAAAGGTACTTTTGTTAGATGAGCCATTAGGTGCATTGGACCTGAAACTTCGCAAGCAGATGCAGATTGAATTGAAACGGCTTCAAAAGCAGCTGAAAATTACTTTCGTTTATGTCACTCATGATCAGGAAGAAGCCCTTACCATGAGCGACAGGATTGCAATTATCAATCAGGGAATATTAGAGCAGATCGATACTCCCCAGAATATTTACGAGCATCCGAAGACCAAGTTCGTGGCAAGTTTTATTGGAGAGTCCAATATCTTTGATGCCATGGTGGAAAAAAACGGAAGCACCTGCCAGATGGTAACGGAATGCGGACGATTCCCGGCAGAAGAAGGGGAGTATGAGACAAATGAGGCCGTTGCAGTATCTGTCCGTCCGGAAGATATGTGTTTCTCACAGGTTCCGGTGGAGGGATTTTCCATTCGAGGTATTGTTAAGGAGCAGATTTACGTTGGAAATCTGATTAAAATGATCGTGCAGCTGGGAAATGGAGAAGAAATCAAGATTAACCGTTTTAACAGAGAAGATCTGGTAGAGGCGGGCAGAATGGTGTATCTGCACTGGTCGCTGGATAAAGGAATCGTTATGAAAATCAAGAACCCGCTGAAAGACGCCATTGATTTAAAAGAGCTTGGAGGTGACGGGGATGGAGAAGAAGAATAAAAAGAAAGAAAAAGTTTCTCTGGCAAAGAAAATTTCCCAGGTGGTCATGTGTGGACCAATTACCATCTGGTCTGTACTTTTTATCATTGCACCGGTATTACTTCTCTTGTTTATGAGTTTTATGACCAAAGGACCTTTGGGAGCTATCCAGTATAAGTTCACTTTGGAAAATTATGCGGCTATGTTAGATCCGGTCTATCTTAGCGTAGTAAAAGAATCCATTGTTGTGGCATTAGTGACAACCTTTTTATGTATTTTACTGGGATATCCCTTTGCATATTTTATGGCAAACAAACCGGCAAAGGTTTCCGGACTTCTGATGATTATTATGATGATTCCATTCTGGACCAATGAACTTGTAATTGTGTACAGTTTAGTCATCCTTTTGAACAGTTCCGGGATTGTAAATACTCTGTTATTAAATCTGGGAATCATTCAGGAGTCCCTGGATCTTTTGTATAACAATTTTGCAGTAGTAGTGGGCATGGTATACATGCTTCTGCCATTTGCGGTACTGCCAATGTATTCCTCTATTGAGAAGTTGGATAAAGGGCTGATTGAGGCCTCTAAGGATTTGGGTGCCGGTCCGGTAAAAACCTTCTTTCGGGTTGTTCTTCCTTTAACTTCTCCGGGAATTTTTGCAGCAGTAATTCTGGTATTTATCCCTACCATTGGTTACTACCAGATTACGGATATGTTAGGTGGCGGTACTCAGATGATGGTAGGAAATTTGATTAATAATCAATTCTCTTTATCCAGAAACTGGCCTTTTGGAGCAGCTTTGTCTATGTTGTTGGCAGTATTGATTCTTATCATGCTGTTCGTTTATAAGAAAATGGGCGGAGATCTGGATGAACTTGGTGCATAGAAACGAGGAAAATGCGTATGGAAAAGAAGAAAAGAAAAAAAGGATTTATAAAAGGGATTTCCTGGGTATATGCTCTGATTATTTATTCGTTCTTTTATATTCCGGTCATCGTCATGATTGCATATTCCTTTAATGACAGCCGGAACAATATCGTATGGCAGGGCTTTACTACGAAATACTATGTAAAACTTATGGGTGACACGGAATTGTGGACGATATTTGGAAATACAATGCTGATTGCAGTAGTATCTACGGCAATTGCAGTGGTGGTAGGTACTATGGGAGCAGTGGGATTAAAAGATGCAAAATTCAAAGGAAAAGGAATTATTGCGAATTCCCTGTACTTTCCAATTGTGATTCCGGAAATCGTATTGGCAGTTGCTACCTTAATGCTGTTTAGTATGTCAAATGTAAAACTCAGCATTCTTACCATGATCTTAGGTAATACGACTTTACTTTTGCCATATATTTTTATCACTGTAAAATCCCGGCTGGTAGGTATGGATCCTTCCATAGAGGAAGCGTCTTTGGACTTAGGAGCTAATCGTGCCTATACCTTTATGAAAGTTACTCTACCGGGTATCATACCGGGAGTTATTTCCGGTGCATTTATGGGATTTTCCCTGGCACTGGAAGATTTGGTTATTTCCAGCTTCCTGGCAGATGCATCCACTACGAACCTGAGCATGAAAGTTTACTCCATGATCAAAAAGGGTGTGTCACCGGAGATCAATGCTCTGGCAACCATAGTATTTTTAGTATTTATGATTGCAATCTTTGGTTATATGACGATAAATGCAATCAGGGAAAAAAGAATGGCAGCAAAACAGTTGCCAAAGGATAATTATTAATTGCCTATGAGAAAAGCAAATGTGAAATATGCCCTTTTACAAATGGCATTCTGGACAGCAGCGTCTTCCGGTTATGGATTTATGACCCAGATTTTACAGAATATGGGATTTGGAAATGACCAGATTGGAATTTTAAATGCAGTAAAGCTGCTTGCCACGATTATCTTTCAGATGGTAATAGGAAGTTTTTCAGACCGGTTCGCAAAAAAAATTCCTTTAAAATATATTATTGCAGTACTTTCAGCTGCGGCAGCAGCTCTGACAGGAGTATTATATCTGGGACCTTTTTCTTTCCCGGGAGCGATCCTGTTGTTTATCGGTTTTGGAGGAACCTTCACCTGTATTTCCCCGCTGATTGACTCTTTATCCGTGCTATATAACAATCAGGGAGAAAAAATCAATTATGCATGGGGAAGGGCAGCCGGTTCTGGAGCCTATGGGGTAGCCAGTATTGGATTTGGTATTTTTTGTGATACCTATGGTGTTTCAAAACTTCTGCTAATCCAGCTGGTATTTACCCTGGCAATTCTTGTGGCCGCACTGTGGATAGAGGGCATTTCTTCCAAAACTTCTTCAGATGCACCCCGGAAATTGCCGGAAATGGGGGCAGTACACAGTATTTGGGAGATTTTGAAGGGATATCCGAAATTTACCTGTTTTCTTCTGGGCTCGGCCATTATGTTCATGGGCTATAATCTGGGAACTACTTTTCTGATCAATGTAATTGAGGAGTTGGGAGGAGGAAATACCCATTATGGAATGGCGGAATTTGTCCTTGCCATCAGTGAGATCCCATCAGCCGTAATTATGACGAAATACAGAAAAAAAATTCCCATGGATAAACTGATGATTGGATGTTCATTTTTTATGATGTTAAAAAATGTCTTTGCGGCTTATAGTGGCAGCGTTACAGTAATTATTTTATCTCAGAGTTGTGAAATGCTGGGATTTGGTCTGTTTTATTCAGGAAGTGTTTATCTGGTAAATGAGATGCTTCCGCCTCAGGACACGGTAAAGGGAATCTCTTTTGTAAATGCAGCAACCGTGGGACTGGGAGAAGGTGTTGGATCATTGGTCTGTGGATTTTTCAGGAATCAGTTCGGACTTCAGGAATTAATGGAGATCAGCGTTTTTGTAGCAGCCTTATCCGTAGGCTGTATGGTAGTTATGTGTCTGCTTCCCATCAGAAAAGAAACAGGCTTTGTAAAGAAAAAAGGAGTGAGCGTATGAGTAGTTCAGTAATTAGTGAGACACCAGGAAGACGTAGCAATGTGGAAGAAGAAGATTTAGAAGTAAGCTTCCTATATTTAAGTGAAGAAGATATGATTGATGCCGGGGTATTAGACCCGAAACGTTGTGTAGATGTAATGGAAGAAACCATTGGACTCATGGAAGATGGAGATTTTATCATGGGAGGACCTGACAATGATTCCCATGGACTTATGTTATATTTTCCAAAGAAATCTCCTATTAAGAATTTTCCATTAAATAATGCAAGAGACCGGAGATTTATTGCCATGCCGGCTTATTTAGGAGGTCGTTTCCATGTGGCAGGAGAAAAGTGGTACGGC
This sequence comes from Agathobacter sp., assembly GCA_045124075.1. Lineage (GTDB taxonomy): Bacteria > Bacillota > Clostridia > Lachnospirales > Lachnospiraceae > Roseburia. The sequence goes on from JBGVLD010000039.1 coordinate 72,666, forward strand.
TCTAACGGAAATAATAAAAAGATTGGACTTCCAAGATCTATTCTTATGGTTATGTTAAATGACGTAGATACCGGCGCACCTTTGGCGTTTATGTCTGGAAACCTGCTAAGTTCTATGAGAACCGGCGCCATGCCTGGACTGGCAGCAAAACTTCTGGCAAGAAAAGATTCCACGGTTCTTTCCATCGTAGGACCGGGAGTTATCAATAAAGCCTGTCTAATGTGCATTATGGCGTATATGCATGAAATTGATACCATTAAGATCAAGGGAAGTTCTCCAACTTCCTCTACAGCCATCAAAATGAAAGAGTACATCAAACACGCCTATCCTCAGGTCAAACATATTGAATTATGTGAGACTATGGAAGAGGCAATTAGGGGAGCGGATATTGTCAGTGAAGCTATTTCCTGCAAAGAGGGGGAGTGGCCGGAATATAAAAGAGAATGGTTCAAACCTGGAGCACTTATTATTTCTGCCAGTACTTTCAATATGGATTATCATTCTATTATTGATCTGAAAAAAGTTGTAGATAATTTCGGAATGTATGAAAATTACGCAGACGAAGATGAAATGGGCTATGATGAGAACGGGGAAAGACTTCATACAGGTTGTATGGGGGAGGACTTTGTATATATGGTAGAAGACGGGCTTATAGAGAGAGACAGCATTACCACCTTAGGCGAAATCATCCGGGGCAAAAAACCGGGAAGAGAATCTGATGATGAGATTATTCTGGTTTCTATCGAAGGAATGCCGACGGAAGATATTGCCTGGGCATATGAATGTTATTGTTATGCACTGATTCATGGAATCGGAACCAAGTTAAAAGTCTGGGATTCTCCAAAAGCCCTGTAGTAAATTAATTGGAAACTGGAAGCTCAAGTTCGGTTATGTATTCATTTTCATCAGTGGTCTCGTAGTTATCAATGTGACAGAACTCGATGGGGTCGCCAAGGACTTTCATGCGGTGAGTCTTGGCATACTGATAAAGAGACGGCATCAGTTGTTTGGTCTTTTTTAAAGAACCGGTGTAAGTCAAAGAAAGATATTTCCCGGCAGGAAGAGAGTAATTGCTCTGATAATTTCCTGTGGCAGAATAGAAAAACACATTTTTTGTGCGGTAGTAATCCGACTCCGGATTGCTACCCTCAAGATCTAAGGTATAGCAGTCACAGTTTCCGATGGTAGAGATTCGCTGGGGATGGCTCTGCATATACTCCATAAGTGAGTAATTTACATAATTATCCGGAATATTTGTATCACTAATCATGATACACGGGCGTTCATACAGATCTAATACTTTAATGGAGGAATCCTTGGCCTGATTTCTGGCTTTCTCAAGAGCTTGAATTCTGACATTAATATCTTCTTTCTGCTGAAGCAGAGTCACGATATGATCATTGATCAAATGTAATTCTTTTTCAAATAATTTCAAAGTGGAGGCAATCGTTCTGGTCTCTTCAAATTCCTTAATTTCTGCAGTAGTAAAATTTAATGAAAGCAGTTCCCGGATCATAGTAATCTTCTGTAGATCTTCCAGTGTATAAAGACGGTAATTGTTTTCAGGATTCCGGTAAGGCTTTAAGATGCCGATTTCTTCATAATAGCGGATGGAATCCATTCCAATATGAAAAAGTTTGGAGATTTCTCCTATTTTATAGAATTGTTGAAGTTTGCTCATAGTTATCCTTTCTAACCCTGGTATAATGCATGATTATTATATTGAAAAAAATGGAAAAAACAATCTTTTTTTGGAAAAAACGAAGAAATTAAAGTATTGACCTTGGTAAGATACCAGACATTACAATGAACTCAAGTAATTCATAAAAGATTTTTATAACAGTGAAAGCACTGTGGTTAGGAGGATATATGGATAGAATCAAGAACCATCCGATCCTGGGTGAAACAGAGGAAAAAAAGGTGATTTCCTTTACTTATGACGGAACAACTTTGGAAGGATATGAAGGAGAACCCATTGCAGTTGCCCTGCGGGCTGCAGGAGTCATGGCACACCGCTACACTGCAAAAAAACATGAACCGCGAGGCGTCTTCTGTGCCATTGGAAGATGTACGGACTGTGTCATGATCGTAAACGGAAAACCAAATGTCCGTACCTGCATTACACCATTAGAGGAGGGCATGACAGTAGAAACACAGTATGGAGTTTCCAATTGTAAGGAGGACAAATAAATGACACCATTAAGATATGAATTAATCGTAATAGGCGCAGGTCCGGCAGGATTATCTGCCGCTATTGAAGCCGCAAAACATGGAATTAAACCAATTGTTTTTGATGAGAATGCTAAACCGGGAGGACAGTTGTTCAAACAGATACACAAGTTTTTCGGTTCAAAGGAGCACAAAGCCAAAATCCGTGGATTTAAGATCGGAGAAGAGCTGTTGGCAGAGGCAGAAAAATACGGTGTAGAGGTAGTATTAAATGCTACGGTCATTGGTCTTTACGGAGAAAAAGAAGTTACTGTTAAAGTTGGCGAAGAGGTTCGACATTATAAAGGAGACAGTGTTCTTGTAGCAACAGGAGCCAGTGAAAACATGGTCAATTTCAAAGGATGGACTCTTCCGGGAGTGATTGGTGCCGGAGCTGCCCAGACCATGATGAACCTTCATCATATTAAACCGGGTAATAAGATTTTAATGCTGGGTTCCGGTAATGTGGGTCTGGTAGTAAGTTTTCAGCTGATTCAGTCCGGTTGTGAAGTAGTTGCTTTAGCAGATGCGGCGCCACGCGTAGGTGGATATGGTGTTCATGCAGCAAAAGTTGCCCGTTGTGGTGTGCCATTTTATTTATCCCATACTATTGTGGAAGCAGAGGGGACGGATCATGTGACCGGAGTGGTCATTGGTCAGGTTGGTCCGGACTGGAAAGTGATTCCGGGAACCGAAAAACACTTCGATGTGGATACCATTTGTCTTGCAGTTGGTCTTTCTCCAATGTCCCAGCTTTTAGATCAGGCAGGATGTAGGATGTTAGATACGAAAGGCGGATTTGTTCCGGAATGTAAAGCTGATGGGGCAACTTCTGTAGCAGGTATTTATGCCGCAGGAGATGTTTCCGGTATTGAAGAAGCAAGTTCAGCCATGATTGAAGGAAGAATCAGCGGAGCGGCCATTTCCTGTTATCTGGGATATATTTCCGAAGAGGAAAAAACAGCCCGGATCGAAGAATTGGAAGAAGCTCTTTCCACCTTAAGAAAAGGAATGTTCGCGCCGGAAAACAGAGGAAAATTAGTGACAGAAACGGAAGAAGGAATTCCAACTTCTATGAATTTATTAGAGCATGGATTTGTTGCTGATGAAGAGATTACCCGTTATCCTGGCGTAACCCGAAAGATTGGGGTTCATCCGGTCATGGAGTGTACACAGAATATTCCATGTAACCCATGTCAGGATGCCTGCCCAAAGGGCTGTATTACCATTGGAAGCAATATTACCTCTCTTCCTGTGGTTGATACCAGTCATGACTGTATTGGCTGCGGTATGTGTGTGGCCTCCTGTTCCGGTCAGGCAATTTTCCTGGTTGATGAAGAAGTGGAGCCGGGATTTGGCACCGTTACCATGCCATATGAATTCCTTCCATTACCGGAAGTTGGAGATAAAGGAAGTGCCCTTGGAAGAGATGGTAAGGTAGTATGTGAGGCAGAAGTAGTTAAGGTTCGTACAGCACCAGCCTTTGACCACACTAACCTGTTGACCATTAAAGTGCCTACCGATATGGTCATGAAGGCACGTTTCTTCCGAAATAGTATAGCAGAATAGGAGGACCCGGACATGATTGATATTCAAGAAAAATTAAAAGAGATAGGACCTTATGTTCCTGCACCGGATGATGATATGCTGGTATGCCGTTGTGAGGAAGTGACCAAAGGAGAAATCCGTCAGGCCGTTCATGCAGGAATGTTTACGATTGAAGAAATCCGTCGTTTTTTAAGAAGCGGTATGGGACTTTGCCAAGGGCAGACCTGCGGAAAGCTGGTAAAAGGAATCGTAGCCAGAGAATTGAAGCAGGCTCCTGACGCTGTGGAGCCGGCGGTTGCCAGAGCTCCCATGAGACCTATTGAAATGAGGATTCTTGCAGAAGACGGAGGTGAAAAGAGATGAGCCATACAGCAGATGTAATTATTATTGGTGGTGGCGTAGTTGGATGTGCTGCCGCATATTATCTGACCCAAAAAGGGGTAAAAAATGTAATCGTATTAGAAGCTTCCGACAGTATTGGACATGGTGGTTCCAGCAGAAATGGCGGCGGTGTCCGTCAGAGCGGACGTGATGTACGAGAGCTTCCATATGCAATGTACGCCATCCAGCATATGTGGCCAACCCTTTCCGAAGAACTGGGAGTGGATGTGGAATATTATCAGAAAGGAAATCTCCGCCTTGGCAAGACAGAGACTCATATGCAGAAATTACAGAAATTAGCTTCAAATGCTCAGGCAGTGGGGTTAAATGTCCGCATGGTAGATGGAAAAGAAGTGAAAGAAATCTGTCCATATCTTTCTGATGAAATCATAGGAGCAAGCTGGTGTCCGACAGATGGTCATGCAAATCCACTGATGACCACACTGGCTTACTATAAGAGAAGCTTAGAGCTTGGAGTTCGTTATTTTACAGGAGCAGCAGTAAAAGAACTCCAGAAAGTAAAAGGAAAAGTAAGAAAAGTCATTCTGGAAGGCGGCGAGATTTTTGAAGCAGAGACGGTCATTGTGGCTGCAGGATATGAAAGCCGTTATATTACCAGAACTGTTGGGGTAGATGTGCCAATGACCCGGTATTTTGAAGAAGCACTGGTAACAGAAATGCAGCCACATATGTTTGATATTATGTTAGGAACTGCGGATGCAGATTTTTATGGTCACCAGGCAAAACATGGATCATTTGTATTTGGATCTGAGTCAGGACTGGAAGAGGCAACTGATATGACTCCAAGTGAGTTAAAGACAAGTGCTCTTACTCTGTCCGCCGGCTGTCGTGCCATTATGGGATATATTCCGCTGTTAAAAGATGCCAAGATCGTCCGTAGCTGGGGCGGATGGCTGGATATGTGCTATGATCAGGTACCAGTCATCAGTAAAGTAGATGAAGTTCCGGGATTGATCTTAGCGTGTGGATTTACCGGTCACGGATTTGGAACAGCTCCTTCCGTAGGGCTTATGCTGGCCCAGATGGTCGTCGGCGAAGAGACTGTAGTAGATATCAGTCCGTTACGGTATGACCGCTTTATCAGTACTAGATAGAAGTTATGGAATAAAGATAGGTCTCCATTTTCTATACTTTGATGTTGTTTTGATGGCAATTTGATGTAGTATAGAAATATGGAGGCTTATTATTCCCAAACATCAATAAAAAATTATACTTATTGCGACAGATTGTCTTGTGTGCTACAATCATGGAAGAAAATTAACTTTACAAGAGCGAGGTTAAAACATGACAATACTGATTCAAAACGGCAGGATTATGAATCCAGCCACAGGAATGGATGAAGTGGCAGATCTGTATGTGGAAGAAGGCAAAGTCGCAGAAATTGGACAGTCCTTAAGTCATCAGGCAGATAAGACCATTGACGCTAAGGGCTGTTTTGTAATGCCTGGATTTATTGATCTTCATGTACATTTCAGAGATCCGGGATTTGAAGAGAAAGAAGATATTATTACGGGAATGAATTCCGCTGCTCATGGAGGATATACTACGGTACTTACCATGCCGAATACCCGGCCAGTAGTGGATAACCCGGATGTGGTAAATTATGTTCATCGAAAAGCACAAAGTGGTAATTGTATTAATGTGCTCCAGGTCGGTGCAATCACAAAAGGACAAAAAGGCGAAGAATTAGCTGATATCGAAGGCATGGTAAAAGCAGGAATTCCAGCCATCAGTGAAGATGGAAAATCTGTTATGAACGCCCAGGTCTATAGAGAAGCTATGAAGCTGGCTGCGAAATTAAATATTCCAGTGCTAGCCCACTGCGAAGACATCAATCTGGTAAATGGTGGTGTTATGAACGAGGACGCAAAATCCCAGGAACTGGGAATGCCAGGCATTACTAATGCAGTAGAAGACATTATTATTGCAAGAGATATTATGCTTAGCAAAGAGACTGGTGCACAGCTTCATTTGTGCCATTGTTCTACCGTAGAGTCTGTAAATATGATAGATAATGCAAAGAGAGATGGGCTGAAAGTGACAGGAGAAGTTTGTCCGCATCATTTTACCCTGACATCTGATGATATTACAGAGTATGTGGCTCAGATTGAGGCTGGAATCATGATTCCCCAGGATACAGATGCAGATACGAACTATAAGATGAATCCACCTCTTCGTAAGAAAGAAGACGTGCTTCGGTTAAAAGAAGGTTTGCGGGACAATATCATGGACGTGATTTCTACAGATCATGCACCCCATACTTTTAAGGAGAAAAACACTTCCATGAAGAAGGCTCCTTTTGGAATTGTAGGATTAGAGACAGCAGCCTGCCTGACTTATTCAGAACTGGTATTACAGGATTACCTTACGCCAATGCAGATGGCAGAGAAAATGAGTTATAATCCTGCCAAAGTCATTGGAATCGACAAGGGAGATATTGCTCCAGGAAAAGTGGCAGATATTGTAATCTTTGATCCAAATGAGACTTATAAAATTGACAAAAATACTTTTGCTTCCAAGGGACGCAACACTCCTTTCCATGGAAGAGAAGTAACCGGTAAAGTAAAATGCACCATTTGTGGTGGACGAGTTGTTTTTGAAGCATAAATAGAAAGGGATAGAATTATGATTAACAAATTAGTAGACAAAATCAAGAAAACAAATGCACCAATCGTAGTAGGTTTAGACCCAATGCTTTCTTATGTGCCAGAGCACATTCAGAAGAAAGCTTTTGAAGAATTTGGGGAAACACCTGCTGGAGCAGCAGAAGCAATCTGGCAGTATAATAAAGCAATCGTAGATGCAACTTATGATCTGATTCCAGCAGTAAAACCACAGATTGCTATGTATGAGCAGTTTGGGATCGAAGGTGTGAAAGCATTCCAGAAGACCGTTGATTATTGCCACGAGAAAGACTTAGTAGTAATTGGTGATGTAAAGCGTGGAGATATCGGATCTACTTCTGAAGCTTATGCAACAGGGCATCTTGGAAAAGTAACCATCGGAAGCAAATCTTACAGTACATTTAATGAAGATTTTGCAACGGTAAATCCATACTTAGGAACAGACGGAATCAAACCTTTTGTAGATGTATGTAAAGCAGAGAAGAAAGGTATTTTTATTCTTGTTAAGACTTCTAATCCATCCAGTGGAGAATTCCAGGATCGTCTTATTGATGGAAAAGCATTATACGAATGGGTCGGAGAAAAAGTTGCAGAGTGGGGCGCAGACTGCATGGGCGATTCTTACAGCTATGTAGGAGCCGTAGTTGGTGCAACTTATCCGGAACAGGGCAAGATTCTTCGTAAAGTAATGCCAAAGAGCTTCATTTTAGTACCAGGTTACGGTGCACAGGGTGGAAAAGGAAAAGATCTGGTTCATTTCTTTAATGAAGATGGTTTAGGTGCAATTGTAAACTCCTCCAGAGGAATCATTGCAGCATACAAACAGGATATTTACAAAGAAAAAGGAATCACACCGGAAAACTTTGCAGATGCATCCCGTATGGCAGTAGAAGATATGGTAGCAGATATTGCAGGAGCACTTCAGAGCAGATAATAAAGGAGCAGTTATGGCAGAGAAATTTGAAGAACTGGCAGTAGTTTTATCCCAGAAAGAAATTGGAAATGGGATTTTTGACCTGCTGATTCAGACAGAAAATATAGCAAAAAATGCAAAAGCTGGACAGTTTATTTCTTTATACAGCAATGATTCTTCCAGACTTTTGCCAAGACCGATCAGCTTATGTGAGATAAACAGAGAAGAAGGAACTCTTCGTCTGGTATACCGTGTAGCTGGAAAAGGTACAGAAGAATTCTCCCGGTTAAAAGAAAAAGATACCGTTCGTGTATTAGGACCATTAGGAAATGGTTTTGATCTGGGGGAGAAATCCGCATTCCTGATTGGAGGTGGAATTGGAATTCCTCCAATGCTTCAGCTGGCAAAAGAACTAAAATGCCAGAAACAGATCGTTTTAGGATATAGAGATGAGCTTTTCCTGTTAGATGACTTTAAAGGATTGGGCGATGTGTATTTCTCTACAGAAGACGGAAGTGCAGGAACAAAAGGAAATGTCATTGATGCCATCAAAGCCAACGGCTTAAAAGCAGATGTGATTTATGCCTGTGGTCCAACACCAATGCTTCGGGGATTAAAGGAATTTGCGATTGAAAATGATATGGAATGTTACATTTCCATGGAAGAGAGAATGGCCTGTGGAATTGGTGCCTGTCTTGCCTGTGTATGTAAGACAAAAGAGAAAGACCATCACACAAACGTAAATAACAAGAGAATCTGTAAAGAAGGACCTGTATTTAATGCCCGGGAGGTGGAATTATAATGAATACCAGTGTAAATTTGTGCGGTGTCACATTAAAAAATCCAGTTATGACAGCTTCCGGAACCTTTGGTTCAGGGCAGGAATACAGCGAATTTGTAGATTTAAATAAACTTGGAGCAGTGGTGACAAAAGGTGTTGCCAACGTGCCTTGGCCGGGAAATCCAACGCCGAGAGTAGCAGAAGTATATGGTGGAATGTTAAATGCGGTGGGCTTACAGAATCCGGGAATTGATTTATTCTGCGAAAGAGATATTCCATTTTTAAAACAGTACGATACTAAAATTATCGTAAATGTCTGTGGAAAATCCGCTTCTGATTATTGTGAAGTAGTAGAGCGTCTGGCAGAAGAACCCGTAGATATTCTGGAGATTAACATTTCCTGCCCGAATGTAAAAGAAGGTGGAATTGCTTTTGGACAGGATCCAAAAGCAGTAGAGTCTATTACCCGGGAGGTTAAGAAGCTGGCAAAACAGCCGGTGATTATGAAGCTCAGTCCAAATGTTACAGATATTACAGAAATGGCAAGAGCAGCAGAAGCCGGTGGAGCAGATGCATTATCTTTAATTAATACTCTTACAGGTATGAAGATTGATATTAACAGAAGAAGCTTCGTGTTAGCAAATAAGACTGGCGGAATGTCTGGACCAGCTATTCATCCAATCGCAGTACGTATGGTATATCAGACTGCACAGGCTGTTAAAGTTCCAATTATCGGAATGGGCGGAATTATGACGGCGGAAGATGCTATTGAAATGATTTTAGCAGGAGCTACTGCAGTATCTATAGGAACCGCAAACTTTGTAGATCCTAAGACTACTGAGAAAGTAGTAGCAGGAATTGAAGAATACATGAGCAAATATCAGGTCAATGATATCAAAGAACTGGTCGGAGCAGTGAAATAATGGAATTTTAAATAATCAACGATTCATTTGGAAATAAGACTGCAAATGGGCAGAAAAGAGTGATACTTTTCTGCCCATCTTTTAGTAGAGGTGATTTCTTTCAGTCTTATGAAATTTTAAGGGACGGAAGAGAATCCAGTCGCTGTTCAAACTCTTCTACTGGCAGTGGTTTATCAAAATAGAAGCCCTGGGCACGGTAGCAGTTATGCTTCTTTAAAAGCTTTACATGATCGATAGTCTCTACTCCTTCTACAATGCATTTCAATCCCATGTCGTTAGAAAGGGAAATTAGATGCTTTAACATGACGTATTTTCGAGGCTGATCATCTGTAGATGATGGCAGGAAGGATCGGTCAATCTTAAGAACGTTCCATGGCAGTTCCTGAATCAGCTTCAAAGAAGAGTATCCAATTCCAAAGTCGTCTACAGAGGTGCTGATACCATGATCTAATAATCCATAGGAGATGGTCTTTAAATTGGTAAAGTTCACATCGGTAGTGGTTTCTGTTAATTCGATTTCAATGTATTTGTGCGGAACCTCGTATCTATCGACGATATCTAAAAGCTTCTGCAGAAGTTCTTCATTAATGGTGTGGCACCGGGATAGATTAACGGATACTTTTACCACATGTCGTCCTTCGTCTAACCATCTTCTGATATCTTTGCAGACATGTTCCAACATATAAAAATCCAGAGCGCAGATATCACCGGTCTGCTCAAAGACTGGAATAAATTCTCCCGGGGAAATTAGTCTTCCGTTGTGGAACCAGCGGCAAAGAGCCTCAGCACCGTTCATATGGTAAGTTTTTAAATCAACCTTTGGCTGATAGAATACTTTAAATTCTTCCTGTTCTATAGCCGATAGGAACAGGGAAGCAAGATTTTCTGAAGGTGCAGGATTTTTTTGAAAATTGCCGCCAGGAAAAAATGCTTCAGATTCGGATACCTCCAGCTGAGGAATGCGAATCACAGAATACAGAGCTCCGTCCGGGGATTGTTCAAGAGAAATAAATCCTGACATCTGGTGTACCAGAAGTCTCATCATAGTAAGCCCTAACGCCTTTTCATTCATACAATCCAGATACAGCTTATCATTGGTAATGTACTGGCGGATGGATTCAATATTTGCATCATCTATAATCTTGTCCAGATCTTTGATTTGGAACTGGAGCATAGTAGCATAGGATTCTTTGTAGCAGGATACATGAAGACTGAGTCTGTTGCAGTCTGTAAAATGCTGTATCGTCTGACAGATCTTGCTTATAATCTGGCTGATTCTCGAAGAGTCACCTAACAGGAATTCCGGTACAGTCGGACTAATGGTAGTGGATACCTTTAGATTCTCATGACCGGATAAGGTTATGGTATAATCCAGGGCATTCTTAATGCAATCCCGAATCTGATATTTTCCCTCAACTAATTCCACAGTTCCGTCGGATAGCCGGATATAATCTATGGCATCCTCCACATTTGCAAGAATTTCTTTTCCACCGGAGTCAATCTTCTGGACAAGCTGCATGATAGCATCTGTATTCCGGGAGGCCATAGCCTGATTCACAGAATCCAGCCATTCTTTCATGTTTTCCTGGATATCTTCACTGACATCCATAAGAAACATGGACTGGGAACGGGCAACACGCTCTAACTTATTGCTCTTCTGCAGAGTCAGGTAGTTCTGGTAAGCCAGATTGGAATAGGCCTGTGCAATTTCAAAAAGGAACTGGGCAGCTTTTTCTACGGATTCCTTGTCGGTGAGAGTTGTCTCCTTTGCTGCTGCCAGATATTCTTCGGGATCGATTCCAAGCTCAAGAGCAGTTTCTTTAATATAATGCTCATCAATTGGACCTGTGCGAACCTGTCCCCCAACAAAACTGCCTAAGAACTTTCCCTCTACCATGATAGGAGCTGCAAAATCCGTAAGTCCTGTATGACAGGAATAAACAGCAGCTTTTCCTTCTCGTAAAGCGAAAAGAGCACCAGTTTTCGCACATTGCTCACAACGCTTACTGCCCAGAGGGGATTTACGGGTGAGATCCATGCAGAAGTGGGTAAAACTGCTACCTCTTGTGACCGGAGTTCCATTTTCATCTGTGGTATTGGCAGCCATTCCGGTGAACCGGGAAAAACTGTCCTGAATTTGTTGTAATACATTTACATCAAGTAAATCTGTTAGTTGAAGCCCTTCCATAAAACATTCTCCTAAAAGTTTATGTAAAATTACCAGTTTTTTTGAAAAATTTAAATCAGAATAAGATAATTTTACCATCTTTTATAGAAAATAACAAGAGGCAAAGACAAGTGGAGAGTACGAAAGCAAAAGAAAGTATCGCAATAGTTGACAAAAAATCGAAAAGTTTCTTTTCACTCTATTGTGGGAAAAGAAGGATTTGAGTATGATAAAACGGAAAGGAGTTTATTATGGAGGGAATTAATTTAGCAAATAATATAGTAACTTTTCGGCATAATAGAAAAATCACCCAGGAACAGCTGGCGGATTTTTTTAGGAGTGACCAAGGCCTCTGTTTCCAAATGGGAGACAAAACAGAATATGCCGGATGTAGTGTTGCTACCGAAAATGGCGTCATTTTTTGATGTGACAATAGATGAATTGCTGGGGTATAAGCCCCAGTTAACCAAGGAACAGATACAGAAAGTTTATTTGGATTTGTGTACTGATTTTGCTGCCCTGGAATTTGAAGCGGTAATGAAAAAAAGTAGAAATCTGGTAAAGGAGTATTATTCCTGTTATCCATTTTTGTGTCAGATTGTTGTTTTGTGGCTGAATCATTTCACATTGTCGCCAAAAGACGGCGGCAGGGAAATTTTAGAAGAAGCACTGGAATTGTGTGATCACATTTCCACGAACTGTGTCGATATTGGAATTGGTAATGATGTGCTCCGGTTAAAATCGGTTCTTTTCTTGCAGCTTGGAAAGGCAAAAGAAGTGATAGAATTGGTGGAAGAGATTTATAATCCCTGCAGAACGTCAATTGGAGGAGAGTCCATTTTAGTGCAGGCTTATCAGGTGGCAGGTGACAGGGAAAAGGCAGACAGTTATGCTCAGATTTTCCAGTATCTCCAGATTTTGAGCATGGTGGGTGGACTGGTTATGTAATGAGAAACCGATACTTCACGGGGATGATTATTTCTATCAGCTGGATTACTGGATCGAGAAGCAGGATCTGGCGGGCGCAGCCCCTAGAAATAAGAAGTTTGTTTATGAGAGTCTTGTGAGCATACTGGAAACTCCTTCTTTTGAAGTCTTAAAAGAGGAGAAGGAGTTTAAAGAAATTAAAAAAATCGTAGAGAGAACAGGAGAACGAGAATGGAAAATTTAATGGAAATGTTACCTTTTTTGATTCCACTGGTATTGATGGAACTGATTTTACTTATTATGGCACTGCGCCATATTTTGACTCATGACAATTACAAGAGAGGAAATCGCGTGTTGTGGCTTGTTGTTGTAATTGTGGGAATGAATTTCGTGGGACCAATCTTGTATTTCATATTAGGAAAAGAGGATGCGTAAATGGATATTTTACAGTTTTCTCATGTGAGAAAAAATTTTGGAAGTAAGCAGGTATTAAAAGATATCAGTTTTTCTGTGCCGGAGCACAGTGTGTTTGGATTTATCGGACCAAATGGAGCCGGCAAAACCACTTCCATGAAGATACTTCTGGGACTTATGAAGGCAGATGCAGGAGAAATATCCGTTTGTGGGAAGAAAGTAAGTTTTGGGCAGAATGAAACCAATCAGTTTATTGGGTATCTGCCGGATGTGCCGGAATTTTATGATTTTATGACCCCTTATGAGTATCTGATGTTCTGCGGAGAAATTACAGGAATGTCCGTTTCTTTGGCAAAAGAAAGAGCTGAAGAATTACTTGAAATGGTGGGACTGGATCAGGAAAAACGGCGGATTAAGGGATTCTCCAGAGGAATGAAACAGCGTCTTGGAATTGCTCAGGCGCTTTTTAATAGACCGAAGCTTCTGATTTGCGATGAGCCCACTTCCGCTTTAGATCCCATTGGAAGAAAAGAGATTCTGGATATTTTAGTTCAGGCGAAAAAAGAAACAACGGTTATTTTTTCTACTCACATTTTATCGGATGTGGAGAGAATTTGTGATAGAATCGCCTTTCTTCATCAGGGAGAAATTTCATTGCAGGGAGAGCTAAGTGAGATTCTTTCGGCTAAGACTTCCGGAGATGTAGAAATTGAGTTCCGAAAAAGGGAAGAGGCGAAGCGGTTCGCCGAAGCATTTCCTGATTGGAAAGAATGTACCACCTTTAAGGTGCATTATGAGAAAAAGTCTGAAAAAAACAGAATTTCTATGATGGAATTCCTGGTAAATGAGAAAATATGTCCGGTAAAATTTGAGCAGTTAGAACCGGATCTGGAGGATGTATTTATGGAGGTGGCTGGAAAATGAGACAATTGACCGCTTTTTTTAAGAAAGAGTGTAGGGAATATTATCGTTCCGGAAAAATATGGATTGTTCTTGTGGTCTTTGTTTTGTTCGGAATCATGAATCCGGCCATGGCAAAGCTGACCCCCTGGCTTATGGAAATGGCTTCGGAATCATTGGAAAGTTCCGGTCTGACTTTGAGCACTGTAGAGGTGGATGCTTTGACTTCCTGGATACAGTTTTACAAAAATGTGCCAATGGCAATGATTATTTTTATGTTGTTATTTGCCGGAATGATTACCAGAGAATATGACAGAGGTACTTTAATTAATATGGTGACAAAGGGCATGGTCCGCTGGAAAGTGGTGCTGGCAAAAACCCTTGTGGTCACAGGAATCTGGCTGATTGGATACTGGCTCTGTTTTGGAATCACATATGGATATAATGCCTATTTCTGGGATAATTCCCTTGTGCAGCATATTTTTCTGGGGGCAGGCTGTTTGTGTATTTTTGGTTTATGGGTAATCTCTTTAGGAGTGCTGGTTTCTACCATTGTTTCTTCTACGACTGCGGTGATTCTGTTTACTGTGGGAACTATTGGAGTTTTGTATTTCTTAAGTCTCATTGGGAAAATTAAGAAATTTCTTCCAGTGCAGCTTCTTGGCTCCGGAGAACTGTTGACAGGGGCCGGAAGTGTGGCAGATTATCAGATAACCATTCTTGTGACCGTTGTACTTGTGATAGTTCAGCTGGTTCTGGCAGTGGCAGCCTTTAATAAGCGGGGAAATTTATAATACAAAGGTGAAATATATAGGAAAAGTCCGGATACTGAAGTGGTATCCGGGCTTTTTTTCGGAAAACTATTGCATTGTGGGAACATCTATGTATAAAATGAGAAATGCAAACGAAAGGTTAAGGTGTTATGGGTAACCACACCGCCATCGTTCTAGGAAGGAGAAAACAATATGGAAAAGAAGAAACTGATTGAGTTTCGTAATATTGTAAAGAACTTTGACGGACAGATTATCTTAAAAGGAGTAAATCTGGACATTTATGAAAAGGAATTTGTGACATTATTAGGACCAAGCGGATGTGGAAAGACTACGCTGCTTCGAATCCTGGGAGGCTTTTTAGAGGCTGATGAAGGTCATGTGATTTTTGATGGAGAGGAAATCAACGACAAGCCGCCTTATGAGAGAGAATTAAATACGGTTTTTCAGAAATATGCCCTGTTTCCACATTTAAGTGTATACGAGAATATCGCGTTCGGACTGAAAATTAAGAAAATGAGTAAAGACGTTATTGATCAGAAGGTCATGAAAATGTTGAAGCTTATTGGTCTGGAAGGATTTGAAAATAAAAATACAACGCTTTTATCAGGTGGACAGCAGCAGCGTGTTGCTATTGCCCGGGCTTTGGTAAATGAGCCAAAAGTGTTGCTTTTAGATGAGCCTTTAGCAGCCCTTGATCTGAAACTACGAAAAGAAATGCAGTACGAATTAAAACGAATACAGCAGGAAGTAGGAATTACTTTTATTTTTGTGACTCATGATCAGGAAGAAGCCCTTACCATGTCGGATAAGATCGTGGTCATGAAGGGTGGAGAAATCCAGCAGGTAGGAACACCGGAAGAAATCTATAATGAACCGGCGAATAAATATGTTGCTAACTTTATTGGAGAAAGCAACATTCTGCCAGGAATTATGTTAGAGGATTATAAGGTCCGTTTCGATGACATTACCTTTGATTGTGTGGACTTTGGATTTAAAAAGAATGAAGCAGTGGATGTGGTCATCCGCCCGGAAGACATTGATATTGTAAATGTAAAAGACGGAAAAATGACAGGAGAAGTGCTAAGCGTCCTGTTTAAAGGTGTTCATTATGAAATTATTGTAGAGACAGTTCCAGGTACCACCGTAACGGTCAATATGTGTGTCATCCGTAATCAGGATGTGACCAGTGAGGATGGCAAGGAAAAGATCAGCGCCAGCAATTTCTATGTGGATTTAGAGGATGTAAAGGCTCTGGATGATAAAGAAATTATTGCCCGTTCCAATGCTCAGGCCTGGGATCCGGAAAGTGATGAGTATATTTCCATTGCTAAGATTGAATATGATCTGAAAGAAGAATTAGGAGAGTATCCAGTTAGATTTTCTACTGCGAATGGGACCAGCATTGAGCGTACCATTAACGTGGTAAATCAGCCCTTCGTTCGGAATGAAAAGGCAAATGAAGCTGTTATGGCATTTAACTTTTTTAAGACGGTTGATGAAATTGTAGAGTCTCAAGCGCTGGATACAGATATTAAGACCTGGGCTAATGCACAGGGCTGGAAGTTAAGTGATGAGAGTCAGAGTATTGACATCAGCGTTGATTATAATTTTGAGCCCGAAGAAGTGAAGGAGGGAATTTATCCGATTACTTTTTCTACTACCGGACGTGAATTTAAAATTCACACCACAGATTATTCGGAAGTTGGTCAGGAGGTCGGCCTGACATTCTTCCCAGAAGATATTCATGTTATGTCAAGGGTGGTATTCTAGATGAAGAAATTTTCACAGTTAGCGATTCCTTACATTATTTGGGCTGCTCTTATGCTGATTCTTCCAATGGCTCTGATTGCATTATATTCTATTACAGAGCAGGGAAACAGCATTATTTCCTTTTCTGTGACTTTAGATCACTACGCCAAATTTTTTACCGACCCGGATTTTCTATTGATCCTGTGGCGTTCTCTGATGATTGCAGTAAAGACAACAATTATTTGTCTGCTGATTGGTTATCCAGTGGCATATTTTATTGCCAGAAGCAGTGAGCGGGCGCAGAATCTTCTTGTTATGTGCATTACGATTCCAATGTGGATCAACATGCTGGTGAGAACCTATGCCTGGATAGGCCTTTTAAGCGAAGGGGGACCAATCCAGCAGATTTTAAGCTGGTTTGGTTTAGGTGATATGGAACTGCTCTATACAGAAGGGGCAGTGTTACTTGGTATGGTGTATAACTTCCTGCCATTTATGATTTTACAGATTAATACGGCTTTATGCAAAATGGATCATCATTTATTAGAAGCAGCAGCGGATTTAGGTGCCCATCCGGTGCAGACCTTCTGGAAAGTTACCTTCCCGTTGTCTCTGCCAGGGGTAATTAATGGAATTACACTGGTATTCTTGCCGGCAGTAAGTTCTTTCTTTATTCCAAAACTCTTAGGCGGTGGACAGTATTTCCTGATTGGAAATATGATTGAGAATCAGTTCATTACCGTAGGTGAATGGAACTTCGGAAGTGCGATTTCTATGATTATGGCAGTAATCATGATGCTTCTTATGATGCTGGTACGTAAAGTAGAAAAAAGAAATAGTGGTGGAAAGGAGAAGTAATCATTATGAAAAAAGGAAAACGTTCTTTTGGAAAAATTTTGATGGCTCTGATGATGGTGTTCTTCTATCTGCCAATCCTGTATATGATTATTTTCTCTTTTAATGAGGGAAAATCTTTGACCAGTTTTACAGGCTTTTCTCTGCGTTGGTATAAACATATGTTGGAATCCAAGGATATGATGGAAGCTTTGTATACCACTTTTGGAATTGCGTTAATTGCTACCTTTATTTCTACAGTAGCAGGAACGATTTCTGCCATTGGATTGTGCAAATCCAGGAAAATTGTTCGGGATCTTATGGAACAGGCGAACAATCTGCCATTGATGAATCCGGAAATTGTAACTGCCATTGGTTTCATGCTTTTGTTCATTACTTTTAAGGTGGAAAAAGGTTATGTGACTATGCTGCTTGCCCATATTGCCTTTTGTATTCCTTATGTTATGCTGTCTGTTATGCCTAAGATTCGTTCGCTAGATCCGAATCTGGCAGATGCGGCAATGGATCTGGGGGCTACTCCATGGCAGGCTTTAACAAAAGTTATTGTACCGGAAATTACACCTGGAATTGTGTCAGGCGCACTTATTGCATTTACCATGTCTGTAGATGATTTTATCATTTCTTATTTTGTAACAGGAAGTGGTGTCAAGAATCTAAGTATTATGGTCTACACTATGAGCAAACGTGTCAATCCAAGTATTAACGCCATTTCCACCTTAGTAGTAGTGATTATTACGGTGGCTTTGGTTATTATCAATGTGGCACCAATGTTTCTGGCAAAACGAGAGAAAAAGACGGAGATTGCAAAGCACAAGATTTTCGTTCCGGCAGTTGCAGCAGTCTGCATTCTGGCATTGGTAATTGGTATTTTCAATCTGGGTGGAAAAGAATCTGCGCTTCCTTATGAAGGCCAGACCCTTTATGTGTATAATTGGGGAGAATATACCGGAGAAAATCTGGTTGCCATGTTCGAGGAACAGACCGGGGCTACGGTGGTTATGGAAAATTTTGATTCCAATGAGCAGATGTATATTAAGGTGGCGAATGGAGAAGCCTATGACATACTTGTGCCAAGTGATTATATGATTCAAAGATTGATTAAAGAAGAGCTTCTTCAGACCTTAGATCACTCCAAGCTGGATTGTATGGAAAATCTGACTGAGGCAGTGGTAGGGCTTCCATATGATATAGAAAATGAATATTCCATTCCTTATTTCTGGGGAACCGTTGGGATCGTTTATGATAAAACAAAAGTAGATATGGAAGATCTGGAAGAACAGGGCTTTCATATTTTTCTGAATGAGAAATATAAGGGAGATATTTATCTCTACGATTCAGAGAGAGATTCTTTTATGATGGCATTAAAAGCATTAGGATATTCCATGAATACGGAAAATCAGGAAGAAATCGACGAAGCATACGATTGGCTGGTTCAGTGTGTAGAAACCATGGAACCGGAGATTGTAACAGATGAGATCATTGATAATATGGCTCAGGGAAGAAAAGCATTGGGCTTAATCTATTCTGGTGATGCCACATACGTCATGAGCGAAAATGAGAACATGGGATTCTATTTACCAGAAGGGGGAACGAATCAGTGGTCTGACGCTATGGTTATTCCAGCAAATGCAAAAAATCCGGAACTTGCCCATGAATTTATCAACTTTGTTACAAGTTATGAAGGCGCATACGATAACTCCAGTTATGTAGGCTATACCTCTGCCAATCAGGAAGTTATGGATGAACTATCCGGTGCAGATGGTGATTATGAAGGAATCAATGCATACATTCCAAGAACCGATAATGACAAAGACGAAGTCTTTGTCTATAACGAAGACACCAGAAAGATTATCAGTAATTTGTGGAGCAAAGTGAAGATTGCTGCAAGTAATGCCAAGTAAATAGAAGTCATTTTATATGTCAGCTGGAAAATTTTTCAATAATATTTGACAGAATCATATGGTAGTGCTATACTATCCTCGGTTAGTGAAAACTAATTGTTGCCCGGAAAATAGGAGGATGGCATGAATTTAACAGAAGCACAGATTGAAGAAGAGTATATTATTAAAGAGATACTGACGGATGACGAAGAAGTGGACGCATTTCTTTTTTCACTTGGATGTTATGCTGGTGAGCCAATTACTGTGGTTTCCCGCAAAAAAAGTGGATGTGTTGTTTCTATTAAAGATGGCAGATACACCATTGATAATCAGTTGGCGGAAGCAATAATAATATAGTGGCGATGATTCGCCATCTATATTTTTGCTATATGGTTAGTCTTACCTATCCTTGGTTAGATGGCTATGATTTAGTTTAGTAAAAGCAAACTAATTATTTTATGAGGAGGAAGAAAAATGAGAATTGCTTTAACAGGTAATCCAAACAGTGGTAAAACCACCATGTACAACGCCCTTACCGGAAGAAATGAACATGTTGGTAACTGGGCTGGTGTTACTGTAGACAAGAAAGAAAGTCCAATTAAGAAAAGTTACTACGAAGGAACAGAGGAATTGATCGCGGTAGATTTACCAGGTGCATACTCCATGTCTCCATTTACTTCAGAAGAAAGTATCACAAGTGGCTATGTAAAGCATGAAAATCCAGATGTAATTATCAACATTGTGGATGCTACAAACTTAAGCCGTAGCCTATTCTTTACTACACAGTTAATGGAATTAGGAATTCCTGTAGTGGTAGCTTTGAATAAGAGTGATATTAATGAAAAGAAAGAAACCAAAATCGATGCATCAGCTTTAGCTGAAAAGTTAGGCTGTCCTGTTGTGAATACAGTTTCTACCAGTGACAAAGGTTTAGCAGATGTAATCAAGGCTGCTGTATCTTTGAAAGGAAAAGAACAGAAGGCTCCATATGTTCAGGGAGATATCAATTTACAGGATAAGGCTGAAGTAGAAGCAGCAGATAGAAAACGTTTTGAGTTTACAAATAAGATTGTAAAAGACGTTGAAACCCGTAAAGTATTAACAAAAAATAAGAATGTTCAGGATAAGATTGATGCCTTCATTACAAATCCGATTCTTGGTATTATCATTTTTATCGGTGTAATGTTCCTGGTATTTAATATTTCACAGTCAAGCCTTGGACCATTCTTGGCAGATACATTAGTTGGATGGATTGAGAGCTTCCAGGGTTGGGTAGCCGAAAAGCTGGTAAATGCAAATCCATTCTTACAGTCACTTATTGTTGATGGTATTATTGGTGGTGTAGGTGCCGTTGTAGGTTTCCTTCCATTAGTAATGGTAATGTACTTCTTAATCGCATTATTAGAAGATTGCGGTTACATGGCACGTGCAACAGTTGTATTAGATCCAATCTTCAAAAGAGTTGGTCTTTCAGGAAAATCTGTTATTCCTATGGTAATTGGTACAGGATGTGCAATCCCTGGAATCATGGCTTGCCGTACCATCCGTAATGAAAGAGAACGTAGAGCGACTGCGATGCTGACACCATTTATGCCATGTGGTGCGAAGCTTCCTGTTATTGCACTTTTTGCAGGCGCATTTTTCTCAGATGCAAAATGGGTAGGTACTTTAATGTACTTTGCAGGTATTGTTCTTATTTTATTAGGTGCTTTATTAGTAAATAAGATTACAGGACATAAGTACAGAAAATCATTCTTTATCATTGAGCTTCCAGAGTATAAGCTTCCAAGTGTAAAGAGAGCTTTTATTTCTATGTGTTCTCGTGGTAAAGCGTATATTATCAAGGCTGGTACAATCATCCTTGTATGTAACACAGTTGTCCAGATTATGCAGTCATTTACATGGAAACTGCAGCTTGTAGAAGAGGGAATGGAAAATACTTCTATCCTTGCGTCAATTGCATCTCCAGTTGCTGTTTTATTAGTTCCTATCGTAGGTTTTGCAGCATGGCAGTTAGCAGCAGCTGCTGTTACAGGCTTCATTGCAAAAGAAAACGTTGTTGGTACATTGGCTGTTTGTTATGGCTTAACAAACTTTATTGATGTAGACGAATTAGCATTAGTTGGTGGTTCAAACGAAGTTGCAGTAGCAATGGGATTAACAAAAGTTGCTGCATTAGCATACTTAATGTTTAACTTATTTACACCACCTTGTTTCGCCGCTTTAGGTGCTATGAACTCTGAAATGCAGAGCAAGAAGTGGTTATGGGGCGGTATCGCTCTTCAGCTTGGAACAGGTTATACAGTTGCATTCCTGGTATACCAGATTGGTACATTAGTTACAACTGGAACTCTTGGAGCTGGTTTTGTTCCTGGATTAATCGCAGTAATTGCTATGGTTGCTGTAGTAGTTGGCTTAATTATAAGAACAAATAAGAGTCTTGCTGCAGAATATGCTTTAAAAAAGGTAGCTTAAGACAGGTTTCATATTTCTAATACATAAGGAGGTGTCAGTATGGAAGATTTCATTATTGTAGCAGTTCTCGTAGCTATTATAGGCGCAGCAGTATTTTACATCGTGAAAGAGAAAAAGCGTGGGGTAAAATGTATTGGCTGTCCTGCAGCTGGCGCATGTTCACGCAGTAAGAGTTCAGGCTGTAGTGGTGGATGTGGCAGCACTGCCGAGAGTAATAGTGAAAACTGTTCCGGCTGCCATACTGATACAAAATAGTAATTATGATGTAGATAACAATAAAAATACGGTTTAATGAAATTGACAATAACAAAAAGTTATTATAGAATCTGAAGTGAAAAGTTAAGGTGGAACCGTGCTAAAGGCACCCTTAAGACTATTTTATTATGGTCTTACGGGTGCTTTTCTTATGTTGTTGCCAAATAATACGCTTAAAAGAAAGGAGCAACAATTTATGAAGGTTCTACGAAAAAATGGAGAAATTGTAGAAGTAAACTTTGAAGAACAGGAGGGTAAAAAAGCATTTTGGCATACGAGTGCGCATGTGCTTGCACAGGCGGTAAAACGTTTGTATCCGGAAACGAAATGCGCAATTGGTCCGGCAATTGAAAATGGATTTTACTATGATTTTGAGTTTGAATTTTCATTTTCAGAAGAGCATATAAAGGCAATCGAAGCAGAAATGCGAAAGATAGTAAAGGGATCTATCTCCTTACAAGTCTTTGAAAAATCCAAGGAAGAAGCTATTAGCTTCATGAAAAATGCAGGTGAAAAGTATAAAATTGAGTTGATTGAGGAATTGGATGAGGGGGAGAGAATTAGTTTTTATAAGCAGGGGGGAATATGAGGAATTTTGTGCAGGACCACATATCTCTAATGTATGTCAGTTTAAGGCTATTAAGCTTTTGTCAGTAGCCGATGCATACTGGAGAGGAAATGAAAAGAATCCAATGCTTACGAGAATCTATGGCATTTCTTTTCCAAAAGCATCGCAGATGGAAGAATATCTGCATATGGTGGAAGAGGCAAAAGCGAGAGACCATAGAAAGTTGGGAAAGGAACTTGGAATATTTACAATTTTTGATGAAGGTCCAGGCCTGCCGGTATTTTTACCAAAGGGTATGGTACTTAAGAATCTGCTATTGACTACTGGAGAAAAATTCATCGAAGAGATGGATATGTGGAAATATCTACGCCGATTATGTTGGAGAGAAGCCTTTGGGAAACGTCAGGTCATTGGGATTTTTATAGAGGTTCAATGTATTCTCTTAAGGTAGAAGATGATGATTATGCGATAAAACCGATGAGCTGTCCGGGAGGAATGTTGGTGTATAAACTGGAACCAAGGTCATATAAAGAACTTCCTATGAGAATGGGCGAGCTTGGGCTTGTACATCGTAATGAAAAATCCGGAACATTACATGGTCTTATGAGAGTACGTTCTTTTACGCAGGATGATGCTCATATTCTTATGAGAGAAGACCAGGTAATGGATGAAATACAAGGAGTTATGCGTCTTATTGATGAGGTGTATCAAAAGTTTGGTTTTTCGTATGAGATAGAATTGTCAACGAGACCGGAGCATTCCATAGGAAGTGATGAGGATTGGCACTTGGCTACGGAAGCACTGGAAAAAGCAGTGCAAGGAATGGGGAAATCCTATGTGGTAAATGAAGGTGATGGTGCATTCTACGGACCGAAACTTGATTTTCACTTAAAAGATTCCATAGGTAGAACATGGCAAGGTGGAACGATTCAGCTTGATTTCCAACTTCCGCAGAGGTTTGATATTGATTATATTGGTGCAGACGGAGAAAAGCATCGTCCAATTATGCTTCACAGAGTTGTGTTCGGTTCTATTGAACGTTTCATTGGTATTTTGATAGAACATTACGCAGGTAAATTCCCGGCATGGATTGCACCGGTGCAGGTTAAGATTTTACCTGTTTCAGATAAGTATAATGATTATGCGAAGAAAGTAGCAGAGTGTCTTAACGAAAATGATATCCGAGTAGAGATGGATAATAGAAGTGAAAAGCTGGGGTATAAGATTCGTGAAGCTCGAATGGATAAAGTTCCGTATATGATTATTGTAGGTGAGAATGAGCAGAATAATAAGTCGGTATCTGTAAGACAAAGAGATGCTGAGATTGATAAGCAGGAGTTAGGCGAAATGAAAATTGAGCATTTGATTGAACTTGTGAAAAGAGGTGCAAACTTATGATGGAAAATAGCGTTGGAATGTAGCATTGATGTATTTCTGATATATATCAAACGACACGCTGAAATGGTTGAACAATTCAAGGTTTTATGGTAGTATAGATGGCATATTTGATGTTTCCTTATCTAACTATAGTCTAGAAAGAAGGCACAGATGGAGAGATCCCTTAATGGTAAAGAATTAGGAAAAGTAAAACCGGCGAAAAGCCCGTAAATACAGGAGGTCAAGAGACAATGGAAGCTTACAAGCAGGAATTTATTGAATTTATGCTTGCATGATTTCCAGACTTCCTAGAATGCCGATAAATCCAGTATTTTCAAGGGCTTGCGGGCTTTTGAAGAAAAATCAGATGTATCGTAATTTATCGCAAATTGGTGTAATTTCACACCGAAATGGTGTAGTAAATGGTGTAGTAGATTGTAGCTGATTTGGGGACGGAGACGTCAAATATCATATTGAAATGGTGTAGAAACCCATGTGCTTGCCGGGAGGCGGGGACGTGGGTTTTGTGCGTTGGGGGGGAGTACTATATTTGGTAGTATGGAACTAATTGAAAAGATAGTGTAAAATATAGAGTAAATATGAAACAAGTAGAGGATGTGTGTAGATGCAAAAGAGCAAATTGTCAGAACATGTTTTTAAAAAGGGAAAGTTTATTACCCCTTTTAATTCATTACCTATGATGAGAGAAATGGAAGATGATAAATCATGGACTTATGGACGTATGCCAGAATATCTTTGGATGGGAATGATTTTGAAATATTATGGTCGTGAAACTGGTTTGGAGAAATTATATTATATTATTGAAGAACTACATAAACTGGCTCCTCAGATGTATACTGCAAGAATGTCAGAGATACTAAATTTGAACCAAGAAATTCAAGAAAAGTTATATTTATTTATGACTAATTATATTACAAGAGAAGCTCTTGCACCATTAACTATATTTCTTACTGTGACTAAAGCCCCAGCATTTACAAAATATTTTCATTGTTCAGATATATCCGTAGAAGATAGGTGTAGTAGTATCATAGATACTATGAATAATATTATGGGGCACCAAACAAACGAGTCGACGGATATACGATTTGTAGCATTGTATTTTACATTGATTTCAGGGCGAGTACATCTTCAACGAGACCAAGTGGAGATGTTTATGGATTATCCGCATTTGCCTCATAGCGATGAGAGAATGCGAATGATTCGGCCAAATGTACGCTCATTAGAGTTGCTATTACTTGAATTTGAAAAAGCAAATGTAGACTTTTTAAAAGATTTTTGGAGGTGTATCAGCGAAATGACAGAATGTACTATTTATTCATTTGAATTTCTGGAAGAAAAAAGAGATGTTGATTTATACATGAAGAGTATACACGAAGTATTTGTGTATCTCACAGAGTTATTTAAAGAAGTTTCACCATTGGATGAAAAGATGAATGTAATATTAGGAATAGCGATTTATTCTTATAAAAGATTTAAAGAAGCGTACGAACATAATCTTTTTAATTCAATTTCAGGCAGAAGTTGCATTCGTGTGCTTATCGAAGATCATATAATGATAAAATATCTTGTGAAGAATGAGAACTCACATGAAAATATATGGAGAGATTACCAGTTGTATGGTTTAGGTCTATATAAGTTGGTGTTGGCAAGACATAGAGAAAACACAGCCTCAGAGGAGTCACATTTTGATCCAATATTTATTGAAGCTCTTGTAAACGAATTTAAAGAGGAAGAATTTATTAATATGGATACAAGATATTTTGATAATCAGAATATACGTTTAAAAGCAGAAAGTGTTAATGAGAAAGACCTTTTTGGTCTTTATTATGATTATGATTCTTCTTTTGAACATGGGTTATGGGGAGCTATTAGAGAGACATCGATGTTGAAATGTACAAATCCGGCCCATAAGTATCATTGCGTACCAGATGTAGAGGATGCTAATAGGTTAAAATCAGTTTTGCCAGATTGTATCATGGTAATGAATAAAATGTTGCTCTATTTAGATGAACTCTACGGAATTCCACAGAAGTTATTAGATGAGGTGATTAATTTTGAACTCAAACCTATTGATGAATGAGATGGTTCGTATACAAGAGGACTATAAAACACTGTTATCATCATTGCTACCAAAACTCAAGTCTACCCATTCCTTGGAAGCATTGGATGAAATAAACTTATTTTGGGTGCGACATATGGACAAGGTGTTGTTGTATTTAAGATATATCTTTTCAAGTGATGAAAGTTATGTTTTTACAGCAGCGACATATATGGACTATGATGATAATGAGCATCTTCCGTTCATGCTTATTGGTAAGAAACATGTTTTGGATGATCCGTTAAGCAAATATTCTGAGATATGCAGTAAAATGAGTAACGAGAAAGATGCAAGTATGTTGTACGAGCAAGTTATTCGAACGGCTGAAGACAATATTAAAATAATTGAGAATTGTAAGAACAATATACTTATTTTACCATTAAGATTATTTAATCAGTCAAGTAGAAGCGATGAACTAATGGATGTAGGAAGACAAGCATTTTGTAGTTTGTTTGAAGATATAGATACCTTGAATGACTACTTCGAAAAGTGTGTTACAATTCAAGATGTTGTACAGCATGCGCGCAAGGATATTGGCGAATTGGTACTATTTTCAGAGTGTGATGATAGGACTTTATCCCTTGAAGAAAGATTTAACAGGGCGATGCTGGAAACAGAATATATGGTAGATGATACCAAGCACGATTCTTACAATTTCTTTATGCTGGTGTTTGGATGTATTCAACAAGCGATTGATGTAATTATATCATGTACAGAATACCAGTGTATTCCATATATTAGGTATCCGGTTGCATTACATTATATATCGCTATTATCTGAAAATATGAAAGATATTGCACACATAGAAGATATGCGATACAAAATGAGTGTGGCATTTGTGCTCTATCGTCTTTGTAATAAAGAGGTGCTTGGGAAATATGATGTGGAAACATTTCTTAGAAAGAATGATGAATTTCATTTTAATGCAAGGTTGTTTGAGTCATTGGAGAAAAGTGGGATTAATAAAAAATCTTTTTTAAACCATAATATTACGAAAATGATGTTGGATTTATTAAGTGAATTTTACGAGTTCGTTGGAAGACATAGTTAAATTATATTCACCGTAATAATTATATACATATATTTCAACAAAGCGGCGATGAGATGATATTTTTACCATCTCACCGTCGCTTTATTACAGTCTGTTTTGAAAAATGCACAAAGTATTTGCTATTCCTAATACTATGTGATAAAATTAAAATTGAAATTTTGAAAAACACACAAAGTATTAGGAAAATATAATATTTTGTGCAAAAATTAAAACATGAGGCGATATAGAATGAAACATTATGAAAATTTGTTGGAGAAGGGATGTTTTACAAGAGAAGAACTTACAGAAATAGTTGGAACATCAAGTGCGGCAAATCTGATAATTTATGAATATCAGAAAAAAGGACTTATAGAAAAAGTAAAAAGAGATTTTTATGTGGTAATCAGCTTAGAGACAAAACAGCCGGTTCTTTCGCGTTATCAGATAGGCTCTAATTTGTTTGAGGATGCTTGTATCACACATCATAGTGCTTTTGAGGTCTATGGATACGGAAGTCAAGTGTTCTATGAATGTTTTGTGGCGACAGATAAGAGGTTTTCGGACTTTGAATATGATGGTGTGGTGTATCGTCGAGTAGAACGTAAGCCTGAGATAGAGGTGATACAGCAAGGCAATATGCGTATTACATCCATGGAACAGACAGTGGTAGATAGCATACGTGACTTTGAAAAGATAGCGGGGCTGGAAGAAGTAATAAGATGCATGATATTGGTTCCGGGATTAAATGAACAGAAGGTGCTAGCATGTCTTGCCAGAAATGATAATGGATTTTTGTATCAGAAGTGTGGATATATTTTTGAGGAATTAAAAGAAGAATTTAGATTTTCAGAAGTATTTTTTACGGAGTGTGAAGCACATTCTTCTGAGGCAAAGAGATATTTGATGAAAGAATCGCAGAATAATGTGTATTGTGAACGATGGAAACTTTATGTGCCATCATCATTAAAGGGACTAATAGATAAAGGGGTAGGGGATTATGATGCAATTGGATAGATTGACATTCGGCAGAATGGCAAAAGAATTAGGCTTCGTAAGAGATACATTGGAGAAGGTTTGCCGTTTGGCGGATGTGCTTAGGTTTATGGAATCGGATGAACTCTTGTCAGAGGCGATTGCCTTGAAGGGCGGAACGGCGATTAATCTTACGATTTTTGACTTGCCAAGATTATCGGTAGATATTGATTTAGACTATTGCAGAAGTATCGACAGAGAGAAAATGCTTGCAGACAGGGATATTATTACAGACAAAATCAGCAAGTATATGAATGCAAATGGATATACATTGAGTCCCAAATCAAAGAATTATCATGCGTTGGATTCTTTTGTGTACGAATATGTAAATTGCGGTGGTGTGAAGGATAATATAAAAATCGAAATAAATTATATGCTTCGTTGTCATGTATTGCCTGTGGCAAGAAGAAAGGTAAAGTTGCCTTGGAATGAAGAGAAGATTACTGTACTTTCAGTGGCACCTTTGGAAATATTTGCATCCAAAACAGTAGCTTTGTTTACGAGGACTGCACCGCGAGATTTGTATGATATGTATAACATGGTTAAATACGGATTGTTTGATGAAAGCGAAGAAGCGATACTCCGCAAATGTGCAGTGTTCTACAGTGCTATCGGAGCAGAATACCCACCGGAGAAATTCGAACTTGATAATGTGGGGAATGTCTCTAAGCAACAGATTAAACGAGATTTGAACCCGGTGCTCCGCAAGGGTGAAAAATTTGACTTGGAGATGGCACAGAAAAAGGTATGCGAATATCTTGCATCTATTTTGAGGACGACAGAACAGGAAGAGAAGTTTTGGAAAGCGTTTGCAGAAGGTAGATATTGTCCGGAACTTATATTTGGAGATACTGCTGAATGTAAAAACATTGAAAAACATCCTATGGCGTTGTGGAAATGCAGGGATAAAGGGGAATAATCAAGTAGGATAAGTCACAAATAAATATGTGATTTTAGGAAAGGAGGATTTCATGGATATAGAAAAGAATACTACGTATGCATGCCGCGTGGTAAGTATAAATGGTGAAGAAGTTGATTATCTTTCTGAATTGGTGGTAGATGAGGAATGCATAACAAGGATTACAATAAAAGAAGTAGAACGTAGAATTTATGATAAAGTCAGAAATGAGGCTTTTGTAAATATTGTTGTTAAGTGTGAAGCAATATATATAACCATAGCAGAGTGCCAGTTGGTTAGAGGTTCGTCTAGAATCGGTTCAGATTATAATGAAAGCAAAATTAATTTGGAGTATATGTCGTCTTTGATGTTGGTCGATTATTTGTGGAGTCCTTCTCAGGAAATGCGATTTAGTGGAATTAATTGCGAAATCACAGAGAGCACGGAGTTGCTAGGTGTGTATCCATATCAAATAAATTATGATGAATTAACATTTCCGAGGGTGGAATGTGATATAAAAGGTGATGTTGTCTCCAAAATGGTAGGTCATGGATTCTCATATTTTGTTGCTCCTTCAATAACACATGAACATGATGTGCTACGTGTATCAATGTATGGCAGGATTCAATATTCGGGTGGCAAGGAAAGAGATATAAGTGAAATTCATGAATTAATACATAGCATTTGTTTGTTTTTTGAGATTCTATCAGGCGAGATTATTACAATAGGGGATGTGTACTTGAGTCATGGCGAACATTCGATTAAGACAGTAGGATTATGTAATTTCCCTAAGAATAAACTTAATTCATTGCAATCAAACTTTGATACTAGGTCTTACCTACGAAAAGCGCTTTTTAAGATTTCTGATTTTGAAGAGGGTATTGGCTCGGCTATTTCTGTGTTTTATAAGATCCAGGATGAGAGTATGTTGGCTTGTGAATCCTATAAGCAAATACTTTTGGACGAGGAAATAAAAATAAGCACATACAATAAATTCTTGAAGGTTATGCAAGTTGTGGAGGGCTTTCAGAGGGCGAAGATTGGTGAGAGTGAAGAAGTAGAGTTTAATAATAAAAAGAACGAGATTATGGAGAAACTGGACGAGGAAGATAGGACATTTGTAAAGAAATATACATTTTACAATGGGCAGAATTTCAGAAAGTGTATGAACGAATTTACACTAGGAAGTATTCAAATTATTTCAGGATTATCAAAAACCAAAGCTAAAGAAGCAAGTGAGAAAATTATTGGTAAGATAATAAATGATAGAGATGTATATACACACGCATCAAAAGAAGTAAAACCTATATTAACTATAGATGAATTGCAAGCAGTTAATTACTGCTATAAGACTTTTTTTAGGGTAGTGGTATTGAGTAAAATGGGTTTGTCAGAAAAGATTATAAGAAAACGGTTATTGTTTGATAGAAAATTTGTAGCATACTTTCAGAGATTATTCGAACTTAAGATAAAAAAAGAAGATAAGTATCATGATACAGGAGAATTTGATCAAATGATGTGGGGAGTTCAAAACTAGCGATATATGACTTGTAAAATAATTGACCTAAGATAAGGAGAAGAACAATATGAAAATTTTGTTTTCTGTGTACAATGAAAATCATGATACAGAGGAAAGGGTACTTAAGTACAAAACAACAATAGAAACGGACCTTGAGATTGAAGAGATTGATAGTAGATTGCAATTGTATGATGGATTTCATTCAGTATTGGAAGTTGGTAATAACTTGATGTTTTGGGACATATACTGCTTTTTTGACATTTCGTCAGAAATTATCGAAAGAATTAATGGTATTCCGAGAACCAACAGCCCCCATTTCCCGGCGAAAGAACCTAAAGTATTATGTGTTGAAGAATTTGATCCAGGTAATGCAGATGTACCATGTTATCCTGAACTGAGTAAATGTTTTGTTTATAAACTTTCTAGATATGAATGTGGGGCAAGTGGATTTGATGCAATAGTTGTATGGGCATCTAGTCATCCATGGCTTATGGTGTTTATTGGTGGCTTAATATGGGATATTACAAAAAGCTTTCTTATAAAATTAGGAAAATTTTTGTGGAAGATGCTCGGGAAGAAGGAAAGGGCAAATAACGAACAAAAACGTAAGCAAATTGTATATTTTGAAGTCAGTAAATTTTATCATAATTTCTCAAAAATGGCGAATGTAGATAAAGCAGATTGTCAAATAGTGTATTTAAAACGAATCCGAGGGGGAAGTTTTGAGGTTCATGTTAGAACAGTGGCTGACGAATATTATGTAGTAAAATGTAGTTGTCATGGTAAAATTATTTCTTTGGCTATGGATGATGCACAGAAGTGTGAAGTTATATCTTAAATGGTGAGAAGGGGAAGTGAACATATGCGTAGACCAGATGGAAGAGAAACATGGTACAGGTTGCTTGAATGGGATAAAGGACAGACTCCGGCTGAACGTTTGGCAGCTATAATATTGAGTGGTGAAGGATTTAGAAATGTCGACCCATCGCATCCACTTGGTGGAAAAGATGGGTTGAAGGATATGGTATTATCATATCAAGCAAAAAAGTGGATTGGCGCAGTATATTTCCCAAGAGGCCAGCAAGATTTTGCTGAAATAAAAAAGAAGTTTTTGCATGACTTAGAAGGAATAAACAAAAATGGTGCCAATGGAATTGCTTTTGTTACGAACCAAGAATTGCGATTAGGGGAAAGAAAAGAATTAGCAGAAATAAATACAAGTATTGATATACAGATTTATCATTTGGAGCGTATTGCGACTATATTGAATACACCAACGAATTATGGGATAAGAATGGAATTTTTAGACATTGAGATGAGCAAGGAGGAACAACTAGCATTCTTTGCAAATGGTCCTGTGTCAAGATTTAGTACAAAATAAAATGAGAAGTTCTGCCAGCTAAGCTGCCGGCAGATTCTCAGCCCTCATATACAGTTTTTCATAGTCATTAGGTGACAGGTAGTCGCAATGACTGTGTATACGGACAGTGTTGTAAAAGGTTTCGATGTATTCGAAAACCAATGAGTAAGCATGCCGGTAATTACGAATCGTAAAGCGGTTCAACCATTCACGTTTTATCAGTGAATGAAAAGATTCAATGCAGGCATTATCATAAGGATAACCGGTGTGAGAATAACTGCGGGTCATTCCTTCGGTAGCCTGACGCCAAGCTTCGGAAACGTACTGACATCCACGATCAGTATGAATGATTAAAGGCATATCGGTATCACGAGAGGCTTTGGCTTTATCAATGGTAGAAATCACTGTGGATACTTCAAGTGTATCAGCAAGTGTCCAGGCAATGATTTTACGGGAATATAAGTCCATAATACAATTAAGGTATACAAAACCATCTGTAGTCCAGATGTAGGTGATATCCGTACACCATACAGCGTTAGGACGGTCTGGATTAAACTGCTCGTCAAGTATGTTATGCAGCTCTTTGCTGAAATCAGAATCGCGGGTGGTAGTAGTCCATGGTTTAACCCATTGGGCTTTGATTCCCATCTCATGCATATACTTTCCAACGGTGCGTTGAGAAATAGATTCTCCGGATTTGCGGAGTTCTTTTGTGATTTTAGGAGCGCCATAGTTCTGGTTAGAGTCATCATAAATACGTTGGATTTGTTTTTTTATAGCAGCTTTTCTTTGCCGTGTGGGTGAAACTTTACGATTAAGAAAAGCACGGTAACCAGAGCGGGAAACGCCTAAAGATTTCAGCATTCCAGAGATAGAGACGCGGCGTCCGGTGACTTTAGATGCCTCTACCTTTGCAGAAACTTCGGTATAGATAGCTTCTGTTAATCTTTTCCCAGAATGCCGATGGCTTTTTTTAACACATCAAGGGCATCCTGAGCGTCGCGAAGTTCGCGCTTAAGACGTGCGATTTCCTTTGCTTCATCGGATTCGTAATTACCAGAACCTCTAACAGGAATGTCGCCTTCATTGTCTCGGAATAGGGCTTCCCATTTAGCAAGGGTACTAACTCCGATACCAAGGTTTTTGGCACATTCGACTTGAGTGAGATCCGGATGTTCTTTTCGATAGTTGACAGCATCCAACTTGAACTGCTTGCTGTGATGGGTTTTCTTGCGTGACATAATGAGATCCTCCCACATGTTATTATAACAAGGGTTGTGAGGAATGTCTCATTTTAAATTGTGCTAATTAGATGCTAACACTAATGTTTAGATGGCAAGGAGATAAGATCGATTTAAATGAAATGCGAATTTGAAGTTTACGCATATATTTTGCAAAAAAGACTTGACTGTAAACCTTGTTTATACCTTATAAAGTTAGCG
>JBGVLD010000040.1:0-6167 GCA_045124075.1 Agathobacter sp.
TTTACAGTATCAAAGCGGGTGATGGGAATCGAACCCACGTATCCAGCTTGGAAGGCTGGTGTTCTACCATTGAACTACACCCGCATATCAGTCGGGGTGACAGGATTCGAACCTGCGACCTCCTGGTCCCAAACCAGGCGCTCTAGCCAAACTGAGCCACACCCCGAAGGTTTTATTTTGTTTTTTTGTGCCATGTCCTTGACACAAATAGGATTATACGGCAGCATCCAAAGAAAGTCAACACTTTTTTTCAATTTTTTTTAATTTTTTTTCAAAAATAAAATTTTTTCCCGTTTTTTCCCATAAAATGGGGATTCTTCCCGCTCAATTTTCTTTGTCAAAAACTAGAAAATCATGACTTCTTTGTCAATCTCTGCATAGATTACTTCTTCTCCCCAGGAAAGTTTTGCAGTTCCATTGGTCTGCTCTGTAACTGCCTTTTCCAACCAACTTTTTTGACTAATTGGTACCAAAACACGAATTACTACATCTACTCCATATTCTGTATTTAAAATAGAAATATGATTCTGCCCAAAAAGATATTGTAATTTTCCAAGGCCATTGTAATCTGTTCCAATACAAAGCTGTGCCCCCATCTGCTTTGTAATGATCTTGCTTTTTGCCAGTCCTTCCTGCACTGCTTTCTGATATGCTCTTACCAATCCCCCCGTTCCAAGTAGCACTCCTCCGAAATATCGGGTCACAACTACTGCTACATTTGTAATTCCTTCCTTTAAAAGTACATCTAACATTGGTCTTCCTGCTGTCTGGGCTGGTTCTCCATCATCAGAACAACGGGTGAGCTCCTGTCTGCTTCCAATTACAAAGGCAGAACAGTTATGTCTGGCATCCCAGTATTTTTTTTTCATTTCATTGATAAAAGATACAGCCTCTTCTTCCGTCTCCACAGGACGCACTGTAGCAATAAACCGTGACTTCTTCTCTACGATTTCTCCTTCGCCACCTTCATAAACAACTTTATATCCCAAATCCTGTAATTCTTTCATTTTAAACTCCTGTCTTTCTTTTCCATTTTACGACAAACAATTCTAGCGTATTTGCATTTGCCATGCCTTTTTATCGATACTATAGTAGCATACAAATCACAGCAAATTCAATTTATTCTTCCTATTTTATAATATTTTTGGTATAATATCGAATAAGCATACCTTTTTCGTATGCCTTACATAAGAAATCATACTTATATTGTAAGGAGGCTATATATGAATTACGGAAAACAATCGACCCGCCGCAGGGAGGCTGAGATTGACTCAAAGCCCAAGAAGATTAAGAACAAAGTAAAGTTGTCCTTCGGGAAACTGGTTCTTCTCTGCATTCTTGTAATAGGTACCATTGGTATTTGTGCTGGAGTTGGTGTTATGAAAGGAATTATTGATTCCGCACCAGACATTTCCAGTATTGATGTTGTCCCAACCGGATATTCCACCACGGTCCTATCCAGCGACGGAGCAGAAACTGCAACTTTAGTTGCATCCGGTGCAAACCGAAAATATGTTACCATTAATGAAATTCCCCTTCATCTGCAACATGCCTTTGTTGCCATTGAAGATTCCCGATTCTATGAACATAACGGAATTGACTTACAAGGAATTGCCCGTGCTTTTGTTGTTGGTCTGCAACAGGGAAGTTTTTCTCAGGGTGCCAGTACCATTACTCAGCAGCTGATCAAGAACAATGTACTTACCACCTGGACAAGCGAAAGTTCTTTTATAGAAAGTTTACAGCGTAAGATTCAGGAACAATATCTTGCAGTGGAATTGGAGAAACAGGTCAACAATAAGGAGTGGATTCTGGAAAATTACTTAAACACTATTAACCTGGGAGCCAACACCTTAGGTGTTCAGGCTGCATCCAATAAATATTTCGGAAAAGATGTCTCAGAATTAACCTTATCCGAATGTGCAGTTATTGCAGGTATTACCCAGAACCCATATAAGTACAACCCTATTACTCATCCAGAAGACAATTCCAAAAGACGCCAGAAAGTATTAGATAATATGAAGAAAGAGGGCTATATTTCCCAGGCAGAATATGACGAAGCTCTGGCGGATGATGTTTATTCCAGAATTGCAGAACACAATTCCCAGGAAGATAGTTCCGTAAATTCCTATTTTGTGGATGCTCTTATTGACGATGTATACAATGATTTGGTAGACAAGCTAGGATATACGGAAACAGAAGCTTACAAAGCAATTTATCAGGGTGGGCTTACCATTTATTCTACCCAGGACACAGCGATGCAGGAAATCTGTGACAACGCTGCGAATAATTTGGACAACTATCCTACCAAACCAAAATACTCCTTTATGTTGTCGTTCCAGATTAAACATACGGATGGTACTACCAAAAGTTACAGTAACCAGACCATGCTTTCTTATTATAAGAAGAAAACAGGCAATGAGAACTTTACCATTAACTATAATTCAGAAGAAGATTGTTATACAGCAATTGAGCAATATCAGCAGGAACTTCTGGCAGAGGGCGGAACTCTTGTAGAAGGAAGCGAATCTGTTTATATTACTTTACAACCACAGGTTGCTCTCACTTTAATGGATCAATCCACTGGTGAAGTCAAAGCTATTGTAGGGGGAAGAGGAGAGAAAGTTGGAAATCGTACCTGGAACAGAGCTACTGATACTACTCGCCAGCCAGGTTCTACTTTTAAAATAATTACAGCATATGCGCCTGCATTGGATACCGGTGAACTCACTCTTGCTTCTGTACAGGACGATGCACCATTTACCGTAGGAACAAAGAGTTATAAGAACTCTGATAACAAATTCCGCGGTTTAACAACTATTCGTGATGCCATTACAGATTCCATTAATATTGTAGCTTTAAAAACGATTCAGCAAATTGGTGTAAGTACTGGGTATGAATACGCAGAAGGCTTTGGATTTACAACTCTTACTGAAAATGATAAGAACCTTGGTCTTTCTTTAGGAGGTCTCTCTAATGGTGTCACCAATCTGGAGCTGACTGCCGCCTATGCAACAATTGCAAATGAAGGCGAATATATCGAACCAAGCTTCTATACCAAGGTACTCGATCATGATGGAAATGTAATACTGGATAACACTTCACAGGAAACCCACCGGGTTATCAAAGAATCAACTGCATGGCTCTTAACCAGTGCCATGAAAGATGTAATGACTGAAGGAACTGGAACCCGTGCTTACTTCGGCAGTTCCATGGCTCAAGCGGGAAAAACCGGTACTACTACCAACAGTAGAGATTCCCTTTTTGCTGGATTTACGCCTTATTATACCTGTGTAATCTGGGGTGGTTATGATGATAACTCTCCACAGTCCAGCAAACAGACCACATATGCAAGAAACATTTGGAAAGAAATCATGAGCAAAGTTCATGAGGGTCTGGAATATAAAGATTTCGAAAAGCCAAGCGGCATTACCTCCGCACAAGTATGTATGAAATCTGGTCTGCTTCCAGAAACAGACCTGTGTGATGCCGATCCAAGAGGTTCTATGATATATTCGGAATATTTTGCAAAAGGCACCGTTCCTGATACCACATGCGATATGCACATTAAAGTTTCTATCTGTGCAGCGAGCGGACTTCCGGCAAATGAATACTGCCCAATTGAGCAGGTAACAGAAACTGTTTATATTTTAGGCGGCGCAGAAGAAGGAACCACTGAATCCACTTATGTACTTCCTTCTACTATGTTAGAACAGATTTGTCCACTTCATAATGAAAGCACGATTCAGATACCTGATACTCCTGGTGTGACAGATATCCCGAATTCAGAAAATGCTGGAACCACAGATGTTCCTGACAATTCTCAGACTTCCGGTGAAGGATCTGAAAATACCGGCACAGATACCCCAGAAAGTTCTACCGGAACAGATGGTTCTAACACTGGTGGAGCAAGTGACAATTCTACCACACAGGGAACTGGTGCTACACCATAGTTTTACAAACTTCATTTAGATTCTATACAAGAAGGGCAGAACGCCAACACGTTCTGCCCTTCTTATCAATTTCCCCCAATCTGTTCCATCAGTGCCTGCAATGAAGTAGCGCTCTCTCCAAGGGATTTTTGTTGTTTAAATTTTTCAGAGAGCCTGCTGTCAATATTCACCCACAGAAAAAGACATGACCCATAGGTCATGCCTTTTTCCGAAATTGATGTATATTATAACTAAGGGGATTAGATTCACTAATCACAATTAGATTAGTGCAGATTACTCTACATCCTGTAAAGCTGCCATTCCTTCTTCGCCAGTACGTACTTTAACGACCTGTGCTACATCATATACAAAGATCTTTCCATCACCGATATGTCCGGTATAGAGTGATTTCTTGGCAGCTTCTACTACTTTTTCTACTGGAATCTTGCTTACTACTACTTCTACTTTTACCTTAGGAAGTAAGGTTGCATCCATTTCAACACCACGGTATTTCTCGCCAGCGCCTTTCTGTATGCCACAGCCCATAACCTGTGTTACTGTCATACCAGTTACGCCAAGCTCGTTCATAGCTTTCTTTAAGTGATCATATCTTGACAATCTGGAGATAATTACTACCTTGTAAATGCCGGTTGCAGATACTGGCATTGCTTCTACTTTAACTGCTGCTTCTTTTGCTGCCGGAGAAGCAGTTTCATAATCGGAACTTCCAAGGTCTGTATTTTCATTTACTTCCATGGTCATACCATTGGAAATATCCATAATAGAGAATCCTGCGTAGGCAGATGCAAGGCCATGTTCTTTAATATCAAGACCAACGATTTCTTCTTCTTCAGATACACGAAGTCCGAAGATTGCTTTAATAACAAGGAAGACAATCATCATCATAACTGCTGCCCATGCTCCAACAGTAAGAACACCGAGAAGCTGTTTTCCTAATAAATCAAATCCACCGCCATAGAAAAGTCCTGCAAGATCATTGCTTGGTGCAGAAGGTGTTGCAAAAAGACCGACTGCAATTGTTCCCCAGATACCGTTCATCATATGAACTGCTACGGCACCTACAGGATCATCAATATGAAGTACATAATCTAAGAGCCATACACCGAATACTACTAACAGTCCTGCTACAGAACCAATTATGATAGCTCCTAAAGCGTCTGTAACGTCACAACCTGCTGTAATCGCAACAAGACCTGCCAGAGAAGCATTTAAGCACATAGAAACATCTGGTTTGCCATATTTGATCCAGGTAAAGATCATACAAACGACTGTTGCAACTGCAGGTGCAATTGTTGTTGTAAGGAATACGGAACCTAACTGATCAATAGAAGTACAAGCTGCTCCGTTAAATCCATACCATCCAAACCAAAGAATGAAACATCCTAAGCATCCCAGTGCAATATTGTGTCCAGGGAATGCATTAACTTTTGTGATCTTTCCGTCTTTGTCTTTTGTAAATTTTCCAATACGAGGTCCTACAATTTTGGCACCAATTAATGCTGAAATACCACCAACCATGTGGATTGCGCAGGATCCTGCAAAATCATGGAAGCCTAACTGAGCTAACCAACCGCCGCCCCAGATCCAGTGAGCTTCGATTGGATAAATTAATGCTGAAATTACACCAGAGTATACGCAGTAAGATAAGAATTTTGTTCTTTCTGCCATTGCTCCAGATACGATAGTTGCGGTTGTTGCACAGAATACCAGGTTAAATACGAAGTTTGAGAAATCAAAGCTTTCATAAGCTGTGAAAATATCAAATCCTGGTTTTCCAATGAAACCGAGCAGATCCTCTCCTAATAATAAAGAGAATCCAATTAAAATGAATACAACAGTACCGATACAGAAGTCCATTAAGTTCTTCATTAAGATATTACCGGTGTTCTTTGCTCTGGTAAATCCTGCCTCCACCATTGCAAATCCTGCCTGCATCCAAAATACCAGTGCTGCTCCGATTAGGAACCAGACACCAAATACGTTCTCTGAAACTAATGTCATAATTTCTTCTGTCATAACGTTTTCCTCCTCTTTTTTATATTTTGTAAAGTCCTTTAGACCTTCTTTCGCCAGATCATAAAGATCTAGCTATATAAAAAAATGCGATACTCCTCCCCTTATCCACAGCTTCGTGGCTCGAAAAAAGTATCGCACTTTATTATCTCTTAAATTGTTTTTTGGTCTGTTCTAAAACAGATTATACTTCGAAGATCA
>JBGVLD010000041.1:0-14247 GCA_045124075.1 Agathobacter sp.
TCTATTGTATATAATGGTGATTCTGACATATGCGTATGTCCAAAATACTCATTTAATAATTTTCCTTCAAATTCCGGATTTTCAAACTTCATCTGCTGTAATACATTTTCAATCTCTTCAATTAACTCCGGATTTTCTTTATTCGTTATACAATAAAATGCATTCGCACTCAGACGGTCTATCATCTTCATATGCGGTGCTGCATAACGACTTCCAATTGCAAGAAGCTGAACGTCTCCATCTTTTAATGCCTGAAGCATATCATTTTCATCATCAAAATATACAGGTGTAAATTGTATATCTTTTTCTTTTGCATATGCAATAAATTCCTGTGCTGCATAACTTTCACTTAAAAAACCCACAGCACAACCATTGATTGCTTCATATTGCTGATAAGCAATATCGGCATCTTCTTTTGCATATAATATAGTTGCTTCATATCCCAATGGAATGTCTGAATAAATAAAATACTGTTCACGTTCTTCCATATAATGAGCTGTACAAATTAAATCAATTTCACCCATCTTCAAATTCTCTAATGAATTTGCCCATCTGTGATATTCTACATATTCATATTCCCAACCTGTATACTCTGCTATTTTTTCCAGATATTCGACTCCATATCCAGAATACTCCCCATTATTTTCTTTTATAAAACTGGCATTTACATCATAACCTACACGTATTACTTTTTTTTCATCTGCCTTTACAGAAATATTTCCAAATCCTAAAATTCCTGCTACTAACGTAAAACATAATACTACTGCTACTGCACGAATATGTACATAATTCAATTTTTTCACTCTCATTTTCAACCTCCGGTTTATATACGGGGTTGTCGTAATTTGCTTGCGGCAACTCCAAATCTTACTTTTTTGGTCTTTGTGATTTTTACGCAAAAAAGAGACTGCCGCGGTAACAGGTCATACTATTATCGCGACAGCCAGATTTCAGGCCAAATATTAAACTAATTCAAGAACTACTTCTAAAGCTCCATCACCTTTACGCTGTCCAATTTTTACGATTCTTGTATAACCACCATTGCGGCCTACGTATTTTGGTGCGATTTCATCAAATAATTTTGCAACTAAATCTACTTCTTTAGCTTTTTTGCCCTGTCCTTCTTTTACTGTGTAAAGAACTTTGAGCATTTCACGTCTTGCATGAAGACGAGAAGGCATATCTTTTTTGATTGTTTTTTCTACTTCATCATAAACAGTAACTTTTTTACCATCTACAACTTCTTTTACTCTCTTGCCGTTTGCATCTTTACGAGCTACTTTTGCTTTTACAGTAACTTCTTCAAAGTTATCTTTTTCTTTGATAGCTTTTGCAATGATGCCTTCTGCAATTTTACGAACTTCTTTTGCTTTTGCTTCTGTTGTAACGATTCTTCCATGTGTTAAAAGCATTGTTACCTGGTTTCTAAGTAATGCTTTTCTCTGGTCGGAAGTTCTTCCTAATTTACGATATTTTGCCATTTTTGTTATCCTCCATTTGTGGTACATCCGGCTACGCTCTTTGGTCTTACTTACCGAATGTCATATTCTTGTTATGACAGCATTGCTGTCTGTTGCCACTCCGGATAAGACATAAGCCGTACACTTTGGATTTACCGGTTCTGCCCATCTGAGTTATTTAGTGAACTACTCAGCAACAAATGACCGAGCTTCTTGCTTCTACCACTACTGCATTGGCTATACGATTACATAACACAACGTCTTACACAATGTCCACAAGCGTTAGGTTCGGCCAGTTCCTAGCCTACCATCACAAATAATCTTTTATTCTTCTTCTTGATTTAATTGTAATCCTAATTCTTTTAATTTTGCTAATACTTCTTCTAATGACTTACGTCCAAGATTACGAACTTTCATCATATCTTCCGGTGTTCTATCAATCAATTCTGCAACTGTATTGATACCTGCTCTCTTTAAGCAGTTGTAAGAACGTACAGATAATTCAAGTTCATCAATATTCATTTCAAGAACCTTTTCCTGTGCATCATTTTCTTTTTCAATCATTACTTCTGCTTGCTGAGCAGCGTCTGATAAATCAATGAAAAGATTTAAATGCTCGCTTAATACTTTCGCTGCAAGGCTTACTGCTTCATCCGGTTCAAGTGTTCCGTTTGTATAAACATCTAAAGTAAGTTTATCGTAGTCTGTAACCTGACCTACACGTGTGTTTTCTACAGTAAGGTTTACACGTTCTACCGGTGTGTAGATAGAATCTACTGCAATGATACCGATTGGTGTATCTTCTGTTTTGTTCTTGTCAGCACTAATGTAGCCTCTTCCCTTTGTAATGGTAAGTTCCATATACAATTTAGAATCCACACCACCATTTAAGTGAGCAATTTCTAAATCCGGATTCATAATTTCGATATCAGAATCGAACTGAATATCACCAGCTTTTACAACGCCTTCACCTTCGAATTCAATATAAGCAACTTTTGGTTCATTTGTAGAACTATTATTACGAATAGCAAGATTTTTGATATTCATGATAATCTCAGTAACGTCTTCTTTTACACCTGGGATTGAGCTGAATTCATGTAAAACACCTTCAATTTTTACCTGACTTACTGCTGCTCCCGGTAATGAAGAAAGCATAATTCTTCTCAATGAGTTACCAAGAGTCGTACCATATCCTCTTTCTAATGGTTCTACTACAAATCTACCATATTTTTTGTCTTCTGAAATTTCTGCGATTTCAATTCTTGGTTTTTCAAAATCGAACACTACAAAGTCCCTCCTTCTCGGGTTTCGTTGTTAATCTGACACTCCAACGACTAAAGTACGTTGGGTTCTTATGTACACAAACTTCTAACTATACTCGAAAGCATAGAAAACTGACCTGTTTCCATAAGACTTTCACTGCCAAAAACACCTCTGTGTCCATTAGCGACAGCATAAGGCTCGTGTCAAAACCCAAAGCAAACTTGCTTTTTGTTTTTATCCGTACCTTGAATATTTTACACTAGAAAGGTTTTTCTT
Organism: Agathobacter sp.; assembly: GCA_045124075.1. Lineage (GTDB taxonomy): Bacteria > Bacillota > Clostridia > Lachnospirales > Lachnospiraceae > Roseburia. The sequence goes on from JBGVLD010000041.1 coordinate 3,000, forward strand.
CTAGCAACCGTCTATATTCAGTTGTTGAAATAGTATAACCGATAGCATAGACTTTTGCAAGAAGAACGTGCTATCCATTCCACACATAAATGAGTGGACTTTTCGCACATTCATTGTAAAGCGGATATTCGCAATCCGCTTTCGCTACTTGCTCATGAACGCAGACCTTTTTACTGCTTACTAATATCACAATCCCACCCTTTCATGCTTCACACATTTGAAATAAGTGGATTGTTTGTTCTACGTTCAAATTATTGCTATATACTTTAAAGCGACGGATAGCCGAGGCAAAAACCTCGGCCGAATTAATCCGACTACTAAATTTATCTTATTTAGAATATAATTCGACAATAAGCATTTCATCAACCGGAACATCAATCTGTTCACGAGTTGGTAAGTTCTTTACAGTACCCTGTAAAGTTTCTGCATTACAATCTAACCATTCCGGTACGATTCTTCCTGCTGTAACTTCGATAATGTCTTTCATTCTCTGAGAACCTTTTCTTGCTTCTCTGATTTCGATTACATCACCGGCTTTTACTAAGTAAGATGGAATATTTACAATTTTTCCATTTACTGTTACGAATTTGTGGTCAACAACCTGTCTTGCTTCTCTTCTTGTACGAGCAAATCCTAAACGGAATACTACGTTATCAAGTCTTGATTCAAGCATTGTCATTAAGTTTGGACCTGTTAAGCCTTTCATTCTATCAGCCTTTTCGTAGTAGTTACGGAAAGGTTTTTCTAATACACCGTAGATGAATTTAGCTTTCTGTTTTTCTCTTAACTGAAGTCCATATTCAGAAACTTTCTTGTTTGCTCTCTGTAAATTTCTTCTTGACTTCTTATCATATCCTAAAACACTTGGCTCTAAACCAAGAGATCTGCATCTTTTCAGTACAGGTACTTTATTAACTGCCATCTTAATCTATCCCTCCTAATTAAACTCTTCTGCGTTTTGGTGGACGGCATCCGTTGTGAGGTACTGGAGTTACGTCTTTGATGGAAGTAACTTCAAGTCCGCAAGCGGAAAGAGCACGAATTGCTGCTTCTCTTCCTGAACCTGGTCCTTTTACCATAACATCAACTGTCTTTAAACCATGAATTAAAGCTGCTTTTGTAGCAGTTTCAGCTGCCATCTGTGCAGCATATGGAGTAGATTTCTTTGAACCTCTAAATCCGAGACCACCAGCACTTGCCCATGATAAAGCATTTCCCTGTGCATCTGTAATAGTAACGATTGTATTATTAAAAGATGCCTGAATATGTGCCTGTCCGCGTTCAACGTTTTTCTTTACACGCTTTTTAGTTACTTTTTTTGCAACATTCTTAGCCATTTCTAAACTAACCTACTTTCTACTTATTTCTTTTTATTTGCTACAGTTCTCTTAGGACCTTTTCTTGTTCTGGCATTAGTCTTTGTTTTCTGACCACGAACAGGAAGTCCTTTTCTATGACGGATTCCACGATAGCATCCGATTTCCTGAAGTCTCTTGATATTTAAAGCGATCTCTCTTCTTAAATCACCTTCTACAGTCTGAGTCTCATCAATTACAGCACTGATTCTCTTTACTTCGTCGTCAGTTAAATCTCTAACACGAGTATTTGGATCAACATTAGCTGCTTCAAGGATACGATTAGAGCTTACTCTACCAATTCCGTAAATGTAAGTTAAACCGATCTCAACACGTTTTTCTCTTGGTAAATCTACACCTGCGATACGAGCCATGTGTGTTTACACCTCCATAAAATTTTCCTGATTAATTAGTAATTATGATTTATCTGCAACCATAAATCTTCCCCGCAGAATATTCCCATACAGCTACGGTTGCACGTCCTGAAATGTGTGCATGACAATATTCCACCCATATTTTGCACATTCGATGAAATGTCACTCGGTATTATAACACCTCATCCAGATCTGCCTTCTGTTATTATGAACAGCATAGTTCTTCTATGCTGCAGCCGCACATAATGTGTTTGAAAAAAGGATTCTTACGCACAAATAACAGGGCACGTAATCTACTATAATAGAATTAACCCTGTCTCTGTTTGTGCTTAGGATTCTCACAAATAATCATGATGTTTCCTTTTCTCTTGATAACTTTGCACTTTTCGCAAATAGGTTTAACTGATGATCTTACCTTCACAGCAAATCCTCCTTTCTCTATAAAGCCCCTTTTTTCGGGTACTTTTCCAAAAGTGTCCGTATAGCATTTTAAACGAATTCTACTAAAATGTCAATACAAAATTACTTATCTCTCCAAATAATTCTTCCTTTTGTCAGATCATATGGAGACATTTCGATTGTAACTTTATCTCCTGGAAGAATACGAATAAAATTCATTCTTAATTTCCCACTGATTGTAGCCAGAATCTGATGCCCATTTTCTAATTCTACTTCAAAGAATGCATTTGGCAATTTCTCTACTACAACACCTTCTACTTCAATTACATCTGCTTTTGACATAGTAACATCCTCCTGTTTGTCATACATTTTCTTAATATAGATCTACACGTATTTAATCATTTAATAAATCTAAATAGCCTGCTTCTTTTTCTGACTCAGTTAAAGTCAGGATTTCCGGGTTACCCTCTGTAATAAGGATTGTATTCTCATAATGAGCAGAAAGAGATAAATCTCTTGAAATGACTGTCCAGTCATCATCCAGCCATAATACATCTCCAGTTCCTATATTTACCATCGGTTCCACAGCCAGAGTCATTCCCTTTTTTAATTGAATCCCTCTAGTTCTTTTTCGATAATTAGGAATTTCCGGTTCTTCATGAAGATGGCTTCCGATTCCATGACCTACCAGATCCTTTACAACACCATAACCATGCCCGGTCAGATAATCTCCAATTCTCCGGGAAATACTGTGTAAGTGATCCCCAGCATACGCAGCTTTCATTCCTTCGAAAAAGGATAATGTAGTGCGCTTAATCAGTTCTTTTGCATCTTCTGAAATCTCTCCCACACCGACCGTCCGTGCCGCATCTGCATGGTAACCTTTATAAATGACCCCTGCATCCAGGCTGACAATATCGCCTTCCCGTAAAATTTTCTCATCCCTTGGAATTCCATGAACCACTTCTTCATTCACAGAAACACAAATGGAAGCCGGATAGCCGTTATAACCTTTAAAAGAAGGAATACAATTATAACTCCGGATCATTTCTTCTCCGATACGATCCACATCCAATGTAGACATTCCAGGTTTAATTTCTTTTGCAAGATTCTCATGCACGAGGGCCAGAATCCTTCCGGCCTCACGCATAAGATTAATCTCATGTTCTGTTTTTATTGTAACAGACATTTTTACTCACCTAAAATTGCTACAATATCAGAGAATACTTCATCCATTGGTTTTGTTCCGTCAACAGATTTTAAGATGTTCTGACCTTTATAGTAGTCAATAAGCGGCTGGGTCTGATCATGATAAACAGTTAAACGCTTCTGTACTGTTTCAGGTTTATCATCATCACGAAGAACTGTTGCATTTCCACAGGTATCGCATACTCCTTCTTCTTTGGTTGGATTAAATACGATATGATAAGTAGCACCACAGTTCAGACATGCACGTCTTCCACTCATACGATTAACAATGTTCTCATCTGGAACATCTACGTCGATTGCATAATCCATGGACTGTCCAATTTTGGTTAAAGCATTTGTAAGCGCTTCAGCCTGTGGAATTGTTCTTGGGAATCCATCTAAAACAAAACCTTTTTCACAGTCTGGCTGTGCAATTCTATCCATAACTAAATCACAAGTAAGTTCATCTGGAACTAATGCTCCCTGATCCATGTATTCTTTTGCTTTCTTTCCTAATTCTGTTCCGTTTTTAATATTTGCACGGAAAATATCTCCTGTAGAGATATGTGGAATATCGTATTTTGCTGCGATCTGCTTTGCCTGTGTACCTTTTCCAGCTCCTGGAGCCCCTAACATAATAATCTTCATATTTCATTCTCCTATTTTTTAATTTGTAAACAATTTTGCTCTTTTTTTGTATATGCGAATGGAGATACTGACATCCAGTATCTCCAATTTGCTATTAATCATTTAAAAATCCTTTATAGTTACGTACTCTCATTCGAGATTCAATCTGTTTCAATGTTTCGATAACAACACCCACAACAATGATGATTGATGTTCCACCGAAGGATACATTCGCACCAAATACTCCATTAAAGAATATTGGAATAACAGCCACGATTGTAAGTCCAACAGCACCAATAAGGACAATATAATTTAATATTTGATTTAAATAGTCGCTGGTTGGTTTTCCAGGTCTGATACCAGGAATAAAACCACCGGATTTTTTCATGTTATTTGCAATTTCAAGAGGATTAAAAGTAATCTGTGTATAGAAAAATGCAAATACAATGATAAGTACGATATAAACAACAAGACCAATTGTGTAAATTAGCTCATCTGGGTTACACCAGTTAGCCTGGGATAATCCCTTTAAAATCTTGCTACCGATACCAGTACCATTACCTTTTCCGAACAAACTCGCAATAATAACTGGAGTCTGCAACAAGGACTGGGCGAAGATTACTGGAATTACACCACTTGTATTCACTTTCAGTGGAATATGGGTCTGCTGTCCGCCTACCTGTTTTCTTCCCTGAATTTTTTTGGAATACTGTACTGGAATTCTTCTTTCAGCATCCTGTAGGATAATTACAAATACTACCATTGCAATAATAATTGCAAGAATAATAAGTGCCGCAACAGTTCCTTTTGCAAAGTTCTTGCCAGAAATGAACTGCTCCCAAAGTGTGCTTAAATCATCTGGAATACGAGAAATAATATTGATTACCAATACGATGGAAATACCATTTCCAATTCCATTTTCTGTAATACGCTCTCCAATCCACATAAGAACCGCAGAACCTGCTGTTAAAGCAGCAACAATCATGATTACATTAAGAACACTCTTCTCTGTGAGATAGTTTCCTCTATAGAAACCAAATGTCATTGCTGATGCTTCAATCAGTGCAAGACCAATTGTTAAATAACGTGTGATTTCCGCGATTTTCTTTCTTCCATCTTCGCCATCTTTCTGAAGTTCTTCCAGTTTTGGAAAAGCGATTGTCAAAAGCTGCATAATAATGGAAGATGTAATGTACGGTGTAATGTTCAATGCAAATATTGACATATTTGAGAATGAACCACCGGTGATTGCATTAAAAAAGCCTAATCCATCCTGGGACTTGCTTTCAAAGAATTCTTTGAAAACTTCCCCGTTCACACCAGGAACCGGAAGCTCACTTCCGATTCTGATGAGTACAAGCATAAAAAATGTATAGATAAGTCTCTTACGGACATCCTCTGTTTTTAATGCATTACGGAGTGTTTCAAGCATTAGATCACCTCTGCTTTTCCACCAAGAGCCTCAATTTTTTCTTTTGCACTAGCACTGAATGCGTTTGCCTGAACTGTAAGCTTCTTAGTAAGTTCACCATTTCCAAGAATCTTTACTCCATCACGTGGATTCTTAACGATTCCAGCTTCGATTAATGTTTCAACAGATACTACTGCATCATTGTCAAACTGCTCCAGTGCAGAAAGATTGATTCCGATAATTGTTTTGGAATTTCTACAGGTAAATCCTCTCTTAGGAATTCTTCTGTATAATGGCATCTGACCACCTTCAAAGCCTGGTCTTGGTGCTCCAGAACGAGCTTTCTGACCTTTATGACCTTTACCAGCAGTTTTGCCGTTTCCTGAACCATGTCCACGGCCTCTTCTGAAATTATCGTTATGAACTGAACCTTCAGCTGCTTTTAAACTAGATAAATCCATTATGGCACCTCCTTATCTTTTTATTATGCTTCTTCTACTTTTACGTATGGTGCTACTTTACGAACAGCTCCCTGAGTAGCTGCATTATCTGGTAAAATTACAGTTTTTCCTAACTTAGTTAATCCAAGAGCTTCAATTGTTTTCTTGTTCTTAGGAACTGCACCAATTGTTGACTTAATAAGTGTAACTTTTACTTTCTTATCTGCCATTTTTTAGTTCCTCCTTAACCTAAGATTTCTTCTACTGATTTACCACGAAGTCTTGCAACTTCTTCTGGGCTTCTTAACTGTGATAATGCATCAATTGTAGCAAGTACAACGTTCTGCTTATTGTTAGAACCTAATGATTTTGTACGGATATTTGTGATACCTGCTAATTCACATACGGAACGAGCTGGACCACCAGCGATGATACCAGTACCTTCAGGAGACTTCTTTAATAATACGGAAGCACCTGTAAATTTACCTGTAACATCATGTGTAATACTGTTATTTTCATCTAATTTTACGCTGATGAGGCTCTTAATTGCATCTTCTTTTCCTTTGCGGATAGCTTCTGGAATTTCAGCTGCTTTTCCGAGTCCAGCACCAACATGACCGTTCTTGTCACCAACAACAACGAGAGCTGTGAAACGCATGTTACGTCCACCCTTAACAACTTTTGTTACACGTTTGATGTCAACAACCTGGTCAACTAATTCTAATTGACTAGCATCAATGATTTCACGTTTCATGTTTGTCTCCTCCTAAAACTCTAAACCAGCTTCTCTTGCTGCTTCAGCTAATGCTTTAACCTTGCCTGCGTAAATAAATCCGCCTCTATCGAAGACAACAGTGGTAATACCTTTATCTAAAGCTTTTTTTGCGATTACAGTACCAAGTTTTGCTGCTGCATCAACGTTATTTGTCTTTTCGATTTCTGCTTTAATGTCTTTTTCAAGAGTAGATGCAGAAACAAGTGTATTTCCAACTGTATCATCAATGATCTGAGCATACATATGGTTATTGCTTCTGAATACAGCTAAACGAGGACGCTCTGCTGTACCTGCAAGATGATTACGCATTCTTTTATGTTTGTTTTCACGAACTTCTGTTCTTGATTTCTTACTAACCATTTCTTGTCCACTCCTTTATTTATTTTTTACCAGTCTTACCAACTTTACGTCTAATAACTTCATCAGCATATTTAATACCTTTGCCCTTGTATGGTTCAGGTCTTCTCTTATCTCTGATTTCAGCTGCGTACTGGCCAACTTTTTCTTTATCGATACCTTTAACGATGATCTTGTTATCAGCTACTTCTGATTCAATTCCTTCTGGATCTTCCATTTCTACTGGATGAGAGTATCCTAAGTTCAATGTCAGTTTCTTTCCGGATTTTGATGCTCTGTAACCTACACCGTTAACTTCCAGGGTCTTGGTATATCCTTCTGTTACACCAACTACCATGTTGTTAATTAAGGTTCTTGTTAATCCGTGTAAGGATTTCATTTTCTTCAAATCGTTAGGTCTGGTAACAACTACTGCGTCACCTTCTAATTTGATGTCCATCTCAGATGGAAGAGTTCTCTCAAGAGTACCCTTTGGACCTTTTACAGTCACATGATTATTTTCTGCAATCTCAACTGTTACACCAGCTGGAACTGCGATTGGCATTCTTCCTATACGTGACATGCCCGTACCTCCTAATTTAATAATAATAGGTTTATTAGTTTCTATATATAAATTAATTATATATCAATAATAATCCCAGAAACGGGATGTTCCATTCGCTAAGCTCGAGCGTTGCCAATCAATTGGCTTGCTCTTGCTAATCTCCCAGAACGCCCTCGCACTAACCTCGCGTAAAGCTGAAAGCTTTTCGCTCGCTAAGTGCTTCCGGGCTACCAAACGAATGCTAATACTTCGCCACCAACCTGAAGCTTTCTAGCTTCTTTATCTGTAACGATACCCTGGTTAGTAGAAAGGATTGCGATTCCTAATCCACCAAGAACACTTGGAATTTCGTCTTTACCAGCGTATACACGAAGACCTGGCTTAGAAATTCTCTTGATTCCTGTAATGATCTTTTCGTTCTTATCTGCGCCATATTTTAATGTAACGCGGATTGTTTTAATATTTCCATCTTCTACGATTTCGTATTTCTCGATAAATCCTTCATCAACAAGGATTCCAGCGATTGCAACTTTAATCTTGGAAGCTGGGATATCTACTGTATCATGCTTAGCAGTGTTTGCATTACGAATTCTTGTAAGCATATCTGCGATTGGATCACTTGTTACCATCATGCTGTATATTTCCTCCTAAATTATTATAGCTTAATGTCAGTTTTACATATTAACGGGATGTTCTCGTCGCTAAGCTCAAGCTTCGCCTTTCGGCTTGCTTTCACTATTCTCCGAGAACGGCTTTCACACTAACCTCGCGACAAAGCCAAAGGCTTTGCGCTCGCTAAGTGTTCAATGCCTACCAAGAAGCTTTTTTAACTCCTGGGATCTGTCCTTTATATGCTAATTCACGGAAACATACTCTGCAGATTCCGTATTTTCTTAAAACTGAATGTGGACGACCACAAATACGGCAACGTGTATATTCTCTGGTAGAGAATTTTGGTTTACGCTGCTGTTTGATTTTCATACTTGTTTTAGCCATTTAAAATTCCCTCCTGATTATTTCGCGAATGGCATATTGAACTGTGTCAATAATTCACGTGCTTCTTCGTCAGTCTTAGCAGTTGTAACAAAGATAACGTCCATACCTCTTACCTTGTCAACTTTATCATATTCGATTTCAGGGAAGATGATCTGCTCTTTGATTCCAAGTGCATAGTTTCCACGGCCATCGAAAGCATTTGGATTAACTCCACGGAAGTCACGAACTCGTGGTAATGCTAAGTTGATGAGACGATCAGCGAACTCATACATTTTCTCTCCACGTAATGTAACTTTACATCCGATTGGCATACCCTCTCTGATTTTGAAGTTTGCTACTGCATTTTTAGCTTTAGTTGTAACAGCTTTCTGACCTGTAATTGTTTCCATGTCTTTTACAGCTGCCTCAAGAAGCTTTGCATTTTCCTTAGCTTCACCAACACCCATGTTTACTACGATCTTGTCAAGCTTTGGAACTTCCATAACGTTTTTATATCCGAACTTTTTGATCATTGCGTCTTTGATCTCATTTTCGTACTGCTCTTTAAGTCTACTCAACGTTTTTTCCTCCTCTCTTCAATTAATCGATAACATCGCCTGTTGATTTTGCGAAACGTACTTTCTTATCTCCATCCATTTTGAAGCCTACACGAGTAGCTTTTCCATTGTGAAGATACATTACGTTTGAAGCATCAATAGGTGCTTCCTGATGAAGGATTCCACCCTGCTGGTTAGCCATGCTTGGTTTTGCATGTTTGGTAACCATGTTGATGCCTTCAACAAGAAGAGTGTTGTCTTTTTTATTTACAGAAATAACTTTTCCTTCTTTGTCTTTATCTTTTCCAGCGATAACTTTAACCATATCGCCTTTTTTGATTTTCATACTTGCCATCTTTGTTCCTCCTATAATACTTCTGGAGCCAGAGAAACGATCTTCATGAACTGTTTCTCACGAAGCTCACGAGCTACTGGTCCAAAGATACGTGTTCCTTTTGGAGTTTTGTCATCTTTGATAATAACAGCTGCGTTTTCATCAAATTTAATATAGGAACCATCTTTACGACGGGCACCTTTTACTGAACGAACAACAACGGCTTTAACAACATCGCCTTTTTTAACAACTCCGCCTGGTGTTGCATCTTTAACGCTGGCAACGATGATGTCACCGATATTCGCATATCTTCTGGTAGATCCACCCATAACACGGATAACAAGTAATTCCTTAGCACCGGTGTTATCTGCGACTCTGAGTCTGCTTTCACTCTGTACCATCCTTGTAGCCTCCTTTGATTATTTTGCTCTTTCCATGATCTCAACAAGTCTCCATCTCTTATCTTTAGATAATGGTCTTGTTTCCATAACCTTGACGGTATCACCGATGTTTGCATCGTTGTTCTCGTCATGTGCTTTTAATTTATAAGTCTTTTTAACGATCTTGTTGTAAAGTGGATGTCTTACGTTGTCTCTTACAGCTACAACAATTGTCTTATCCATCTTATCGCTTACAACAACACCAACACGTGTTTTTCTAAGATTTCTTTCTTCCACGACTTAATTTCTCCTTTCTGATAGGATACCGATTATTCAGCAACGCTTTCTTTTTCTGTGATAACAGTCTGAATTCTTGCGATATTCTTACGAACTTCTTTAATTCTTGCTGTGTTATCTAACTGATTGGTTGCATTCTGGAATCTCAAATTGAAAAGTTCTTTTTTCGCATCAACTAACTTAGCCTGTAAATCTGCAACAGACTGAGCTTTTAATTCTTCTAAATATGCACTAGTTTTCATTTGATACACCGCCTTCTAAATCTGCACGTGAAACTACTTTACATTTGCAAGGTAATTTGTGTGTAGCAAGACGTAAAGCTTCTCTAGCAACGTCTTCCTGTACACCGGAGATTTCAAATAATACTCTACCTGGTTTAACAACAGCTACCCAGTACTCTAAAGAACCTTTTCCGGAACCCATTCGAGTTTCAGCTGGTTTTGCAGTAACTGGTTTATCTGGGAAAATTTTAATCCAAATTTTACCACCACGTTTTACATGACGAGTCATAGCAATACGGGCTGCTTCAATCTGGTTGGAACGGATCCAGCATGGCTCCATAGCAACGATACCATATTCACCGTTTGTAATTTTGTTACCTCTCATTGCTTTTCCAGCAAGAGATCCACGGAACTGTTTACGATGTTTTACTCTCTTTGGCATTAACATAATTACTGAGCTCCTCCTTCCTTGTTACCTTTTGTAGGAAGCACTTCGCCTTTGTAGATCCAAACTTTAACACCCACTTTACCGTAAGTGGTATCTGCTTCAGCGAATCCATAATCAATATCTGCTCTTAATGTCTGAAGTGGAATAGTTCCTTCAGAGTAGAACTCTGTACGAGCCATATCTGCTCCACCAAGACGTCCTGAACAAGAAGTCTTAATACCCTTAGCACCAGACTTCATTGCGCGTCCCATTACAGACTTCATTGCTCTACGGAAGGAAACACGGTTCTCTAACTGTAAAGCGATGTTCTCAGCTACTAACTGAGCGTCTTTATCTGGTCTCTTTACTTCTTTAATATCTACAACTAATTTCTTTGTTGTAAGTTTCTGAACTTCTGCTTTAATCTTTTCGATTTCAGCTCCACCCTTACCAATTACAACACCTGGTTTAGCTGTGTGGATAATAACTTTAACACGGTCAGATGCTCTTTCGATTTCAATCTTAGAAACACCAGCAGCGTATAATTTTTTCTTTAAAAATGTTCTGATATTGTAATCTTCTACTAA
>JBGVLD010000042.1:0-4059 GCA_045124075.1 Agathobacter sp.
TGCTATTTGAAAAGCTGGATAGAATGAGCGTGTTAAATCAACACAGCAAATTTTGGAGGTATCAAATGGCAGTAGAAAAAGAAGTCATTATTTTGGCAAAGAGCTTAAAGAAGAGTTTTCATACGGGAGAAATGGAACAGACTATTTTTGAAAATTTATCTCTTGATATTTATAAGGGGGATTTCACGGTAATTATGGGGTCATCAGGAGCAGGGAAATCCACACTCATGTATTCTCTTTCTGGAATGGACAGACCAACAGACGGCAGCATTACTTTTGCAGGTCGGGAAATTACAAAATGTAATGATGATCAGCTGGCAGTATTTCGGAGAAAACATTGTGGATTTGTTTTTCAGCAAATCTACCTATTAGAAAAAATGAGTTTGATGGATAACGTACTGACAGCGGGAGCTCTTGGGGACAACAATAAAAAGACAGTAATAAAACGGGCAAAAGAATTATTTGAACTGGTCAATATCCCGGAAATTACTCAGAAGAAATTTTCCACTCAGATATCTGGCGGAGAGGCCCAGAGAGCGGGAATCGTTAGAGCAGTTATTAATCAACCAGAAGTTGTTTTTGCGGATGAACCTACAGGAGCATTAAATTCCAATAATTCAGAAGCCGTATTAAATGTATTTACAAAACTGCATAAGGAAGGGCAGAGTATTATCATGGTAACTCATGACAAGAAAACGGCTCTTCGTGGAAATCGTCTTCTCTATATTAGAGATGGACAGATATTTGGAGAATGTGACTTAGGTCACTACCATGGAAGCGATAAGGAAAGAGAAAAGAAATTAGATGACTTTTTAGCAGAAATGGGGTGGTAGTATGAAGAAGATTGAGTCACAGATTTTATATCATTTAAAAAAAGATAAGGGCTCCTACTTTTCTTTTGGAATTATTGTCTTGTTTACGGCCTTTATGCTTAACTTAGCATTGGTACTGGCATTTCAGGTGGATAAAGCCTATGATGAGAAGTTTGAAGATCTGCATGCAGCGACCATCAATATCTGCATTCCGAAAAGTCAAAACACAGAGCAGTTGACAGACCACTTAAAGGGGATTCAATCAGTTGCAGAAGTGGAAGCGCGGGAAGCAGTTTTCTTAGAGGCGGTGGTAAAAGAGTTCAAAGGAACAGATTTTTCCATGAATACGGTCTTTTATAATATAGATGAGGCACGAAGCATCAATCGGTTAGAAATAAAGGAAGATGCAAAAAGCAGTAAGCAGATAGATAGTAAAAAAGAGGAGGATGGCACTTCGGAGCAATTCATCTATCTACCTTTATACGTAGCAAGGTTTGGAGAATTTGAAACTGGGAATGAAATCATATATGAGATAAACGGGGAATCATATAACTTTACCGTAGCCGGAATTCTAGAGGAAATGCAGTATGGCAATTATGGAAAGGGGCTGATGGGAGCCTATCTTCCAGAGGAAACCTATAAAGCATTTTACGATAAGCTGCAGGAAAAAGCAGTTATGGAATACTCTCTGGTTACAGAAAAAGACGCAGACCTGGATCAGGTAAAAAATGAAATCAACAGTCTACTGAATGAACAGGGAATTATGATGCTGTCAAATAATGACAGTATCTCTACAAAGGATACAAGAACCATGGTATGTAATTTGTTGATTCTGATTCTGGCAGCATTTGCCGTAGTGATTTTGCTGGTAAGCGTTTTCTTATGCAAATTTCGTATCAGTAATTCCATGGAAGAAGAAATGGTCAATATGGGGGTACTAAAAGCCATAGGTTATACAGGAAATATGATGATTGGAAGCATTGTAATTCCATATATGATTGTTACGGTGTTGGCTGCTTTGAGCGGTGTTTTGGCTTCCTATGGGATTTTGCCAATTCTTTCCCAGGTACTTACCTTACAATCCGGTTTTTCCTTTACATTATCTTTTGATGCAAGGAGTCTGATTTGTGTCATCCTTATTCTTGTGTTTATTGTACTGGTGTTTACTTACGGAGCAGCAAGACACATCAGAAAAATACAGCCGATCCATGCCATCCGAGGAAACGGAGGAGGAAAGCAGACAAAAAAGAACTATTTTCCATTAGAGGAAACAGCAGGTAAGACCACTGTGCTTCTTATTTTAAAGCAGATGTGTGCATGTGGCAAACAGAATGTTCTGTTGTTCCTTGTATCCTTTGTTCTAACAGTATTAGTGGCATTCGCAAGCACCATGTTTTATAATGTAATTATGGAACCGGATAATTTTATGTCCACGTTGTCAGAGGAAACTCCAGATGTGATATTTAATCCGAAAGAAGACAAACAGGAGTCTCTCATGGACACACTGCAGGGGGAGGAAAGAGTACGAAAAGCATTACCATATACTACCGGAAATGTGAAAATTGGTGATGCTTCTGTTACTGTATTTGCATGCAAGGATTTTGAAAAGGTATCAAATGATTTATGTTATTTAGGAGAAAATCCTGACAGGGGAAATGAGATCGCCTTGGGAAGTACCTTTGAAGAAAATTATAAGATTGGAGATACCATTGAAATAAAAAATGAAAATATTTCCTGTGAATATGAAATTACAGGATTTATACAGAGTGTGAATTATCAGGGAAATGTTTGTGAATTTACTCTTGAAGGATATGGACGATTAAGCTCTGCAGCATCTGTGTCATCCGTATATGTTTATGTACAGGAAGGAACAGATGTAGAGGATTTCCTGGAAGGATTTGATGCGGAACATGGTGATCTGATTGAGAGTGGCATTAATTCTCAAAAAATGAAAGAGACATCCCAGGAGATGTTTTCGGGAATTACTGTAGTATTAATTGCAGCAATTTTTATCCTGACCATGTTGATTGTGCTTTTTGTTCTATATATTGTTATTCGTTCACTGATTGTACAAAGAAAACAGGAGCTGGGCATTTATAAGGCAATGGGATATGCTAACGGACAGTTAATGATGCAGATGGCAGGAAGCTTTTTGCCGGTTTCAATTTGTGCAGTATTATTATCATCGGTACTGGGGCTTGTGTACATGCCATACCTGAATCAGTTTATTTTTCAGACAGTTGGTGCCATGAAAAATAATATGGAGGTATCATTGCCGTTCTTAATGATTTTTGCGTTATTACAGATCGTAATCAACTTTGTGATCAGTATTAGTTTGAGCATGCCTATCAGGAAGATATCAGCGTATTCGTTGATCAAAGAATAGACAGTATCAAGTAACTAAGATCATTGATAAAAAAAGAATAGATGGAGAAAGAGAAAATGGATTTTGGAAATAAATTAAAAGAAATGAGAACAAATCAGGGGTTATCCCAGGAACAATTGGCAGAGAAAATCGGCGTATCTAGGCAAGCCATCACGAAGTGGGAGACTAACAGGGGCTTGCCGGACGTAGAAAATATGGTGATCCTGGCAGAAATTTTCAAGATGACATTAGATGAATTAGTGTTGCAGGAAAAGAAACTGCAGGAGAAAAAGGCTATGCTTTTTGCAAGTGAAACAGTCTATGATATTGACTGTCAGAAGCACTTTGACATTAACATGGGCAGTGTGAGAAAAATTATGATTCATTCCGGTGATGATGAGAAAATTCACATTAAGTTGGAATCAGACAGTCTGGAAAATTTGGGCTCCATTTACAAAATTAAGCTTGACGAGAAGAAAAATAAAATAGATATTGATTGTATGGAGAAAAAAGGTATGAGCCGATATGAGGCGGAAGAGTCAGTGGATGTGATCATTTCTCTACCAAAAGATTTTACAAGACACTGTGAGATTGCTGCCACCACAAAAGAATTATATATAGAAGATCTGAAACTGGAGAGATTGGAGTATGATGGACCAGCAAACAAAATTTGGGTCAGAGATACGGAAGGAAGTCTGGAATTTACCGGAAAAACGGATTATGACATCACCATAGAGGGCGCATGTACGCAATTAGATGTGAATCAGTGGAGTGCAAAGACCATTGTTCATGTGGCAGATTCAAGCGAGTATCAGGTAGTAAACAAGGGCAGAAAATGTAAGATCATCTATCAGAAAGATGGAGTAATTTCTGAAAGTTTAC
>JBGVLD010000043.1:0-4178 GCA_045124075.1 Agathobacter sp.
GGTGAACAATCTTCATAGAGATGATCTGCAGGCTGCAATGAATAAAGCTCTGCCGGCTGAAGAATTCTGGAATGTGATTCAGGATGACACGATATTTTATAAATTGTCGTGGAGGGAGAAGTATTTAGTGAAAACAGTAGAGGACAAAGATTCTGTGTATGCATATTACTTGAACATGATGGTTTAGAGATGAACTACGCAAAATATGTTATACATCAGAAAATGAAAGGAAATTTATGAATAAAAGTATGTTACTGATTTGAATGAGTTTACAAAAGAAAAATGTAATATTCTCCCAGATCTTGAAAAGATGCGTAAAAGAATGCTGGATGCGTTTCCTTTGGATTTATGGGAATAGAGATTTGTTAGTTATGGTACAGATATGAACACATAAGGGGTGTCTTGACAGCCCAAATATATAATTATATTATATAAAATGATGTTTTTATGTGTGGTTATTATATCATATATTTTTACGTAATATGTCATATGGAAAGGAGTATTTATGATTCCTAAAGTGATTCATTACTGCTGGTTTGGCAGGAATCCAAAATCTGAAATAATTCAAAAATGTATAGAAAGTTGGAGAGTAAATTGTCCGGATTATGAAATTATTGAATGGAATGAGGACAATTTTGATGTAAATGCAATCCCGTACACAAGAGATGCATATGCAGATAAGCGCTGGGCTTTTGTATCTGATTATGCGAGACTCTGGGTAGTCTATCATCACGGTGGGATTTATATGGATACGGACGTCATACTTAAGAAGTCTCTGGATGAATTGCTTAAATATGATTGCTGGTTTGCACAAGATGATATTCGCTATGTTAATACAGGGCTTGGATTTGGAGCTGAAAAGGGGAATGAACTGCTTGGCAAAATCCTTGAAAAACGTGCAGAACGGTCGTATGATCTGACCATTTGCAATTCTATTGATACTCCAATAATCAGGGAATATCTTGGAATCAAGCAAAGCAGAGAATCGCAGATCTGCAATAATACATATATTGTCGGCATGGTGGAATATCCTCAGTATGCAAGACATTTAGAAACAAATTCATGGAAAGATGCAGAATGGAAAGATTTTGCCAATTCCAGAAGAGGGAAGAACTGGAAGCTGAAATGTTTTGTGCGAAATCCGAAGTTAATTAACTGGTTGGAGAAAAACGGCGAAACAAGACTCTCAAAACTGTACGTATTTTGTGCATATGACTTGCTTGATAACGGACCTGTGTATTTTATAAAGAGAGCAGTTAATAAAAAGAGGAAATAATTGGGAGTGGGAGACATGAGAAGAATTCTGATTTGGCGAAAAGTTGTCCCTCACGATGAGGTTGATATCTTTTCTTCAACAGACTATAGAAGACTATTTGAAAATTTGGATGCCATTTATGGAGGAAACTGTCCGAATTGGGGAAATAAGCTGTGGTTTCAGGGGCTATATTCGGAAATAAGTACAGATGAAAATGATATATCTTTTCGAACGACAGATTCTGTTGATGAAATTAATAATAACTATGATCTGATTATCTATCCTATGGCTAATTTTTTTAGTAAGCAATATACGGATAGTATGTTGGAATTGGCACAAATTTTTAATAAAATTAAGATTCCGGTATATATTATTGCATGCGGAGCACAAGCAAGCAGTTATGATGATTTAGAAAGTCTTGTGGAGAAAATTGGAACACCGGCAAGTAAATTTATCGAATCCATATATCAAACTGGTGGAGAGTTTGCACTGAGGGGATATTTTACAAAAGAATTTTTTGATCGTTTGGGGTTTTCATCGGCAGTCGTAACAGGCTGTCCATCTTTATACCAAATGGGGCCGGAATTCAAAGTCAGTGATAAAAAAGTAGAAATAGAACAGGTTATGCCTATTATGAATGGAAGGCTGGATCTGTTTGAAAATATTATGAAAGCAGTGCCTTCAAGTATCTATATGGATCAGGATTACTATGCAGGCTGTCTGTATAAGGCTGGTTATTTGCAAAATTTTAATCTTAAAGACAAGATTTTATTTTCCTATAACTATAGTGCTTATCAGGCTGAACTGCTTGGCGCAGATCGCATTAAAATGATTGCGGATATGAATGACTGGTTTCACTATATCAAAGATAATCCGTTCAATTATGCATTTGGTTCCAGAATACACGGAAATATTATGGCAATACTCACCGGAACTCCTGCGACAGTAGTAGCAATTGATTCCAGAACGCAGGAGATGGCAGAGTTTTTTGATATTCCATATATTAGGCATCAGGAAGGAAAAAAGTATTCTTTAGAAGATTTTTTTCATGCATATGAAGATGCAAACTATGATAAATTTAATGCAACATATAGATCAAAATATTTCCATTATGAGAATTTTCTTAGAGAACATAATATTGTGACCAACATTAATATGGGAAACCGCTTTTTCTCAAAAACGGGAAAGACAGATTTTGAATTGTACAAACCAAATCAGGCAGATTTTAAAGACCTTGCCTTAGAGTTAAAACGTATGAAACCTGCTCTCTGGATGGGAAGAAAAATGATTGAGTTTAAGAACAGGTGAGTTGTTTTATGGGGAAACAGGCGAGAATAAAGATTACGGTTTTTACGCCAACATATAACAGGGCGTATATTATTGAAAATTTATACCGATCATTACAGCGTCAGACCTGCATTGATTTTGAGTGGCTTGTTGTCGATGATGGTTCGACAGATGAGACAGAGAAGCTGTTTGAACGATGGAAAAAGGAAAGTAATAATTTTTTAATTCGCTACTATAAAAAAGCCAATGGCGGGAAATGCCGGGCAATTAATTATGCTCTTGATCTGGCAGAAGGAGAACTGTTTTTTACAGTCGATTCGGATGATTATTTGACCGATGATGCATTGGAAAAGGTAGATACTTGGTTTCGCGGGCTTAATGATGATAAAATAGTTGGTGTAGTGGCTAATCGTGGATTTACTGCGCAAGATACCATAAATTATCTGTTTGAAGAGGAGTATCTGGATAAGAGTCTATTGGATATATATTCTTTTAAGAAAGAGGGAAAGCAGGTATTTGATGGAGTGCGCGCATTTATTTTTTATACAGATTTTCATCGCAGATATAAGTATCCGGAATTTGACGGGGAAAATTTTATGACAGAAGCGGTTGTATGGAATCGAATGGCCCATGATGGATACAAGGTACGCTTTTATAATGACATAATCTGGGTATTTGAATATAAGGATGATGGATTAACAAAGGCGGGAAATGCAGTTTTTTTGAACAATCCTCATGGATATGGACTATGGCTTCGTGAAAAAGCCGAATTTGAAGGAGCGGGTCTTATCTGGAAGTTGAAACTTTATTATACGTTTACCTGTGAATTGTCTGACAGATATAAGATAGATACAATTTCAGAATGTATAGGGGCATCAAAAGTCACCATTTGGTTTTGTTGGATAATGCATAGGATAATACGTAAAATGAAAGGGATAAAATAGTATATGTACATATTAAAAAGAGTATCTGCCAGTGTAGGGGCTCGATTTATTCAGCCGTGGCAGCAGAAACATTTTGAAAAAACCAGGTACGGAAAACAGATAGCAAAGTATAAGGGTGTTTACGCGGGCAAGCGTTGCTTTTTCATTGGTAATGGACCAAGTTTGAAGGCGGAAGATTTGACAACGCTGCACGAACACGGAGAAATCACATTTGCGTTTAATCGTATTTATAATATTTTTGATGAAACGCCCTGGCGACCCACATTCTATATTTCACAGGATGAGAAGATGCTGCTTGGATGTGCGGATGTCGTAGATCAATTGGAATTGCCGGTAAAATTCATACCGATTCAGCTTCACTGGTATCACAATATAAATATTCATGATGCGATTTACTTTAATATGAATTGGCAGCAGGCAGAAGATCCGAGAGAATTCCTGTTTAGTGACGATGCTGTACAGGAACTGGATTGTGCAAACACGGGAATGTATACGGCTGCGCAGATTGCAGCGTACATGGGATTTGAAGAAATCTATTTTATTGGTGTCGATCATCATTTTCGTGTCAGCCAGAATCTTAAGGGCGAAATTGTTGTGGATGATACAGTGAAGGATTATTTTTCAGATAAATATAACGAAGATAAGGCGAATCTGTATATCCCGAACACGGAAAAAAGCACATTGACTTATGT
>JBGVLD010000044.1:0-56164 GCA_045124075.1 Agathobacter sp.
TCAGTGGGGAGTTGCATTTGACTTCTATCTGGACATGGACGTTGATGGAGATGGAAAGAAGTCTGATGACGCATTTAACAACGCAAAGAAGTATTTCCAGAAGGTTGGTGCTATCGGTAAAAAACTCGGTCTTGAATGGGGTGGAGATTGGAAATCCATTGTTGATATGCCGCACTTCCAGCTCCCAGACTGGGGCAGTACTGCAACAAAGCTAAAAAATCAGTACAGTACACCAGAAAAATTCATGGCAACATGGAAAACATCCTCTAAAACGATCGAGCAGATTGCAAAAGAAGTAATTGCCGGTAAGTATGGTAATGGATCCGCGAGAAAGAAAGCAATTGAAGCATTGGGATTCAATTATGAAGAGGTACAGAAGAAAGTAAGCGAGCTGCTCGGCGCAAAGACAACAACGGCAGCAACGACAGCAAAAACAACCGTGACTGCAAGTAAGAATGTTGCAGAGCCCGCAAAGTCAAAGGACCCATCTCTTGCAAAAGAGTATACAACAACTACCGGACTGAATTTAAGAACTGGAGCCGGAACTAGCAAAGCAGTCATTACCTGTATGCCAAAAGGTTCAAAGGTTCGGTGCTATGGCTACTACACCAGTGTAAACGGTGTGAAGTGGCTGTTCGTACAGTATGGCAAATATACAGGTTATTGTTCTATGGTGTATTTAAAATAATTGGACAAACTTATGATTGAATTTTGAAGAGCATAAACATAAAAATTTTGTCATAGATTTTGTCATAAAAATAAACTTTCCTTTTATTTCTGCGATTCTTGGGAAAAATTTTGGCAGGTTCAAGTCCTGTTACCCGCATTGATAAAAGAACAGCGAAAGTGCAATAAAAAGAGCTAGAAGTATTGAAAATCAGTATTTCTAACTCTTTTTTTCTTTTTGGCGATGATATAGTAGTGATGTTTAAGTCGAGGCATTTTTATGGCTTGTTTATTTTGGGGTTAATGCATTGTCATAAGTTCTTAACCCGTCAAACTTCGTGTTCTTGATAAATCCGTTGCGGAGATGAATGCGATTGTGGCCTTTATCAGTAAAATTGCCAAAGAAACGACTTTACTGTCATACAATGCCCAAATAGAGGCTTCTCATGCTGGGGATTTTGGAAAAGGCTTTGCCGTAATTGCGTCTGAGATTTCTGATATAGCGACTCAGACGAAAGATGCAACTACGAATATTACAGACATCATTGAAAACACTTCCAATGTTATTGCAGAAGTCGTATCTGTGATTCATGATATGATAGAAGGCAACAACCTTATTGCCGATTCTATTCAAACGGTTTCTGCTGTTTCAGAGGAAGTATCCGCTCATGCGGCGGAAACAACCACTGCACAGGAAGAAAATGCTGCTATTCTGGCTCATATTGATCAAAGAATGCAGTCGTTACTTAAAGTAATGAATGAGTAAATTTAATTTGAATTTTAGAAAGGGGAGCAGATCATAGTTGATTGCATATCTATGGGGTGCTTCTCTTTTTTTGTCAAGTTGCTAAAGGGAAGTAAGCTGGGAGAATACAAATTGTATTTGCTGTGATATCTGCTATAATGAAATTATATCAATGGGGAGGACGAAATATTATGGAGCAGGCATTATTGGCATTTCATGAGTTGGTGGACAGTATCTGGACGCAGAAATGTAAGGAAGAAGATTTTACAACAGTGTTGCAGCAGGCGGCTCAGTTAAAAGCGATGCTTTGGTCTGCTGATCTTATGCAGGCGAAAGAGGAACTTCGTCTGCAGTTCTTTTCGGATATGAAGCGGATAGAAATTGTGGCACGGCAAGTATTATCTCCAGAAGTCATCAAAGAGATGAATGGGGAAACTAGAACTTATTACGGATATTTGTATGCTTTTTTGTGCCAGTATTCAAATGATCTTTTGATGATTTACAATGAATTTCCATTTCAGATACCAATCCATATTGCTTGTGGATTCTGTGGGAATGATATTCACAGCGTTCTGGTCAATCCTTCTGAATTAAATGAGAAAAATACTACTACGGTAGTTCCAATCAAATATGAGAGAGAAAAAGATGGACTAAATCTATTGAATGAGAAAAAAAGGCCGGTGGCAGAAGAGGGAGATGAAGAAGAGGCGCCCAAAGATGAAATGAAACAGTATTCGGAATCTAAGACACCGGAAGGCTTTGGAGAAAAAGAATACAACGAATGGGACTTTTTTTCCAATACCATGCGTTTTCTGGATATGTGTGGGGAAGAGTATTTATCTGGTATTTTGAATTATCTATATGGAACTCATGAATGCACAAAATGCCATAAATCAGAGAAGGTCATTGCTTCCTACAAAAAGTGGTTCTATGCAAACCAGCCGGATTATGATGAACCTAAGAGAGAACTGATTGATTGGCTGGAAGCAAATGCAAAGGAACTTTCCCTGGAGAACGAGGGAGAGCTTGCTTCCTTTTTCTATCGGATGGCAGCTTGTTATGAAATGAGTCGTAATATCCCGGACAGGGAAAGGATATACGATTATATTCTTTCTTATTATGAGGAAAACACAATAGGAGAACACGATAATATCCAGCAAGTTCAGTATGTGCTTCGGGAATTGTTAGAAACAGATTTTGAAAAGGAGAAAGCAAGAGCGTACAACAGAGTGGCTGCTGGATGTGGCTTTGATTATTCCAATGAGGAAAAAAACCGATGGGATCTGACTTGGCAGGCATATTTGAAGGCGGCCGGCATTTATCAGAAAATAGGAATGCTGGATGATAGCGAATATTGGAAGGTACTAAATGGTCTTTGCATTACTGTGACCGAAGGAGGCCAAGGAAATATTGATCTGGTTGATGAATTGATTCTGGATTATATTGAACGGTTAGAAGGGGCAGATGGCGAAAAAGAAGATATTGGGGAAGCATATAATCGACTGGCATACATGTGGGCAGAAAGTGCGGGAGACTATGAGAAATGCTACGCATATTTTGATAAATATTTAGAGATTTCCAAACAGATTTATGGTGCAGACAGTGATTTTGTGGCAGATCTTTATGAAGAACTGGCAGATTATTATGAAGAAGATGGAGATGACAGAAGAGCCTGTGAGCTGAGAGAGCGGGCTTTGGAAATTAATGTTCGAGAAATGGGAGAAATGTATCTGCTTCCGCCGATTTTTAAAGGAATTGCCATTATGGCAGCGAAAGTTACCAAATCCATTGATGAGGAGGAAAAATTTACCAGGGTCATGTCAGCAGCAGACTCTTATCTTGGATTAGGAAAAAACTACTACGAACTGTCCGCTCCAGATAAGGCAATGGATTGCTTCAAGAAAGCCGGAGCCCTTTACGAATGGGAGTTTAAGGGCCGGATTCCAATTGGAAAAATGGCAGAAGTTCATCAGTTCAAAGGCAATGTTTATCTGGATGAAGGCAATGAAAAACAGGCAAGAAAAGAATATGGAGAAGCAATGGAGATTTGCAATCAATTGATTGAATTTAGCAACTACGAAGAGGAAATAGAACACTGTAAGGAAATTTTGGCAGATATCCTGAATGAAATGGGAGAGAAGATTTTAAAATGAGGTGCGAGATGAAAAAAAGTGTAAGTGTATGTGTAATTTTACTGCTTTGCGTCTTAATGACAGGCTGCGGCGGAGGACGTATTTCCAGTGCTAATATTGAGATTGGAGAATCTTCTGTTTATACGGAAGATGAACTTGATAATGCAGTAGATATTGTTCTGGATTATTTTTCAGAGGAATTTGAAGACTGTTATCTGACCGAATTATGGTATGACGAAGAATATTCTAAGGCCAGAGCTGAGGAATGGGCCAAGCAGTATGAAGCAGAGCAAGCTATCGTGCTTTTGTCAGAGTTCTATACAGGACCTTATGGTGGAGATGGTTCCTTTAATCCAAACGAAACTTATGAAAACTGGCAGTGGATTCTTGTGAGAGATGGTGGAGAATGGGAGCTTAAGACCTGGGGGTATTAAAAATGTGAATTAAAAAATAAGAAAGGTCTTGACGAATTCTGGAAAATGAAGTATGATATGACATGTGTTTGAAACACATTGCGGGCTTATAGCTCAGCCGGTTAGAGCGCACGCCTGATAAGCGTGAGGTCGGTGGTTCGAGTCCACTTAAGCCCATGAAAAGAACTATCACATAGGTGGTAGTTCTTTTTTTATATATCAGGAAAGACACGCACTCTTTTTTTAAAGTTATCCCCTGGTATCAAAGTTGTCCAGTTTTCCTTTTGACCACAGATCCATATGAGCTGCAAATTGTTCGTTGATCCAGTCTACTGCAGTTCGTTTTCCTTCATCTGAAAATGGAAAAGTAGCGTCAATTTTTTCCTTATCTGGAACAAGAGAGAAAATAAATGGACCCGGCCAGATCCACACATGGAAAATGGGGTCGCTTTCTTCTGGCGTCTCTCTTTTGATTAAAAAGCGCATTCCTTCCATCCAGCCGGAATAGCTGGTCTTCTTATAATAATTTAAATTAAGAACCTCGTCGTAAGTAATCATAATCTTCCACTCCGATATATTTTTGATTGAATTATACTATATCATAAGTCCTGGTATTTCAGCAAATACTGTATGATAAATGAAAATAAAAGCAAAAACGAACACAGAAAAGGCAAAAACCATTTTTCCATATATTGCAACTGTTTCAATACTTGCGAAACTCCAGTATTTTTGGTAAAATAAAATGATTTTAAAATAAAACTAAGGAGAATGGTTTATGAACGAAAAGAAAGAATTTAAACCGTATATTCCAGCAGAGAAAGTCACACCAGAGCTGACTGTGACATCCATTATCATGGGTATTCTTCTTGCTGTAATATTTGGTGCAGCCAATGCCTATTTAGGACTTCGTGTAGGTATGACTGTTTCCGCATCTATTCCAGCTGCGGTAATTGCTATGGGTGTAATTCGTGTGATCATGCGTAAGAATTCCATCCTGGAAAGTAATATCGTACAGACCGTAGGTTCCGCTGGTGAATCACTGGCTGCAGGTGCAATCTTTACACTTCCTGCTCTGTTCTTATGGGCAGCAGAAGGACGAATGGACAAGCCGAGCATTATTGAAATTACTTTAATTGCTTTATTTGGCGGTCTGTTAGGTGTATTTTTTATGGTTCCTTTAAGAAATGCTCTGATTGTAAAAGAGCATGGAATACTGCCTTATCCAGAAGGAACTGCCTGTGCAGAAGTTCTTCTGGCTGGTGAAGAAGGCGGAGCAAATGCCACAACTGTATTCGCAGGAATGGGATTTTCTGCATTATTTAAGTTAATTATTGATGGACTGAAAGTAGTTCCGAGTGAAGTTTCTTTAAAGGTTAAAGGGTATGCAGGAGAAATTGGAACACAGATTTATCCGGCGGTAATGAGTGTAGGATATATTTGTGGACCTAAGATCTCTTCTTACATGTTTGCCGGTGGTGTAATTAGCTGGTTAGTGCTGATTCCAATTATCGTATTATTTGGTGAGCAGCTTGTTTTATATCCAGGAACAAAACCAATTGGCGAGATGTTTGCAGCAGGAGGTGCTTCTGCTATCTGGAGTTCCTACATCCGTTATATTGGTGCTGGTGCTCTGGCAGCAGGTGGTATTATCAGCTTGGTAAAATCACTTCCTCTGATTGTCCGTACATTCCGGGATGCGATTAAGAGTATGAGAGGTTCTTCTACCGGAGAAGCGACTCGTACCTCCAAAGATCTGAATATGGGGATTGTACTCGGGGCGATTGCAGTAATTACTATTTTGATCTGGTTAGTGCCAGCAATTCCAGTTAGCCTTTTAGGTGCTGTTATTGTTGTTATATTTGGTTTCTTTTTTGCCACCGTATCTTCCCGCATGGTTGGACTTGTAGGAAGTAGTAACAATCCTGTATCTGGTATGGCTATTGCAACTCTTTTAATTGCAACAATTGTGTTAAAAGCTACAGGTGATGGGGGAATCCATGGTATGCAGGGTGCCATCGCAATTGGTTCTATTATATGTATCGTAGCTGCGATCGCGGGTGATACATCTCAGGATTTAAAGACAGGTTACCTTTTAGGTTCTACCCCAAAGAAACAGCAGATTGGTGAAGTAATCGGTGTTGTAGCTTCTGCTCTTGCTATTGGCGCAACCTTATACTTGTTAGATCAGGCGTGGGGATTTGGTACAGAAGAACTTGCTGCACCACAGGCAACTTTAATGAAAATGATCATTGAAGGTGTAATGGAAAATAACCTTCCTTGGGGATTAGTTTTCATTGGCGTATTTTTAGCAATTGTAGTAGAGATCCTTCGTATTCCGGTACTTCCATTTGCAATTGGTGTGTATTTACCAGTTCAGTTAAATGCTTGTATTATGGTAGGTGGACTGATTCGTCTTGTATTCGATAAGATGAAAAAGAAAGAAGAAGAAAAGAAGGAAATCATTAGTAATGGCATATTATATTGTTCTGGTATGATTGCTGGAGAAGGTTTGATGGGAATCATTCTTGCCCTTCTTGCTATCTTTGGATTGAATCAGGTAATTGATCTCTCCTCTGTATTAAATCTACCAGCAACAGTAAGCTATATTGGAAGTCTTGTATTATTTGGAATTGTAATTCTTACATTACTTAAGTTTACAATTTGGAAAAAGAAAAAATAGAATCTATGAAAACAGAAAAAACAAAATCAGAAAATTATCTGGAACGTCGTCCGGTAAGGCCGGAGCATATTCTTTGGTCTGCGGATGAAGAAGGAATTGTTACACTGGATATCGAAAATAAAGGCTTTTTTAATCGGATTGCTCAGAAGTTTTTTCGTAAACCGAAAATCAGTCATATCCATTTAGATAAAATGGGAAGCTTTGTATGGCCTCTTATTGATGGAGAAAAGGATATTGTTGCACTGGGAGTTCTGGTAAAGGAGCAATTTGGTGAAGAAGCGGAGCCATTGTATGAGCGTTTGGCGAAGTATTTTCAGATATTAGACAGTTATTCTTTTGTAGAATGGAAGTAGCATAATGGATTTTAAGAATGCATTCTTTGAGTATTACTTAAGGAGTGCATTCTTTTTGTATAACTGCTGGATATTTTATCCTGTTTCATATATAATAAGGATAAAAATCGGGAGAAAGGGATGAAACATAAATGTTTGGATTTGATTCCCAGGGGAAAGAATTTAAAACGGCCCTGCAGACAGCGGGGGCTGATATGACCATCGTGAAGGAATGGTTAAAGACTGCAGAGAAAACAAGAAAGCAATATGAAAACATAAAAGAAGATTATGAGAAAGCCAGAGCATCCTTATTACGAGTGACAGAGATTCTGGGAGCATTGGAAAAGTTTCTTGTTTCCGATCATGTGATAGAGGCATATGTAAATGAGTTTTCATTATTTTTGAAAGAGTTAAAGAAATTGAGAGGTTACGTAGATCATGAGTTTTTAATCAGTGTTCAGGATCGGGAATTTCATCTGACCTATGATACCATATTGAAACTGGGACCTGCGTTTCTGGAAGGAAAAGCAGAGGGGTTAATTCTTCAAAGTGAAATTGAGAACTTGATTTCTTTGGCGAAAGAAGCAATCGAGAAAGAAAAACCAGACCTTATAAAGCTGAGTTATTTTTATTTGAATCGTAGTGATAAGGATATATCTGAACTACCTTACGGAGAGAAAATTGCAAAAGTGCAAAGGGTTTTTGCTTCTGAATTCTTAGGCACAATGACAAAAATATTAGAAAAATGTATTACCTATGCCCAAAGTTATAAAGGCGATAGTAAAAATGAAGCGAAGATGATGATCCTGCTGGATGTTTCCAGAGGTGCAGAGATTCAGGAAAGGGCTCAGAATATTTTGAGAGAGTTTTACGTAGGATAAAAAGGAATACCAGGGAGAAAAGTATGCAAATAATAATTTTACTTATGCTTTTAGTTGCTGTGGGAGCATATTCGGGAGTAAAACAAAAGGGAGACAATCCGCTGTGGAGGCAGAGAGAGGTTAATAGGATGATGGGCGGTTCTTATGTATCTTCTGATGAGCCGGCTAATCAATATGTTTCTTTCGTGAACCGGCAGGCAATTCAAAGAACAACTGCACCAGTGCAGCAGAATGTGCGGGCAGGAGCAGGCGACTATGTTGCGCCAGAACAACAGACAAGTAGAAAAATGACTCCAGAACAGAGACAGAAACTAGAGGCGTATCGGCAGAAGAAAGCTAGACAGGAACAAAATACATATTCTAAACTGGTTTCGGAGCCTGTGGAGAATATAGCGGCACAGACAAAGGATAGAGCAGAGACCATGAAGAAGGATGTGAATTCTTCCCAGATACTGAATGATATTCAGGATTTAATGGTTAAGGGATATGACGGCAATATGAACTTTGACAGGGATTTTCTGGGAGAAGCCGTGGATATGATCAATTCCTTTATGATGTAAAAGACTGGGGAGTGGGGCAAAACAAAATGGAGGACGATAACATGAATCGTATACCGAAGCCGGGGGAAATTTACCGGCATTTTAAAAATAAGCTTTATCAAATTGTGGCAATTGCAAGACATTCAGAAACCAAAGAACTGCTGGTTATTTATCAGGCATTGTATGAGGATTTTGGGGTATATGCCAGACCTTTGGAAATGTTTATCAGTGAGGTGGATCACGAGAAATATCCGGAAGTGACACAACAGTATCGATTTGAACTGATAAGAAGTGCAGATTTTCAACAGGAACAACAGATGAAGGAATTAGTAGGGGGAGAAACTGTGGTCAATGCAGAGCCTGTGATCAATGCGGAAACTGTGGTCAATGCGGAGCCTGTTGCTGATGCGAAGTCTGTTGCCAGTTCAGTGCCTTGTGACAGGGGAGACTCAGCAGAGGAACTTCCAGATCCGAGACTGCTAGCTTTTTTAGATGCGGATACCATGGAAGAAAAATATAATCTGCTGGTTTCTATAGGGAATAATATTACGGATAAGTTGATTGACGATATGGCGGTTGTTATGGATGTGGTAATTCCTGAAGGGGATGTGCTGGAGAGATTTGACCAGTTGAAATACGCCATCCGCACTCGTCAGCGTTATGAGTATTCCAACCGGTTGAGATAATCAGTTTAGTCCATTGCGGGATAGATAGCTGTTGTGGTATTTTCCAGAGTTAGTAACATCTTCTCCGAACCAGTCAGGAGGGGTGAAGCCTTCAGCTTCTTCTATGGAAGAAAATTCTACTTCCACCAGTTGTAAAGGAGCTAAATCTCCTTCGAATACATCTAACTCGGCAGTGAGCCCGTCCCAAAGAGGAATTAGATAACGGGTCTTGGCAATGAGAAGACCATCGATTTTTTTAAGCAAATGGTCATAGGACTCTTTTGTAAGGGGAAGATTGTATTCTTCCCGAACCATCAGGCCTTCGCCTTTATAGGTTAGATAATAGTCCTCATTGCTTTTCCGGATTCGTACCACAGGACGGGTACAGAGATATCCTTGTGCAATCTGTTTTTTGGAGAAGTTTTCAAGACCTTCCGGCAGCACCGGAACCAAATATTTTTTTTCGATTTCCAAAATTATAATCTCCTTTATGATGTTGTGTTATAAAGAACTGAGATGATTATAACAAAAAAAGATTTTATAGAAAAGGAGTTCGTTATGAGCAAAATAGGAATTTTCATGGCCCAGGGTTGTGAAGAAATTGAAGGATTAGCAGTAGTTGACATTGCAAGAAGAGCAGGGCTTGAGATTATTATGATTGCCCTGAACAATGAGGTGGCAATAAAAGGTTCTCATAAGGTGATTTTTCTTGCGGATGAGCGGAAAAAAGATATTGATTTTTCTGAGCTGGATGGCATCATTCTTCCAGGGGGGATGCCAGGAACTTTAAATCTACAGGCAGATGACACCGTACAGGCAGTTATAAAAGAATTTGCCGAATCTGGTAAAATGGTAGCTGCCATATGCGCTGCTCCTAGTGTGTTAGGAGAAGCAGGACTTCTTCAGGGAAAGAAAGCCACCTGTCATCCTGGTTTTGAAAAGAAACTTATAGGGGCAGAATTTGTGGAAGAACCAGTAGTGAGAGATGGTAATATCATTACCAGCCGAGGTATGGGAACGGCAATCCCTTTTGCGCTTGCCATTGTTGAGTATTTTGCAGGAGAGAAGGCAGTGGAGCAGGTTTGTGAGGGATTGATATATTCCAGATAGAAGATCAATAAAAGAGCTCCATCCTGTCCACCATATTGCTATGTGTGCACGGGATGGAGCTCTTTTTATTAGGAAATTTTTCAATTTCCGAAAAGCTAATGCTTATTGGACGCGATTACTGCATCTGTTCTTCCTGTCTGGCGATCATCTGTTTTACCATTTCACCACCGATAGAACCAGCCTGTTTAGAAGTTAAATCTCCGTTGTATCCTTCTTTTAAAGGTACTCCGATTTCACTTGCTACTTCTTCTTTAAAACGTTTCATTGCTTCTTTGTTTGCTCCTTTAGAGCTGCTGTTTGAGTTTGTCATTTGAACTCACCTCCTTTACAATCTATAGTTTGACCCTAAAACGATAAAATATTACAAAACTTATTGACAATTATTGGTAGTTGAAAATTTGCTTTCATTTGGAAAGTGATAAGAAATTAAAAAAAAGACTAGCCAACTGTAAGGCAGTGTGCTATAATCTTTTAATGACTGTAGTGGTCGAAGTATGCCCATATTATAGGGCCTTCCAATCGTTGGTTTACAGGAACGACCATTGAATAAAATGTACATGGTATGATTTATATAAGGAGGAAACAGTAATAATGAGTGCACAGGTTGAAAAGTTAGAAAATAACATGGCGAAGCTTACAATCGAAGTTTCTGCAGAAGATTTAGAGAAAGCGATTGAATCAGCTTACCAGAAGGAGAAAAATAAAATCAGCATTCCTGGATTCCGTAAAGGAAAAGTTCCAAGAGCTATGGTTGAGAAAATGTACGGTGTGGGAATCTTCTATGAAGATGCTGCGAATACTCTTATGCAGGCAAATTATCCAGCAGCAGTAGAAGAAAGTGGAATTGATATTGTTTCCCGCCCAGTAGTAGATATCGTTCAGATTGAAAAGGGCAAACCATTTATTTTTACAGCAGAAGTGGCTGTGAAACCAGAAGTTACCCTTGGAAAATACATGGGTGTAACTGTAACTAAGGTAGATACTGCTGTATCTGATGAAGAGGTAGAAGCAGCATTAGAGAAAGAAAGAAACAATAATTCCAGAACAATTTCTGTAACAGATAGACCAGTAGCGGTTGGTGATACAGCAGTTATTGATTATGAAGGATTTGTTGATGGCGTTGCGTTTGAAGGTGGAAAAGGAGAGAATCATTCCCTTGAAATCGGATCTCACAGCTTCATTGATACTTTTGAAGATCAGCTTGTTGGAAAGAATGTTGGAGAAGATGTTGACGTTAATGTTACTTTCCCAGAAGAATATCATGCTCCAGATCTTGCTGGAAAACCTGCTTTGTTCAAAGTTAAGATCAACGAAATCAAAGCAAAAGAACTTCCAGAATTAGATGATGAATTCGCACAGGATGTATCAGAATTTGATACTCTTGCAGAGTACAAAGAGGACTTAAAGAAACGTCTTACAGAACAGAAAGAAAACGAAGCAAAACGTACAAAAGAAGACGAAGCAATCCAGAAGATCATTGAGAAGTCTAAAATGGATATTCCAGCTGCTATGATCGATACTCAGTGCGAGACTATGATTGAAGAATTCGCTCAGAGAATTGCGCAGAGCGGTCTTACTATGGAACAGTATTTACAGTTCTCTGGAATGACAATTGACAAATTAAAGGATCAGGTTCGTCCGGAAGCTACTACTCGTATCCAGAGCAGCCTTGTTCTTGAGCAGATTGCAAAAGAAGAAAACATCGAAGTTACTGATGAAGACATCAATGCAGAAATCGAAAAGATGGCAACAGCTTATGGAATGGAAGCTGATAAGTTAAAAGAGTACATGGGTGATGCTGAGAAAGAATCCATGAAGAGAGAACTTGCAATTACAAAAGCAGTAGACCTTGTTATGGCCAACATTAAAGAAAGAGCAAAAGCAAAGTCTAAGAAAGACGCTGAAACAGAAGAATAAGATTCTGGCGATTTCTAGGAAAAAACATAGACTGGCCCGTAGTTTGGGCCGGTCTTTTGAACTTTTATGAAGGAGGCATTTTACATGAGTTTTGTACCTTATGTCATTGAGCAGAACAGCCGTGGAGAGCGTAGTTATGATATTTATTCCCGTTTGTTAAAAGACAGAATCATTTTCCTTGGAGAAGAGGTAAATGAGACAACAGCAGGTCTGGTTGTGGCACAGCTGTTATTTTTAGAGTCAGAAGACCCTAATAAGGATATTCATTTATATATTAATTCTCCTGGTGGAATGGTAACAGCAGGAATGGCAATTTACGATACGATGCAGTATATTAAATGTGATGTTTCTACTATTTGTATTGGTATGGCTGCCAGCATGGGCGCATTTTTACTGGCTGGTGGTGCAAAGGGAAAACGTCATGCACTGCCGAATGCAGAAATCATGATTCATCAGCCATCTGGCGGAGCAAAAGGTCAGGCTACTGAGATTCAGATTGCTGCAGAGAATATTTTGAAGACAAAGAAGAAATTAAATGAAATTCTGGCTGCAAATACTGGAAAACCATATGATGTAGTAGCAGCAGATACAGAAAGAGATTATTATATGTCAGCGCAGGAAGCTGCTGAATATGGTATTATTGACAGTGTAATTGAGAACAGATAATTAACAAATGATATTTTGCACGGTGCATGGTAGGAGCAAAGTGCAATCTAATGGAATGAGGGTACCCCGGAACAGGGATGCCCTCAAACCACACAGACATAAATTTAAATGGAGATAAGCTATGTCAGGAAGAAATGATGGAAAGTTCCGCTGTTCATTTTGCGGAAAGACACAGGATCAGGTAGGACGTCTGATTTCTGGTCCAAACGGTGCATTTATCTGTGACGAATGTGTAGATGTTTGCGCAGAAATTATTGAAGAGGAATCCTTCGAAAGAGATGGAAAGGCCTCAGCGGCAGAAGAAATTAATCTGTTAAAACCAGAAGAATTAAAAGCTTTCCTGGACGATTATGTCATCGGACAGGATCAGGCAAAAAAGGTTTTATCAGTTGCAGTATATAATCATTATAAGAGAGTTCTTGCGGGTCCTGATCTGGGAGTGGAATTACAGAAGAGCAATATCCTTATGTTAGGACCAACTGGTTCCGGTAAGACCCTGTTGGCTCAGACGTTAGCAAGAGTGATTAATGTACCATTTGCTATCGCAGATGCTACTACATTAACAGAAGCGGGATATGTTGGTGAGGATGTGGAAAACATCCTTTTAAAACTGATCCAGGCAGCGGATTATGATGTAGAACGTGCACAGCACGGTATTATTTATATTGATGAAATTGATAAAATTACCAAGAAATCTGAAAACGTTTCTATTACAAGAGACGTATCTGGAGAAGGTGTACAGCAGGCACTGCTTAAGATATTAGAGGGAACAGTGGCTTCTGTTCCACCTCAGGGAGGAAGAAAACACCCACAACAGGAACTGATTCCGATTGATACCACTAATATTCTATTTATCTGTGGTGGGGCCTTTGATGGATTAGAGAAGATTATTGAGTCTAGAATGGATACTTCTTCTATTGGATTCACTGCAGAAGTGAAGGATAAATCAAATATTAATGTGGGAGCTGCATTTAAACGTGTTCTGCCACAGGATTTTGTGAAATTTGGGCTGATTCCAGAGTTTATTGGACGAGTGCCGATTACGGTGTCACTGGATCTTTTGGATAAAGATGCATTGATCCGTATCTTAAAAGAGCCAAAGAACTCCCTGGTAAAACAGTATGAGAAACTGTTTGAGTTGGATGGAGTAGGTTTGGAATTTAGTGATGACGCAATTGAAGCAATTGCAGATAAAGCATTAGAACGGAAAACAGGAGCAAGAGGTCTTCGGGCAATTATGGAATCCGTTATGCTGGATTTAATGTATCGTATTCCTTCTGATGAATCTATCAGCAGATGTGTCATTTCAAAAGAAACTGTAGAAGAGAATCTTCGTCTTGAAGAAGAAGATTCTCCTGCTATTGAAATGAAGAAAGAGGATAATGAGGAACTTGCATCCTAATTAGGAGATTAGAGTTGGATAATTTAGTAATGACTATGCCGGCAGTGGCTCTTAGAGGCATGACGATTCTTCCGGGGATGATTGCGCATTTTGATATCAGCCGGGAGAAATCCTTAAAAGCTATTGAAGAGGCAATGAGAAATGACCAGAAGGTTTTCCTTGTGACACAAAAAGATGTGGAGCAGGAAAACCCTGGGTTAGAAGATTTATACCAGATTGGTATTATCGCAGAAGTAAGACAAGTTATAAAAATGCAGAATAATGTTGTTCGGATTTTGGTGGAAGGCACCAGCCGGGCAAAAGTATGTGGTTTCACAGAAGAGACCGAATATCTGAAGGTAGAGATTGAAGTTTTTGAATCTGCTGATTTGGAAACTTTGCCGGAAGAGACGAAGCAGGCTATGCTTCAGGGGCTTTTGGAAACCTTTTTTAAGTATGCGAAAATCAGTGGGAAAATCAGTGTAGAAATGCAGAGACAGATTAATGGAATGGACGATCTGGAAAAGCTGCTTGACTATATTCCAAATAATATGCCGGTTTCCTATAAGGAAAAACAGAAGATTCTGGAAGCTGTTGATCTTGTGGAGCGTTATGAAGTGCTGGTGGCACTTCTGCTTCAGCAAATTGATATTATTGCAATCAAAAATGATTTTCAGAAAAAAGTGAAAGAAAAAATTGATAAAAATCAAAAAGACTATATTCTTCGAGAACAGATGGCTTTGATTCGTCAGGAACTGGGAGAGGATAACTCTGCTTCAGATGCGGATGAGTTTATGGAAAAAGCTGAAAAATTAAAATCTAACAAAGAAGTCAAAACGAGACTTAAAAAAGAGATAAGCCGATTCCGTAGTATCAGCAGCAACTCTTCTGAGAATACAGTGGTTCGTGGATATATAGAAACTCTTTTGGAACTTCCATGGGACAAGGTAACAAAGGACAGCAAAGATCTGGATAAAGCTCAGGAGATTTTAGACAGAGATCATTATGGTCTTGAGAAAGTGAAAGAACGTATCATGGAATTTCTGGCAGTGCGGAATCTTACTTCCAAAGGGCAGAGCCCGATTATCTGTCTGGTAGGACCACCTGGAACAGGAAAGACTAGTATTGCCCGTTCGGTTGCAGAGGCTCTTAACAAGAAATATGTCCGAATCTGTCTTGGAGGTGTCAGGGATGAAGCAGAGATACGGGGACATAGAAAGACTTATGTAGGTGCTATGCCGGGGCGTATCATACAGGGATTGAAGCAGGCAGGAGTAAAAAATCCGTTAATGCTTTTTGATGAGATTGATAAATTAGGCAGTGATTATAAAGGAGACCCATCTTCTGCATTGTTGGAAGTGTTGGATTCAGAGCAGAACAGCCAGTTCCGAGATCACTATGTGGAGCTTCCTGTGGATTTGTCCGAGGTACTTTTCATTGCTACAGCAAATTCACTGGATACGATTCCGAAACCTCTTTTGGATCGAATGGAAGTGATTGAAGTAAGCAGTTATACGGAGAATGAAAAGTTTCATATTGCAAAAGAACATCTTTGGGAGAAGCAACTGGAAAAGAATGGATTAAATCTGGAACAGGTATTTCTTGGGGATGCAGTTTTAAAGAAAGTCATTCATTCTTATACAAAAGAAGCCGGTGTTCGTACTTTGGAGAGAAAATTGGGACAAATTTGTCGGAAATGTGCCAGAGAAATTTATCAGAAAAAGGTGGAATCCGTACGGATCACCTCTAATAATCTGGAAAAGTACCTGGGAAAAGAACTTTATGCCCAGGATAAGAAAAACGAAAAGGATGAAGTCGGAATTGTTCGGGGGTTGGCATGGACCAGTGTTGGCGGTGTGACCCTGGAAATCGAAGTCAATATCATGCCTGGTAAGGGGAATTTTGTTTTGACTGGTAAGTTGGGAGATGTGATGAAAGAATCTGCTTCTGCGGGAATCAGTTATATTCGTTCTATTAGCTGCGAATATGACATTGACCCGGAATTCTTTCAGCAGAATGATATTCACATTCATATTCCAGAAGGTGCAGTTCCGAAGGATGGACCATCTGCAGGAATTACTATGGCAACAGCAGTGCTTTCTGCTGTTACAGGAAAGAAAGTTCGCAGTGATATTGCCATGACAGGAGAGATTACCCTTCGTGGACGGGTACTTCCAATCGGAGGATTGAAAGAAAAACTCCTGGCGGCGAAAAATGCACAAATGAAAACAGTTTGTATCCCGAAAGGAAATGAGAAGGATCTACCTGATATTTCGACAGAAATTAAAAAAGGACTTAATATTATACCGGTGGAATATATGAAAGAAGTCATTCAGCAGGCATTTGTATAAAGGAGCAGATATGGTAATAAAAAATGTGAATCTGGAAACAGTATGTGGTATTACCAGTAAAATTCCAGATAACCCATATTATGAAGTGGCGTTTGCGGGAAAGTCTAACGTAGGAAAGTCTTCCCTGATCAACGGTCTGATGAATCGTAAGGCGCTGGCAAGGACATCTTCCCAGCCAGGAAAGACACAGACCATTAATTTTTATAATGTAAATGATGCAATGTATCTTGTGGATTTGCCGGGGTATGGTTATGCCAATGCTGGTGTAGAAATAAAAGCAAAATGGGGAAAAATGATTGAGAATTATCTCCATACTTCCCAGATGCTAAAAGCGGTATTTTTGTTAATCGATATTCGTC
Organism: Agathobacter sp.; assembly: GCA_045124075.1. Classification (GTDB taxonomy): domain Bacteria; phylum Bacillota; class Clostridia; order Lachnospirales; family Lachnospiraceae; genus Roseburia. The sequence goes on from JBGVLD010000044.1 coordinate 16,838, forward strand.
ATGATCCTTCTGAAAATGATGAATTGATGTACAGTTGGATGGTTTCTCAGGGGTTTGCTCCGATTATTATTGCAACGAAGCTGGATAAGATCCCAAGAAGCAAGGTAAACCAGCATATAGAAGCCATTCGAAAAGGGTTAAATGTAGAACCGGGAACAATTATTATTCCATTTTCAGCAGAAACGAAGCAGGGTAGAGAAGAAATCTGGGAGCTGATTGATTCCTTGGTACTGCCGGAGGAAGAGCAGCAGTCAAATGTTGTGGATGGAGAACAGATAACCTCTGGAAAAAATACCGGTACAGAGCTAAAAGAAAACAACATTGCTGAGGGAAAAGTCCCTGCAAAGAAAGCCCGCTGGAAAGCAACTGGTAAGCCGGTTGCAAAAAAGACGCTTAAACAGCAGGCAAAAAAGAAATCAAAAAATAATCCTTCTAGTAAAAAGAGAAAGTAAAACCTATGAAGAATAAATATAGTTTTGTTTTTGTGATGTTATTATTTATCCTTGCGGGAAGCCTGGGACTTACAACTTTATATGTAGCAAATGAACAGAAGGAAGAAAAAGATGATTTTCAGATAGTAACGTCTTTTTATCCAATGTATATTGCAGCCTTGAATATTGTAGGAGATACAGAGAATGTGGCCTTGACCAATTTAAGTGAACCACAGACGGGATGCCTTCATGATTTTCAGATGACTCCTGAGGATATGAAGCTGTTGTCAAGAGCTGATGTATTTATCATCAATGGTGGTGGAATTGAGAGTTTTATGGAAGAAGTCGCGGAAACTTATCCTGAACTTGAGGTGATTGAGGCCACCAGTGGAATAGAATTATTAGAAGAAGGAAGCGAAGAGAGTTTTGTGGTAGAAGACGAGGAACTGGAAGCTTCCAGGGAAGGACATGTTCATGAGCATGACCATGATCATGAGGAAAATGCCCATGCATGGATGAGTATCTCTGCGTACCGTGTTATGGTAGCAACAATGGCAGAACAATTGGCAACACTGGATGAAATTCATGCCAAAGAGTATCTATTAAATGCTCAGATCTATGATGCAAAACTTCAGGATCTTCAAGAAGAACAGCAGGAACTTTATGGAGCGACAGAAGGGACAAATATCATTTTGTTCCACGAAGCCTATGCCTATGTGGCTGATGAATATGGCATGAATGTTTGCTATGAATTGAATCTGGATGAAGAAAGACAGGTCGGTGCAGGTGAAGTGGCAGATGTGCTGGCAGTTACGGAAAGTGATGGGGTAAAATATATTCTTGCCGAAGAACTATATGGAAAAGAAATAGGAAATACCATTGAAAAGGAAAGTAATGTTACTGTTTTATATCTGGATACATTAAATAGAGGAAAGTATGAAAAAGACAGTTATATAGATGCTATGCATAATAATATCGAATTATTAAAACAAGCTTTTATTAATTAGAAGAAATCGTTACACAGAAAGGAAGGCTATGCGTAAGATAATTAAGCCCTGTGGATTTCACTGTATAAAAATTCACGATTTGGGTGTAACCCTTCAAAATCAAGTTATTTTGGAAAAAATAAATCTTCATATACATTGTGGATCTTTGAATGCGATTATTGGAAAAAATGGTGCGGGAAAATCAACTCTGATTAGAGCAATTTTAGATGATATTCCTCATACCGGTCAGATTGAGTTTAAAGACACAAAAGATGGGAAAATGCAGAAACTGAAAATTGGATATGTTCCGCAGTCCATCAATATTGAGAAAAACACTCCCGTCAGTGTCTATGATCTGATTGCAAGCTATAAAGGAAAATGCCCGGTGTTCTTTCCTAAAATAAGGAAGATGTATCAAAAAATAAAAGAAGCTTTAACAATTTTTGAGGCGGAAGACCTGATTGATAAACAGGTATGTAATCTCTCAGGAGGTGAGCTGCAGAGAGTTCTGTTATCCATGGCAATCATGGACAAGCCGAACCTGCTTCTTTTAGATGAGCCGGTTTCGGGAATTGATCGAAATGGAATGGAACTGTTCTATAAAACCATGGAATACCTGAAAAACCATTACGATTTGGCAATTATCCTGATTTCTCATGATTTAGATTATGTTGCAGAATATGCAGATCATGTGGTGCTTTTAGACACAAAAATATTAACTCAGGGCAGTGTGAAGGAAGTGTTTTGCAGCTCAGAATTTGAGCAGGTATTTTCTACAGGAAACAAAGAAAACTGGATGAATAAGGAGGAGAAAGATGATTGATTGGACCTCCTGGCTTGATTATGGTTTTATGCGTTATGCGTTAATTGCTGTTTTGATTATTACTCCATTATTTGGATTAATGGGAACCATGATCGTCAATAAAAAAATGGCATATTTTTCAGATGCTTTGGGACATTCGGCGCTTACCGGAATTGCAGTGGGTGTAGTATTTGGAGTGCAGGATACGAATCTGTCTATGGTAGTGTTTGCTGTAATTTTTGCATTGTTGCTGAATAAGATCGGCAGTATGAATACTGCTTCTACAGACACAATTATATCGGTGTTTTCCTCTTGCTCTGTAGCGATTGGTCTTGCCATTCTGTCAAAAGGTGGAAATTTCAGTAAGTATTCCAGCCTGTTGGTAGGAGATATCTTAAGTATTACCAAGACAGAAATTGGATATTTAGGTGTGATATTTGTGATTACGATTCTCTTTTGGCTTTTTGGATATAATGCTTTAAATGCAATCTGTATTCATAAGACTCTGGCAAAAAGCGAAGGAATAAAAGTAAAAGTATATGAGAATCTGTTTGCGGTTCTGGTGGCACTTATTGTAATGCTTTCAATCAAATGGGTTGGCATCTTGATCATTAATGCGCTTTTGATCCTGCCGGCAGCTTCTGCAAGAAATATTTCAGTTAATATGCGGGAATATCATTTCTTTTCCCTTCTGTTTGCCATGTTTTCCGGTGTATTAGGACTGATGGTCTCTTATTATACTAATGTGGCTACGGGACCAATGATCGTCATTATTGCCTCGATCATTTACTTTGCGACATTCCTTTATGGCAGAAAAGAACGGAACAGGTAAAGTGTGATAGAAAAATAAGGGCTGCCGGGAAGTGAAATTTACTTCCCGGCAGTTTCCGTTTTGCTGGTATCTATGGAATAATAAAAAAAGTAAAGCATAAAATTGACCTTTTTTACAAATAATGATACAATGCATATTGTATACAACATACAGAGGAGAGCGCTATGGATCAAATTTCATTAAAGGCATTGGCAAAGATTAATTTAGGACTGGATGTGGTAAGAAGAAGAGAAGATGGGTATCATGAAGTTCGCATGATTATGCAGACTATTCATTTATATGACCAGCTTCTGATCAAGAAAGAAAAAGAGCCAGGAATTCAAATTGCATCAAATCTTGCATTTCTTCCAGTAAATGACAATAATCTTGTATATAAAGCGGGAAAACTTTTAATGGACGAATTTCAAATAGGAGAAGGGGTATCCGTAGAATTAACCAAAAGAATTCCAGTAGCGGCTGGAATGGCAGGAGGAAGCACCGATGCTGCTGCCATGCTCTATGGAATGAATGAGATTTTCGGATTGGGACTTACCAGAAAGCAGTTAATGGATCGAGGTGTTTTGATTGGTGCAGATGTACCATACTGCCTGATGAGGGGAACTGCACTGGCAGAAGGAATTGGTGAGAAGTTAAAATCTCTGCCTCCGATGGTAAAATGTCCAGTGCTCATAGCGAAACCGAACATTTCTGTTTCCACAAAATTCGTATATCAGAATCTGGTGCTGGATGAGAATACCGTTCATCCAGACATTGATGGAATGATTGAAAATATAAAAGCAAATGATTTACATGCAATTGCTGATGGCATGGGAAATGTGTTAGAATCCGTAACAATTCCTCATTATCCGATTATAGAAGAAATTAAGAATCGGATGAAAGCCTCCGGTGCAATTAACGCTATGATGAGTGGCAGTGGACCTACTGTTTTTGGGCTTTTTGAGGATGAAGAAACTGCTAGAAAGGCCATGGAAGATATGAAAGAAAGCGGTCTGGCAAAGCAGATTTATGTAACAAGCATTTATAATAACCGAAGAAAATAAGAAGGAGATTAAGATACATGACAGACAATCTGGTATTAAATATGGATGCCTACCTGCCATTGAGAGACGTGGTATTTAATACCCTTCGTGAAGCTATTTTAAAAGGTGATTTAAAGCCGGGAGAGCGCCTTATGGAGCTACAGCTGGCTTCAAAACTGGGTGTTAGCCGGACTCCTATCCGGGAAGCCATCCGGATGTTGGAGCAGGAAGGCCTTGCGGTAACTGTTCCAAGAAAAGGAGCAGAAGTCGCGAAAATGACCTTAAAAGATATGGAAGATGTGCTGGAAATCCGGGATACGCTGGATGAACTTGCTGCAAGAGTGGCATGTAGCCGTATTTCAGAAGAGCAGTTAGAACGATTAAAGCAGATTAAAAAACAGTTTGAGGATAGTTTACAGACCAAGGACGTAAAGAAAATTGCCCAGGCAGATGTGAAATTTCATGATGTCATTTACGAAGCCACCGGCAATCCAAAACTGGTCAATTTATTGAATAACTTACGAGAACAGATTTACCGTTACCGTATTGAATATTTAAAGGATGCTTCCAGCTATCCAACCCTTATCAAAGAACATGAAGCGATTTTAGAGGCGCTTCAGTCCAGAGATGAAGAAAAAGTGACCTATGCAATGCATGAGCATGTGCGGAATCAGGCCACTGCAGTGAAAAATATCATCCAGCAACAGGAATAATGAATATATTGTCCTTACAAAGGAAATACTTAAGAACAGACGAACAATCGCCTGTTCTTTTTTTGGTTTGCGCGCCATGGGCGCGCTCTAACGGGTGAAAGTCCCGAACACGCCCAGATAGTGGGAAGTGTATGGCCGAACAGCAAGGGTGTCTATCGTGAGGTGGAAAATGGTTCAGAAAACAAAAATCAGCCCAAATTTAGACAAAAATATTAAAAAATTCAAAGAAATATACAAGGAAAGTGCCGACATTAAAATGAAAGAAATGGTTCTTGGAAAGGAAGGGAATGTTCGCTGCTTCCTGGCCTACATTGAAGTGGTCTTTTCGAATGGAATGTTGAAAGCAAGTTCTCTGGGAAGGTTGACTGCCTATCTGGAAACCCTGCCGAAAGACAGAATCAATGAGGCATTAGATCAAAATACCATGGGACTAAGTGATCTGACTCTTTTTGATACAGTAGAAGATGCCGCTCAGATGCTTTTGACGGGAGATGCCATATTTTTTGTGGATGGATATACCCACGCGCTTAAGATCGCGGACAAAGGTTATCCGGCCATGATGGTCAAGGAATCGGATTCTGAGAAAGTGATTCGTGGATCAAATGAAGGATTTACAGATTCTGTAAGGGTTAATACGGCTCTGATACGTAAAAGACTACGCTCTACAAGGCTTAGGGTAAAGGAAATGAAATGTGGAGTTAGAAGTCATACGAATGTAGATCTGGTTTATTCAGAAGATTTGAGCAGTCCCCTGTTAATTCAGGAAATTGAGAAAAGATTAAATGCATATGAAATCGATGGAATTTTAGACAGTGGTGTTATTGAACAGTTGGCTGAAGAAAAATGGTATTCTCCTTTTCCACAGTTTCAAACCACTCAGCGGCCAGATCGGGCGGTGATGGCAATCTTAGAGGGAAGAGTAGTACTGCTCTGTGATAATTCTTCTACAGCCCTGATCCTTCCTGTGGATATTAACTCTTTCCTAAAGACCACGGATGATTATTATAATCGTTTTGAGGTGGCAACTTTTGCAAGGCTCATCCGATATATTTCGGCATTTCTGGCAATGACCCTGCCGGGACTATATCTGGCAATTACTAATTTCCATACCCAGATTCTTCCCACGACGTTGCTTCTTTCTTTTTGGGAGGCCAGGCTTGGTGTACCATTTCCAGCGGTGCTGGAAGTAGTTCTGATGGAACTTTCCTTTGAGTTGCTGCGAGAAGCAGGAATCAGGCTTCCAGGAGCCATGGGAAACACGATTGGAATTGTAGGAGGGCTGATTATTGGGCAGGCTGCAGTAGAGGCAAATATTGTCAGCCCTATTGTGGTGATTGTGGTGGCATTTACAGCGCTTTGTTCGTTTGCAGTACCAAATGAAGAATTTGCATTTGCTTCCAGATTATTAAAGTTTTACGTTATTTTTCTTTCAGCCTGGCTGGGGTATTTCGGTTTCTTAGTGGCAAACATAACGGTGCTGATTCATTTGTCCCGGTTAAAAAGCTTTGGAATCCCATATCTTATGCCTTTTACAGAGGGAAATCTTAATCAGGGAGAGGATGAAAGAGATGCACTGATTCGACTACCGCTAAAATGGTTAAAAAAGCGTCCAATCTACGCGTCAAAAGACCAAAGAACGAAATTAAAAAGAAAAGAGTAATCCTATGTTTTCAAATAATAATCAGATTTCGAGACGACAGACCTTTCGGTTATTCACCTTTGACTTAGTGGGAATCAGTCTTCTTATTGTTCCGGCATATCTGGCAAAAAATGCCGGCGTTTGGGGAATTTTATCCATTGTAGTAGGGATTTTTCTGGGGCTTTTGTACATCGGACTTTTGCGATGGCTATCCAGCAAAGTTCAGGGAGATTTGCTGGAAGAACTGAAAATAGGTCTGCCAGCAGGGATAAAAGATATCCTGTTATTATGGTTGATGTTACATTGTGTTTTAATAGCGGGGTTTAGTGGTTTTGTTTTTGGAGATCTTATGAAGCAGAGCCTGGTACCCCAGAAATCCTATCTTCTGATTTTGGGAATTTTGTTTTTGGTGGCTGGTTATGCGGTATCTGGAGGAATCGAAAGCCGGGGAAGGGTTTATGAAATTTTATTCTGGCTCGTGCTGATTCCTTTGGCAATTATGTTGTTCTTTGCAGGAGGAGAAGTGCAGATGGAGTATTATCTACCTGCAGAAAAATTCCAGTGGAGCATGCTGTTTTCTGGAAGCTATCTGGTATTTATTATGGAAACGCCTATTTTTTTTGGGGCTTTTTTCAAAAAATATCTTCCCACAGGAGAGAAGAAAAGAGGGATATTCTCCTGCATAATTCCAGCGTTGCTTTTTAGTGGAGCGTTTCTTCTGTTAGAATATGTGATTTTATTGGGGAATTTTGGAGCAAAATCCCTTGCTTCTATGTCATATCCCGCAGTAACCTTAATGAACACGGTTCAATTTGCTGGAAGCTTTGTAAAAAGACTGGATGCTCTAATGCTGGGAATCTGGTTCTTTACTCTGTTCGCACTATTAAATCTATTTCTTTTTTACGGAGTGGATTTCTTAAAGACGTTGACGGAGCCGGTGGATGAAAAGCCCAAAAGAAAAAAGCTCTATCTGGTTACTGTTCTTTTGATGGCAGCGGTGTTGGCGGTGATTTTTTCTTATCTGCCAGATACAAGAGAATGGTTCTATCGTTACATCTGGTATGTGGGAACTCCTCTTACGGTACTAATTCCAGTAATTATTGGCATATGGAAAGGAAGGCAGAAATGAAGAGAACATATCTTGGAGCAGTCCCAATACTGGCAGTATTACTTTGCGGCTGCCAGGCCAACGAACTTGAGGACCGCTGTTTTCCGCTACTTACGGTGGTGGATTATGAGGAAAATCAAGGACAGGTTGAATTGGGTCTATTTTTCCCAACTCCCACTGGGGAAAACGGAGAAAAAGCCCAGACGGAAAAAGAAAAAGCGGTAACTGGAGACAGTTTTGAAAAAGCATGGAAGCTCTGTGAGCAGGAATTGAACAAATTCCCAGATTATAACCATATGAAAGTGCTTATGATCGGTGAAAATTTCTTAAAACAACAGGATGACTATGAGGAAATGCTGGAATTTTTACAGGGGAAAAGTGCATATCCCAGAAATACCTATGTTTGCGTGGTGCCGGATGTCTGGGAATTTGTTGATACAGAAAGTTTATCCCAGAATCCGGGAACCTATCTGGAAGAGTTTCTTAAGACCCAGGGAAAGAACGGCGGAAAAGACCTTCCTACAGTGGGAAAACTGATGGATCTGATGGAAAATGAACGGGGAGAAGTGGCAATTCCCAAGTTGACCATTCAAGATAAAAAAGTAGTGTGGGATGGAAATTATACATTAGTTCCCGTTGAGAATCAGGAAGAATTTCTGGAAGACCAGACAGAAATTTTAAAAAATCAGACTCAAATTGAATAGATTCTGGAAAATAGTGGGATTCTCCAATTAGATAAGTAATTTGGAGGAGTTACATCATGAAATTCAGTAAAAAAATATTTATGATAGCAGGTCTTGCCTGCATTTTAGGAACAGGACTCAAATCTGAGACAAAAGATCCTTTGCAGCCTCAGATCGCTGAAAAAATTCTTCGGTTCCACGTATTGGCGAACAGTGATGCCACAGAAGATCAGGAACTGAAATTAAAAGTTCGGGACATGATTGGTGAATATTTATCTCCGATTTTGGAAGATGTTGAGAATTTGCAGGAAACAAAAGAGCTAGTGAAAGAACAGATCCCGGAAATTATAGAAGTAGCAGAAGCCTGCATCGCAGAAGAAGGGTATGATTATGAGGTGACCGCAGAACTGGGAATGGTGGATTTCCCAGAGAAGACCTATGGAAATTACACCTTTCCAGCAGGGGAATATGAGGCATTGGAAGTATATATTGGAGAGGCTGAAGGGCATAACTGGTGGTGCGTCCTTTATCCTAACATGTGCTTTCAGGGCAGTGTCTATGAAGTCGTGGATGAAGAAGCCGAAGAAGCATTGAAAGAAGTCCTGACTCCGGAAGAGTATCAGGACGTTTTTACAGATGGAAATTATAGGGTAGAATTCAAATTCTGGGAAAAACTTCAAGTTTTTCTTGACAGAATACAGGAGACAATCTTATCATCAGACAAGTAGGAATCCCGTGCAAGACAAACAGGCGGGCAGCGGGAAAATGAATGAAGATGATGAAAGATAGCAGGTTGATAAAATGACAAAAGAAGTACTAATTGGAATAAAAGGATTGCAGATGTCTGCGGAACAGGGCAGTGATGAAGTAGAAGTATTTGTTGGAGGGGAGTATTATTTTAGAAATAATAAACATTATTTCCTCTATGATGAAGTAGTAGAAGGTACAATGGAGACCACCCGTAACGTGGTGAAGGTTGCACCGGATTATATGGAAGTTACTAAAAAAGGCGTTACCAATGCTCATATGGTTTTTGAGAAGAACAAAAAAAATGTCACTTATTATTATACTCCTTTTGGAAGTATTCTGATTGGGATTGAGGCTGGAAAAGTCAAGATCAGCGAGCAGGACGAGGAAATTCAGGTGGATGTGGATTATGCTCTGGATATGAACTATGAAAAGGTGGCCGACTGCAACATTCATATGATTGTAAAACCGAAGGGGACGAAGGACTTTACATTAGCAAATTAAAAAACAGGCTGTGGCATTTTGTCACAGCCTGTTTTCAAAACCAATGAGTTATTTTTTCTTGGCTTCTTTTTGCGTTTTTTTGGCTTCTTTCTGAGCCTGTTTCGCTTCTTTTTCTGCTTTTAGTTCTGCATTTGTCTGATTGTATGTCTCCTGAAGACGGGCACGGAAGCTCTTCTTTTTAGCTGGTTTTTCTAATGGACCTCTTAAACCGCGGACAGAAGTGATGTAAAGACCACTGACAGAAGCTTTTACTTCTTTTTTTACAGGAATCTCATCAAAAATCTGTTCATCTGCAATAAGAGTCATGACCTTAGGACCAACTTTTGCTTTCACAATTGGAAGCTTGGAACCTCTCATGATCTTAGGAGTCTGGGCAACTACCTGCTGTGGAAGCCCCGCGTCTTTTAGTTTCATACGTTTCTTGTCAATAATCAGCATGCTGACACTTTGAGAAGTTGCAGCAATCTGGGCGTCCTGCTCTTCTTTTTTCTTCTGAGCTTTTTTGCCAAGGAAATATAGGACGATAATTGCGGCTATTAAAACAACTGCAATAACAATCAATACAATTTGATATGCCTCCATGGTAAAATCCTCCTTAATTTTCAGTAAAATCCATTTTAACATTGATTTTATGAAAAATCAACGAAACTTCGACACAAAGTTTGTATTTTTCCTGAAGTTATGTTATGTTAATAAAGTTAAGTCTCTATGGTTATTAAAAAGGGTAATATTTTTAAAAGGAGACAGGAAGGAATATAATAATGAAAAAGAAATTTTTACTTACAGGACTTTGTGCGGCCATGATTCTTTCGTTGACAGCATGTGGGGGCAATTCTGATCCAGAATCTACCCAGCAGGGGAAAGAGGTCAGCTCGATACAGATGAATATCGATCCAGAGAAACAGGTAAAAGAACTTTGTGATTATTCAGCAATTACAGTGACTCTTGAAGGAGATTATTCGGTTACCCAGGAGGATGTGGACGAATATGTGAGGGGGATTTTAGAACAGTACGGTTTAGGAACGGTGGAAGTCACGGACAGAGATATTATTCAAGAAGGGGACATTGTCAATGTAGATTACACTGGTTACTGGAATGGAGAGGCTTTTGATAAGGGGTCTGCTACAGGGGCTATGCTGACTATTTCAGAAAACTCTGGATACATTCCAGGATTTGTAGAGGGACTAGTGGGAGAGAAAGTCGGAACCACAGTAAGGAAAGACATCACTTTTCCGGAAGTTTATGAAAATAATCCAGATCTGGCAGGACAGCTTACTACTTTTGAATTTAAGATAAATGGCATTTATCGAGAAGCAGATTATACAGAAATTCCAGATGAGACCATTGCTGAAAATTTTGAAGCTTTATATGGTACTACTACCATGGATGAATTTGTTGAATTTGTGAAAAATTATCTGGAGCAATATGCAGAAAGCTCAAGATCCAGCGAAGCAGTTGCTTTAATCAAGGATTATGTTGCGGAGAATAGCACGGTTGAGATCCCAGAAGATTATTTGGAACAGAGAATCCAAGAATATAAGCAGTCATTCATTACCGATTATCTGGAGGAAGGCGAAGATCTGGAAACCTATTTAACTGATAATTATGGCATGACTTTGGAGGAAGCTATGTCTGAATGGAGAAGTTATGAAGAGGAACAGATTACTACAGAGCTGCTTTTCAGACGAATTGCGCAATTAGAAGGAATTGAAATCGATGACGAGGAATATGCCGCATTTATTCAGAATTTTCTCACTTCATCCAGTAGTTTCACAGATGAAGAAGCACTATATGAGTACTTTGGAAGTGGAAATAAAGAAGATGGAAAGACTTATTTAAAACAGCTCTATATTACAAATAAGGCAATTGATGTGGTATATGGAAAAGCCACCGTGAATAATGCACCAGCGGAGACAGAGTCAACAGAAAGTACAGAATCTGCGCAGTAGCAATCTATAAGGGAATATACAATTTGGAGGATAAAAGACATGGAACTTATTAATATCAGAGAGATTTTTCGTAACCAGAAAGAATACGAGAATAAAGAAATCAGTATCGGTGGCTGGGTAAGAAGCAACCGTAATTCCAAGAACTTCGGATTTATCGTGGTAAATGATGGAACCTTCTTCGAGCCAATCCAGGTAGTTTATGCGGATGGATTAGATAACTATGCAGAAATTCAGAAGATCAACGTAGGAGCTGCGATCATTGTAAAAGGACAGTTGATTCCGACACCAGAATCCAAACAGCCTTTTGAAATCCAGGCAACAGAAGTGGTAATTGAAGGTGCATCCACACCAGATTACCCATTACAGAAAAAACGCCATACATTTGAATATTTAAGAACAATTTCTCATTTAAGACCAAGAACAAACACCTTTGAAGCAGTATTCCGTGTACGTTCTTTATGTGCTTATGCTATTCATAAATTCTTCCAGGAGAGAGATTTCGTATATGTTCACACTCCACTGATTACTGGAAGCGACTGTGAAGGTGCAGGGGAAATGTTCCAGGTAACTACTTTGGATCTGAATAACATTCCAACAACTGAAGATGGAAAAGTGGATTTTTCCAAGGACTTCTTTAACAAACCAACCAACCTGACCGTATCAGGACAGTTAAATGGGGAGACTTATGCTATGGCATTTAAGAATATCTACACCTTTGGTCCAACCTTCCGTGCTGAGAATTCCAATACCACCCGACATGCAGCAGAGTTCTGGATGATCGAGCCGGAAATTGCCTTTGCAGATCTGCAGGATGATATGATGTTAGCAGAAAGTATGTTAAAATATGTTATCAACTATGTTTTGGAAAATGCGCCAGAAGAAATGGCATTCTTTAATAATTTTGTAGATAAAGGCTTGCTGGAACGTCTGGAAAATGTTGTAAGCAATGATTTCGCAAGAGTGACTTACACAGAGGCTATTGATATTCTGTCAAAGAACAATGACAACTTTGATTACAAAGTATCCTGGGGCTGTGATTTACAGACCGAGCATGAGAGATATTTAACAGAACAGGTGTTTAAACGTCCTGTATTTGTTACCGATTATCCAAAGGATATCAAAGCTTTCTATATGAAATTGAACGAAGATGGTAAGACAGTTGCAGCAGTAGACTGCCTGGTGCCAGGAATTGGAGAGATCATTGGAGGAAGCCAGAGAGAAGATGATTATGATAAGCTTTTAGCAAGAATTCAGGAAATGGGCTTAAATGAAGAAGATTACAAGTTCTACCTGGATCTTAGAAAATATGGTTCTGCGAGACATGCAGGGTTTGGTCTGGGATTTGAGCGTTGCGTTATGTACCTGACAGGTATGTCCAATATCCGTGACGTCATTCCATTCCCAAGAACCGTAAATAACTGCGAACTGTAAGAAATTTCCTATTATTAGGAGAAATGCTGGAAAGTAATTTCAGTGGCATAAACAAGTCCCTTCACACATAAGTTATGGTGTGGAGGGATTTTTTATGGAAAAGAAAGCTGGAAAATTGGTACAAAATACAGAGAAAAAGGGGATGGTTGGAAATCTTTTGTCGGTACTTATTGTAGTAATGGGAATGTATCTTTTGTCAGGAGTGCTGTTATTTCTGATATCCGCTATTACCTATTTTGGGGATTTGTCCGGTCAAATCGTGGAAATTGGGATTTTAGTCATTTATATCCTGGTGTGTCTTGTGGGGGGCTTCATTACTGGAAAAATAAAAAAGAGCAAACGGTATTTATGGGGGATGGTATCGGGAGTGGGATATTTTTTCGTCTTACTTCTTGTATCTCTTGCTATGAATGGATTTTCTGTAACAGATCCGGTAGGGCTCTTAACTGTATTTATCATCTGTATTGCTTCGGGAACTATTGGAGGCATGATTAGTTAAAAAAATGCTTTGCATATCCAAAACTGTATGATATAATATCCGAGATAGAGTACCCATACATAGGGAAAACGGAATAAAAAGGAGAGAACATTATGAAACACGTAAAGACCTTAAATACAAAGAAATTACAGAACACAATTAAAAAAGGTGGATGCGGTGAGTGCCAGACATCCTGCCAGTCTGCATGCAAGACTTCTTGTACAGTAGGAAACCAGACCTGCGAGCAGAGCAAATAATTATCAGAATATGATAGAAAATGAGCCGCGTGCGCGACGAAATCAGCCGCAAGCGGCTCTTTATTTTGCAGAATAAAATATAGAAAGAGAGGAATATTGTAGTGGTTCATCAGTTTAAGAACAACGGCTATAATATTGTCTTAGATGTAAATAGCGGTGCCATTCATGTAGTGGATGACATGACTTATGAAGTAATTGGAATGTTTAAAGATCATTCCAAAGAAGAGATTGTTGAGGGATTGAAGGACAAGTTCCCGGAATCTGAATTAACAGAAGCCATCCAAGAGGTACAGACCTTAAAAGATGAGGGAGACCTTTTTACAGAAGATATTTATGAGAATCATATCGTAGATTTTAAGAAAAGGCAGACCGTGGTAAAAGCGCTTTGCTTACATATTGCCCATGACTGCAATCTTGCCTGTAAATATTGTTTTGCAGAAGAAGGCGAATATCATGGACGGCGTGCTTTGATGTCTTATGAGACAGGAAAACAGGCTCTGGATTTCTTAATTGCAAACTCCGGCAGCCGTCGAAATCTGGAAGTGGATTTTTTCGGTGGGGAGCCGCTTTTGAATTTTGATGTAGTTAAACAGTTGGTAGCCTATGGAAGGGAGCAGGAGAAGCTTCATGATAAGCATTTTCGTTTTACATTGACTACCAATGGAGTCTTGTTAAATGATGACGTCATGGAATTTGCCAATAAGGAAATGGATAACGTGGTTTTAAGTATTGATGGACGAAAAGAAGTCCATGATAACATGCGTCCATTCAGAAGAGGCGCTGGAAGCTACGATCTGATTGTTCCAAAATTCCAGAAATTAGCGGACAGCCGTAACCAGGACCGTTATTACGTAAGAGGAACTTTTACGCACTTTAATACGGATTTTTCCCAGGATGTTCTTCATTTGGCAGATTTGGGATTCAAACAAATCTCTGTAGAACCTGTAGTAGCCCCGGCAACAGAAGAGTATGCATTAAGAGAAGAGGATCTGCCGGTTCTTTTTGAAGAATATGATAAACTGGCAGCTGAAATGGTACGTCGTAAAAAAGAAGGAAAAGACTTCAATTTCTTCCATTTTATGATCGACCTGGAAGGCGGACCATGTGTATACAAGAGACTTTCCGGCTGCGGTTCTGGAACAGAATATCTGGCAGTGACTCCTTGGGGAGACTTATATCCATGTCATCAGTTCGTGGGAATGGACAACTTCTTAATGGGAAATGTCTGGGATGGTGTCATCAACACTGACCTCAGGGATGAATTTAAATGTTGTAATGTATACGCAAAAGATAAATGTCGTAACTGTTTTGCAAGATTCTACTGTAGCGGTGGCTGCGCAGCCAATTCTTATAACTTCCATGGAAGCATCACAGATGCTTATGACTTAGGCTGCGAATTACAGAAGAAGCGCGTAGAGTGTGCAATCATGATAAAAGCTGCGGAAGCAGAAGATGAAAAGATAGGAAGGTAAGAAAAATGAAGAAAAGCAGAGGTGTCGTAATTCTTGTGCTCATTCTTGCCTGCTTAGCAGGACTGGGATATTATGCAACAACCATTATTACGGCAACAGGTGCTAGTTTAAGTTCTTCCGAGAAAAAAGAGGAAGAGACTAGCAAAGGAATCAAGCTTGGTCTGGATCTTTCAGGTGGTGTTTCCATTACCTATAAGATTGTAGACGAGAACCCAAGTACAGATGATGTCAATGATACTGTAGCAAAACTGGAAGAAAGAGCAGCAAGTTACACAACAGAGTATTCTGTTTATCCAGTTGGAGATGACCGTATCACCGTTGAAATCCCAGGTGTTTATGACGCTAATGAGGTATTAGAAGATTTGGGAAGTCCTGGATCTTTATACTTTATCCGAGAGACCAATGCTGCTGGGGAAAAGAATTATGAAACAAATACTACAACTGGTGAAGTTGCATTAAATGATACCATTGATGCACTGATCGCCAGTGGTGATGTGATCCTGGATGGGAATGATGTAAAAGTTGCAAAAGCATCTTATCAGGGAAATACCACTTTAAATACCAATGAGCCAGTGGTTCAGCTTCAGTTTTCAGATGAGGCGGCAGCCATTTTTGCAGAGGCTACACAAGCAGCGGCAGCAGCGGAAGAAACTATTGGTATCTACTATGATGACCATTTCATCAGTGTTCCAAGTGTAAATGAAAAAATAGCTGATGGAAACTGTGTCATTAACGGAATGGAAAGTTTCGAAGAAGCAGAAGAACTGGCAACCTTTATCCGTGTTGGTGCCATCAATCTGGAACTGGAAGAGTTAGAGTCCAGCGTAGTTGGTGCACAGCTTGGAAATCAGGCAGTTACTACCAGCTTGAAAGCAGCCCTGATTGGTCTGATTCTGGTTATGCTCTTTATGATTGTATGGTATGGAGTACCAGGTGTGGCAGCTTCTATTGCATTAGCAATATACTCAACTCTTGTAGTGGCTATGATTTATCTCTTTGAGATTACTCTTACTCTGCCAGGTATCGCAGGTGTTATTCTGGGTATTGGTATGGCAGTTGACGCAAACGTTATTACTTTTGCCCGTATTCGTGAAGAAATCGCAGATGGAAAGAATGTTGCCGCTGCAATTAACGAAGGATATAAGAAAGCATTATCTGCAATTGTGGATGGTAACGTAACTACCTTTATTGCTACTATTGTCTTAATGATTCTTGGATCCGGTACAGTGAAGGGATTTGCATATACCTTAATGATTTCCATTGTGGTATCTATGTTCACAGCCCTTATTGTGGCCAAGTATCTGCTGAAAGCATTGTATGCACTGGGACTTAAGAATGAGAAGTTCTATGGCCGCGCAAAAGAAAGAAAACCAATCGACTTTATGAAACATAAAGTAATTTACTTTGTTATTTCACTGGCAATTATTGCTGCTGGTGTGGTTGGAATGATTGGGTATAGTGCTGCTGGAAAAGGTGCATTTAACTTCAGTCTGGAATTTGTGGGTGGTACTTCTACAACTGCTGAATTTGATAAGGCGTACACCATCGATGAAATTGAAGAGCAGATTATTCCAGAGATTTCTAAAATTACAGGAGATTCCGCAATCCAGGCAACTACTGTAGATGGAACAAATCAGATTGTTTTTAAGACCAGAAACCTCTCTTTGGAAGAACGTACAGAATTAGAAACGGTATTAACAGAGGAATTTAATGTAGAGGCTTCTACTATTAATACAACCAATATTGGTTCTACTATTTCAGGAGAAATGAGAAGCAATGCGGTTATTGCAGTGATTGTTTCATGTATTTTCATGCTTCTGTATATCTGGTTCCGGTTCAAGGATATTCGTTTTGCATCCAGTGCCATTGCAGCATTAGTGCATGATGTACTGATAGTAATTACTACTTATGCATTACTTCGTATTTCTGTAGGAAGTAACTTTATTGCAGTTATTCTTACGATTGTTGGTTACTCAATTAACGATACCATCGTTATCTTTGACCGTATTCGTGAGAATATGCACGGAAATGCAAAACATACCAAAGAAGAGCTGGCAGAGATTGCGAACCGTTCTCTGACCCAGACTTTATCAAGAAGTATCAATACATCCATTACCACCTTTATCATGGTACTGTTGTTATTCATCCTTGGAGTTTCTTCCATCCGTGAATTCTCCTTACCATTAATGGTTGGTCTTGTGGCTGGTTCTTACTCATCCATCTTTATTGCTACCGAGTTATGGTATCTGATGAAATTATATGTAGGAAAGAATCGTTTGATCAAAAAAGAGAAATAAGATTAAGAAATGAAAACTGCCGCGTCAATGAGAGAAATCATTGATGTGGCAGTTTTTTTGATTAGATTCAGTGAAACTTTTAGTCATTCGTATTGTGCATTTCGTTCAGCAGTGAGGTCTTAAGATCATAGAGCTTCTGGGATAAATCCACGTAGATTTCCTGAGGATTGGCAAAACGTTTGGTCTCTTCCCACAAGGTCTCTTTTTCTCTGGTGCAGATGTCCCGGATTTTCATAACAGAAGGAGTGTGATAGACAGTCTTGCCGCTTTTAATCACAGGCACAAGCATTTCTCTCATCTGATAGCTGCCACCTGCCAGTTTGGTCTTTTTCCAAGGTGCATTTGGATCAAAAAGCTTTAGATCCTTAGTCTCATCAAACGTTTCTTCAGCAAGACAGATTAAATCGGCACGAATCTTTCCCGTTTCTTTATCATAAATACGATAGAAGGTCTTATCTCCCGGGTTTGTCACTTTCTCAACGTTTTCAGAAAGCTTAATCTTTGGAATGAATTCTCCATTTTCATTCTGAATGGCAGTCAGCTTGTACACTCCTCCAAAAGAAGGGTTGTCCTTGGCAGTGATCAGGTTAGTTCCCACACCCCAGGAGGTAATGGTAGCACCTTGAGTCTTTAGAGATTCAATTAAGTACTCATCCAGATCGTTAGAAGCGGCTATGACGGCATCAGAAAATCCGGCATCATCCAACATCTTACGGACTTTTTTGGAAAGATAAGCCAGGTCTCCGCTGTCTAAGCGCACCCCATAGTAACTGGAGTGAATTCCGCTGTCACGCATTTCCTGGAATACCCGGATGGCATTTGGAACACCGGATTTTAAAGTGTCATAGGTATCCACCAGAAGAATGCAGGCATTTGGATAAAGGGCAGCATATTTCTTAAATGCCGTATATTCGTCTTGAAAACTCATGATCCAGCTATGGGCATGGGTTCCCATCACCGGCACATCAAATAACTGTCCTGCCAGTACATTGGAAGTTCCGATACATCCTCCGATTACAGCCGCTCTTGCACCATAAGTACCGGAATCCGGCCCCTGAGCTCGTCTGAGCCCAAATTCCATGACACCATCCCCTTTTGCTGCATGGCAGACTCGAGCCGCTTTTGTAGCAATCAGACTCTGGTGATTTACAATATTAAGTATAGCCGTCTCAATTAACTGTGCTTCCATAATTGGCGCGATTACCTTTAACATGGGCTCCCTTGGAAACATGACACTTCCCTCTGGAATGGCATAAATATCTCCTGAAAAGTGAAAATTGGACAGATACTCCAGAAAATCTTCTTCGAAAATCCTCAGATTTCTTAAGTAAGAAATGTCATCTTCTTTAAAACGAAGATTCTCTATATAATCAATGACCTGGTCTAATCCGGCACAGACTGCATAACCTCCGCCGCAGGGATTACTGCGGTAAAAGGCATCAAATACAGCCACATCCTGATTATTACTTTTAAAATATCCCTGCATCATGGTGAGCTCATAAAGATCCGTTAGCAGAGTCAGATTCAGAGTACTCATAGTAACGCCTTCTTTCATAATTTTCTGTTAATAGTATTGTATCATTTTCCAAATGTTTTACAACAGAAATCAAAACTTTCTATTTTTAGTAGGACGTTTCTTACAAAAATATACTGTAGGTTTTGACAGCAATCCTATACATGTGATATTATCAAAAAAAATCCGATTAAACGGTTGAAGGGAGAAATTTATGAGTGAGGAATTTACAAGGGATAATCAGGAAACAGAAAATTCTGTTTTCAACAATACACAGACGGAGCCTTCTGTAAGCAGTAGTGCAGCTTCTACAGATTACAGTGCGCCAACACCGACCTTTACTTATGGTCAGCAGGAGACCAGTCAGTCAGCAAGCAATACACAGACATCAAGTCTGAACAGTACAGGATATGGTTATGACCAGCAGACTGCACAGACCAATACAGGATATGGATATAGCCAGCAGACAGCGCAGACCGGAACCGGGTACGGCTATGGTCAGCAGACTACAGCAAATAATACGGGATATAGCTATGGTCAGCAGACTACAGACAATAATACAGGATACGGTTATGGTCAGCAGACTACAACAAATAACACTGGATATGCTTACGGTCAGCAGGCAGGTCAGTCCAATACAGGATATGGATATAATCCAACAACTGGTCAGGCGTATAATCCATATGGAAGCTATGGATATCAGAATACACAGAATAAGAAAAAAGATGGAATTGGTATGGGAATTGCCTCTTTGATTTTAGGTATTTCTTCTATCGTTTTATTCTGTGGATGCGGTCTGAATTTTATTACCGGTATCATTGGAATTATCCTTGGTATCGTACAGATTGTTACTTGTGAGAAGAAAGGTCTTGCAATTGGTGGTATCCTTACTTCTGCAATTGGTATCATTTTCGGAATCATTTTCTGGGTATGGGCATTTTCATTAGAAGAAGATTATGGCGAGTACTATGATGAATATTATTATAATGATGATTACGATTATGATGATCTCTATAATGATATTTATAATGATATTTATGATGATTATTACTATAATTCCTATGACGGATCTTCTGTACAGGGATTGTAATCTCTATTTATGTTCTTGACAAGAAAACCATAAGGATTTATACTAATTGTTAGTTTAAAAAAGAAAAACTATGACGAAGACAGTAGTTGCTTTAAGAACGTCTCAGAGAGCCGGGACTGGTGGAAACCGGCATTAGTAAGAAAGCAGGCAGATGCCACTGGAGTTCCGGTATGAATATCACTTCTGAGTTGCAGACCCAAAGCCAGGATGGTTAGTAGGAAAGACGTATTCTCTACGTTACAGAGAACAGGTATGCTGGAGAAATCCAAAGTACATTGTAAATAGGTGGTATAACGTGCGCCCGCGTCCTATTACAGGATGTCGGGCGTTTTTCATTTCCTAGGAAATTCCTTTGGAATTCCCTAGAAAATAAAAGACACTACGTGTCAATTATGCGCAGCTACTCTGTACGCTATTCCACTAAGCTCGAAAGAACCTCGCTAAGTGGAATATGTGTCGCGGATCAGAAAGCAATTGCTGCGCAATACCGCTCGCGCGCGTAGATTGTGAAAGCACAATCCTATTTATTTGATTAGTGCAGGCACGATCGAGTTTAGTTACATTATATTCTAGGAGGAAATTATGTACAACAAAGTAGATACGAATATGAACTTCGTTGACAGAGAAAAAGCTGTTGAGAAGTTCTGGAAAGAAAATGATATCTTCCGCAAATCTATGGAAAATCGTAAAGAGGGAGAGACCTATACTTTTTATGATGGACCTCCAACTGCCAACGGGAAACCACATATCGGACACGTTTTGACCCGTGTTATCAAAGATATGATTCCAAGATACCAGACTATGAAGGGCAAATATGTGCCTCGTAAGGCTGGATGGGATACTCATGGTCTTCCAGTAGAGCTGGAAGTAGAAAAGCTGTTAGGTTTGAATGGAAAAGAGCAGATCGAAGAATATGGTATGGAGCCATTCATCTGCAAATGTAAAGAATCCGTTTGGAAATATAAAGGAATGTGGGAAGATTTCTCAGGGACAGTTGGTTTCTGGGCGGATATGGATGACCCATATGTAACTTATGATGACAATTTCATCGAGTCTGAATGGTGGGCATTAAAAGAGATTTGGGATAAGAAGCTTCTGTATAAAGGTTTTAAGATTGTGCCATACTGTCCTAGATGTGGAACCCCACTTTCTTCTCAGGAAGTAGCTCAGGGTTATAAGACTGTAAAAGAGCGTTCTGCTATCGTTCGTTTCAAGGTAGTAGGAGAAGATGCATATTTCCTGGCATGGACCACAACACCTTGGACTCTGCCATCTAATGTAGCTCTCTGTGTGAACCCAGAAGATACTTACTGCAAAGTAAAAGCAGTTGACGGATATACCTACTACATGGCAGAAGCTTTGCTTGACAAAGTATTAGGAAAACTGGCAGAAGAAGGGGAGAAAGCTTACGAAGTATTAGAGACCTACAAGGGAATCGACTTAGAGCGCAAAGAATACGAACCATTATTTGAATGTGCAAAAGCCGTTGCGGACAAACAGCACAAGAAAGGATTCTTTGTTACCTGCGACAGCTATGTAACTATGACAGATGGTACTGGTATCGTTCATATCGCACCAGCCTTTGGTGAAGATGATGCCAACGTAGGACGTAATTACGACCTGCCATTTGTACAGTTTGTAAATGAGAAAGGTGAGTTAACAAAAGAGACCCCATTTGCAGGAATCTTTGTAAAGAAAGCTGATCCGGAAGTATTAAAAGATTTAGAAGCAAGAGGACAGCTCTTCGACGCTCCAAAATTTGAGCACGAATATCCACACTGCTGGCGATGTGATACTCCTCTTATCTACTACGCAAGAGAATCCTGGTTCATTAAGATGACCGCTGTAAAAGATGATCTGGTAGCAAATAACAAGACTGTAAACTGGATTCCAAAATCCATTGGTGAAGGACGTTTTGGAAACTGGTTAGAGAATATCCAGGATTGGGGCATTTCCCGTAACCGTTACTGGGGAACTCCATTAAATATCTGGGAATGTGAAGATTGTGGTGCTCAGGAATCTATCGGAAGTCGTGCACAGCTGGCAGAGCGTACTGGCAATCCAGAATCTGCAAAAGTAGAGCTTCACAGACCATATATTGATGAAGTGACCTTCAAATGTAACTGTGGCGGCACCATGAAGCGTGTACCAGAAGTTATTGACTGCTGGTTCGATTCCGGAGCAATGCCATTTGCACAGCATCATTATCCATTCGAAAATAAAGACTTATTTGAGCAGCAGTTCCCTGCAAAATTCATCTCCGAAGCGGTGGACCAGACCCGTGGATGGTTCTATTCTCTGATGGCAGAGTCTACCTTGCTTTTTAATAAGGCACCTTATGAAAACGTCATTGTATTAGGTCATGTACAGGATGAGAATGGACAGAAGATGAGTAAGTCCAAAGGAAATGCAGTAGATCCTTTCGAGGCATTAGAGACTTACGGGGCAGATGCAATTCGCTGGTATTTCTACATCAACAGTGCGCCATGGCTTCCTAACCGTTTCCATGGAAAAGCCGTACAGGAAGGACAGCGTAAATTCATGGGAACTCTTTGGAACACCTACGCATTCTTCGTATTGTATGCAAATATTGATGAGTTCGACGCAACAAAATACGCGTTAGAATATGATAAATTATCGGTAATGGATAAGTGGCTCTTATCCAAATTGAACTCCGCTGTAAAAGCAGTAGATGAGAATCTTGGAAATTATAGAATTCCAGAAGCAGCAAGAGCATTAGAAGAGTTCGTAGATGACATGAGTAACTGGTATGTAAGACGTTCTCGTGAGCGTTTCTGGGCAAAAGGCATGGAGCAGGATAAGATTAACGCTTACATGACACTTTATACCGCATTAGTTACTATTTCCAAAGCTGCAGCACCAATGATTCCATTTATGTGTGAAGACATTTACCGTAATCTGGTATGTTCATTGGATGCGAATGCACCACAAAGTGTTCATTTATGTGATTTCCCTGCAGTAGAGGAATCCATGATTGATAAAGACCTGGAAAAAGCAATGGATGAAGTATTAAAGATTGTTGTTATGGGTCGTGCATGTAGAAATGGCGCAAATATCAAGAACCGTCAGCCAATTGGACAGATGTTTGTGAAAGCACCAGAAGTACTTAGCCAGTTCTACGTAGATATTATTGCAGATGAGTTAAATGTAAAGAGCGTAGCCTTTACAGAAGATGTATCTGCATACACCAGCTATCAGTTCAAGCCACAGCTTCGTACCGTAGGTCCAAAATATGGTAAATATCTGAAACAGATTCAGACCGCACTTGCGGAACTGGATGGCAATAAAGCCATGGCAGAGCTTAAGACCACCGGTGTATTAAAACTTGAAAGTGTCAGTGAGGAAGTTGTATTACAGGAAGAAGATCTCCTGATTACAATGACTCAGATGGAAGGCTTTGTAACAGAGGGGGACAATACAGTAACAGTTGTATTAGATACAAAGCTTACACCAGAACTGATTGAGGAAGGTTTTGTAAGAGAATTGATCAGTAAAATCCAGACCATGCGTAAGGAAGCAGGTTTTGAAGTAATGGATCATATTGCAGTGTCCTTCACAGCAGATGAGAAGGTTACAGATATTTTCAACAAATATGGAGAAGAAATCAAATCCGAAGTACTTGCAGAGGAAATTGTCGGGGGACAGTTAAGGGGTTATGAAAAGGATTGGAATATCAACGGCGAGCAGGTAAAACTTGCAGTTGAAAAACAATAATCAAACAGAAAGAGGAATGTAATGAGAGACAAAGTATTTAGTAAGAAAGTATTCATCAAAAGCGTTACAGACAATCTTAAGACCCTGTATCGTAAGACCTTAGAAGAAGCCAGCCAGCAGGAACTTTTCCAGGCCGTTGCTTTTTCTGTAAAAGACGTGGTTATGGACGAATGGCTGGCTACCCAGCAGGCATTTGATAAGCAGGATCCAAAGACCGTGTACTATATGTCCATGGAATTCTTAATGGGTCGTGCATTAGGCAATAACCTGATTAATCTGTGTGCATACAAAGAAGTAAAAGAAGCATTAGACGAAATCGGTCTTGATTTAAGTGTAATCGAGGATCAGGAACCAGATCCAGCTCTTGGAAATGGTGGTTTAGGACGTCTTGCAGCATGTTTCATGGATTCTCTTGCAACATTAGGATATGCGGCATATGGATGTGGTATCCGTTACCGCTATGGTATGTTCAAACAGAAAATCGCAGATGGTTTCCAGATCGAAATGCCAGATAACTGGTTAAAGTACGGCTATCCATTTGAACTTGAAAGACCAGAATACTGCTATGAAATCAAATTTGGTGGAAATGTTCGTGCCGGATATGATGATAACGGCAATATGAAATTTATGCATGAGAACTATCAGTCCGTGATGGCAGTTCCATATGATATGCCAATCGTAGGATATAACAATCATGTAGTTGATTCTCTTATCATCTGGGATGCAAGACCGAAGGAAGTATTTTCACTTGACTCCTTTGACAAGGGAGATTATGCACAGGCGGTTGAGCAGGAAAATCTTGCCCGCAACCTGGTAGAAGTATTATATCCAAACGACAACCATGTAAAAGGAAAAGAGCTTCGTCTGAAACAGCAGTATTTCTTTGTATCTGCAAGTATCCAGAGAGCATTAGAGCGTTTTAAGAAGAGTCACAATGATTTACATGATTTACCAAAGAAAGTCGTTTTCCAGATGAACGATACTCATCCAACAGTTACAGTTGCAGAGTTAATGCGTATCCTTATGGATGAAGAAAATCTTTCCTGGGATGATGCATGGGATATTACTACTCACTGTGTGGCTTACACAAACCACACCATCATGGCAGAAGCTTTGGAAAAATGGCCAGTTGAAATCTTCCAGAGACTTCTTCCACGTGTATACCAGATTATTGAAGAAATTGATCGCAGATTTGTTATGGAAATCCGTAACCGTTATCCAGGAAACGAAGAAAAAGTTCGTAAAATGGCAATTCTTTATGATGGTCAGGTTAAGATGGCACACCTTGCAATTGCAGCAGGATACTCTGTAAATGGTGTAGCAAGACTTCATACAGAAATCTTGAAGAATCAGGAACTTCGTGATTTCTACGAGATGTTCCCTGAGAAATTCAATAATAAGACTAACGGTATTACACAGAGAAGATTCTTAGCCCATGGAAATCCACTGTTATCTGATTGGGTAACCGAGAAATGTGGAAAAGACTGGGTAACAGATCTTTCCAAGACTGAAAAGCTTGTTTCTTTAGCAAATGATCCAAAGGCTCAGAAAGAGTTCATGAAGATCAAATATGAGAACAAGGTTCGCCTTGCGAAATATATCAAAGAGCATAATGGAATCGACGTAGATCCAAACTCTATTTTCGATGTACAGGTAAAACGTCTCCACGAGTACAAGAGACAGCTTATGAACATCATGCACATTATGTATCTGTACAACCAGCTGAAAGCGAACCCAAATATGGATTTCTATCCAAGAACCTTCATCTTTGGCGCAAAGGCTGCAGCAGGCTACAGCACTGCTAAGAAGACTATTAAGCTTATTAACAGTGTTGCAGAAGTAATCAATAACGATGCCTCTATCAACGGCAAGATCAAAGTGGTATTTATTGAAGATTACCGTGTATCTGTTGCAGAGTGGATCTTTGCAGCAGCTGATGTCAGTGAGCAGATCTCTACAGCAAGTAAGGAAGCTTCTGGAACTGGTAACATGAAGTTCATGTTAAATGGTGCCCTTACTATTGGTACTATGGATGGTGCAAACGTAGAGATGTATGAAGAAGTTGGAGCAGACAACATCTTTATTTTCGGTATGAGCGCAGACGAAGTAATTGCTCACGAGCAGCATAAAGATTACTACCCAATGAACATTTACAATTCTGATGAAGATATCCGCAAGGTGTTAAATCAGATGATTGATGGAACCTATTCCACAGGAGATAGAGAACTGTTCAGAGAGTTATATAATTCTCTCTTAAATCCACAGCAGGGACAGGTTGCAGACCGCTACTTCATTCTTGCAGACTTCCGTTCTTATGACAACGCACAGAAGAAAGTGGAAGAGTATTATAAAGATACAGAGAACTGGGCTAAGAGTGCAATCTTAAACGTAGCACACGTTGGAAAATTCTCCTCTGACCGTACCATTCAGGAGTATGTAGATGATATCTGGCATCTTGAGAAAGTGCAGGTAAATATGTCCGGGTTTTAGGATTCGGTACGAATTAGGAATCTGGTTATACCGTTGGAAAGGACGGCGTTTGACGCAGGCAGCAGTATTTGAACTGTAAATATGCAGAAGAAATGCTAGTGTATGACACAGCAGAATATTTGGACTTATAGAATTGCAGTTCGCAGATTGCGGGTTGTATTAATAAGAAAAAGGCTGAGACTGAAAAAGATATGCAACTGTCATGGAGACAGAAGGCATATCGAAAAGTCTTAGCCTTTTTTACATTTATTAGAAAAATGACTGCTGGGAAATGCTGGTTGCTTTAAGAAGAGTCTGATCATTTGGACATATGGCAAAAAAGTTTGCTAAAAAATCCAAACTACTGGCATATATCATTGAAAATAAAGAATTCAGAACTGAAAATTTTAAGAAATTTCAATATGGAAAAAAAGTTATCTCGGATGTCCAAAAAATTGGGTAAATGTTGGTAAGAATTTGGTGATTTTTCTGTATATGTCCAATAGAATTAAAATTGCGTGATTTTAAGTTGAAAATAAGCAGATCTAAACATGGAGGCAATGTTTTTGGGCATAGAGACGAAAAAAAATTGTATATGTAAAATATGCCGAATTCCTCCTGGAAAAGCAGCTTTTTGAAGAATAGAGGGCAGTGGCATATGCCACCAAAGGCAAGAATTTCAAAAGAAATGATTGTAGAGGAAGCATTTCAGATTGCGCGAACAGAGGGGGCGGATAAGATAACGGCCCGTAGTATTTCACAACGATTAAAGTGTTCCACCCAGCCGGTGCCGTATTACTTTAAGACGGTTGAGGAAATCAAAGCGGCTGTTTATGAGCAGTCGGACGAGGTAGAACCCGTTATGCAGGTCTTGCAGCAAGAAGCAGTGGTGACGATGGATGAAGCCAGGGAGATATTCACTACGTTATTTGTTTTTGTTCATGGATATGCCAGTATGTTTGCAAATAATGAAATGGCATATGACAAGAAACTTTTAGAAACATCATTAACAAAAGTATTTTATGGTGTGGTTTACGCAGCCAAGGAGGTCAAAGATGAAGAAGTGATTTTTAGAGGATTTCTTTTTACCATTATTTTTTATTACAGTACCGGGCCACTTGTAGTTCTTCTCTGTACCGCTTACTTAAAATCACTTGGAAATTTTAGACTCTCTTACTATAATGACAATTACAGGAGGTATATTATGAATATCCGGATAATAGAAAATATAAACGAAATTTTTGAAATAATCATAAAATGCCCGAAGGCAGATGCAAGTGTAATGAAATTAAAAAAACATATCGAAGCCTTTGAAGAAAAACTTGACGCTGTTGATAATGATAGGCATTATCTTGTTTCTCCTCTTGAGGTATTTTATTTTGAAAGCGTTGACAACCGTACCTTTCTTTATACCGAGACGCAGGTCCTTGAAATAAGGAAACGGCTTTATGAACTTGAAGAAATCTTATCTGACAAGGATTTTGTACGCACTTCAAAATCACAACTTATAAACATTAATAAAATTAAATTATTGAAGCCTGAACTTAATCGTTCAATAACTGCGGAAATGATAAATGGTGAAATTCTTGCACTATCTGCATAACTGGTAAACAATCCTGCAGTTACTAACAAAAGGACAACAATGCCTACAATAACAAATATTTTCTTTTTCATAGGAACAACATCCTTTGTCAAATCCAAGTTTGACAAATGCTTCTTTGTTACTTTAATTTTACCATAATGAAGTATCTTTGAGAATATACTTCATTATGGTAAAATTTATATTTGCTATTATATATTCGAAAGCATTAAAATAGGCTTACTCCATCTTTGGAACAAGCCTATTTATTATGTTTATCTAATTTTTCGTGATATTCACTTTTTATACACGCAATTTGTAGATTTATACACGCTTTTTATTGGCAACACTTATCTTATAAGATATTTGATAATATCAGTAGGAGTCTTTCCACATTTATTTGCTTTCAATCGGAATTCGTGTGGGTGAATCAAAATAATGTGAAATTGTGGAATAGAAAATATATATCATAAAACGTGAAGCGAAATAAAACTACTTGAGAAAGCAGCCTAAAGATGATATTCTTTTCATAAGCAAAATCAATTAATAAAAGAAATAAATTTGCAATAAGGAAAGAAAAAATGGACACAATGTTAACTCCAACAAAAAAAGAAATCAATGGATATCATTTAAAAATGATCGCTCTAGTGACCATGTTCATTGATCATACTGCTGCGATCATATTATACAAGGCTTTAACGCAGACGGGAACTGCAGGTTTTGTGACAATCGAAAATTATGATTTATGGTATGAAATTTATAATATCATGCGGTATCTTGGACGAATGGCATTTCCAATCTATTGTTTTCTCTTAGTAGAAGGATTTCATCATACGAAGAATTTGAAAAAATATATTTTACGTCTGCTCATTTTTTCTGTGATTTCTGAAATCCCATTTGATCTGGCATTTAATGGCAGTGTGTTGGAACTTGGATATAATAATGTGTTTTTTACTTTATGGATTGGACTCCTTGTAATTCTGGCGTTAGATCTGGTTAGACAGAAATTTACATTGGAGAAATTTCATGGAGCAGAATGGACGATCATGTCATTTTTTAAAGTGTTTGCCTTGGGGCTTATTCTTTTGACAGGAATGTTCGTCGCAGGGGGACTTTTATGTACCGATTACGGCGCAGCTGGTGTAGTTGCAATCGTGGCAATGTACATCTTATATCAAAGTCCAATGATTGGCTTTACACTAGGAGTTATGGCCTTGGGGATTATGGCCAGCACAAGCGAGTATCTGGCATTACTTATGCTTATTCCACTGTATTTTTATAATGGAACCAGGGGAAAACAGGTCAAATACCTGTTCTACGGTTTCTATCCGGTGCACTTGTTAGTACTGGTGGGAACTGCTGCGCTGTTTGGACTGACCATACTTTATTAAGCTATGCTTTGGGCTGGGAAAAAGAAACCCAGATCAGGCAAAATGAAAACATTAGGTCTCTGCAAACGAATTGTTGAAGGGATGTAAGAAACATAAAGGAGGATAGAATCTCATGGCATTTGTTCATCTGCACACTCATACGGAGTATAGTCTGTTAGATGGCTCCAATAAGATTAAAAATTATGTTGCCCGTGTCAAGGAACTGGGTATGAACAGTGCTGCCATTACAGACCATGGTGTTATGTATGGTGTGGTGGAATTTTATAAAGAGGCAAAAGCTGCCGGCATTAATCCAATCATCGGCTGTGAGATCTATGTGGCGCCTAACTCCCGGTTTGACAGAGAATTAAGCCATGGAGATGACAGGTATTATCATCTGGTGCTTCTTGCAGAGAACAATCAGGGATATGCTAATCTGATGAAAATCGTTTCCATTGGATTTACGGAAGGTTATTATTACCGGCCAAGAGTAGATTTTGAGACTCTGGAAAAATACCATGAGGGGCTGATTGCCTTGTCCGCCTGTCTGGCAGGAGAGATCCCAAGATACCTGACAAGGGGGCTGTACGAAGAGGCCAAAGAGATTGCCTTAAAATACGAGAATTGTTTTGGAAAGGGAAACTTTTTCTTAGAATTACAGAATCATGGAATTCCGGAGCAGAATCTGGTAAACCAGCATCTCCTTCGTATGAGTGAAGAGCTGGGAATTGAGTTGGTCTGTACCAATGATATTCATTATACTTATGCGGAAGATATGGAAGCTCACGATGTTCTCCTTTGTATTCAGACCGGAAAGAAGATTACGGATACAGATCGTATGCGTTATGAGGGCGGCCAGTACTATGTAAAAAGTGAAACAGAAATGCGGGGACTTTTCGGTTATGCCTTACAGGCATTGGAAAATACTCAGAAGATTGCAGATCGCTGTCATGTGGAACTGGAATTTGGAAATTATAAGATTCCAAAATACGAAGTACCAGAAGGATTTGATACAGCAGAGATTTTTTTAAAACATATTTGTGACAAGGGATTCGAGGAGAAATATAAGAAGAATTCAGAATATAACGAAGCGCAGTGTAATGAAATCTATGAGAGTATGTTATATGAGCTGGACATTATCCGGAAAATGGGCTTTGTAGAGTATATTTTGATTGTTTGGGATTATATTAATTGGTGTAGAGAGCATGACTGCTGGGTTGGACCTGGACGAGGTTCTGCCGCAGGAAGCCGGGTGTGCTACTGTACGGGAATCACCAATATCGACCCGGTAAAGTACAATCTACTTTTTGAGCGTTTCTTAAATCCAGAACGAGTATCCATGCCGGATATTGACGTGGATTTTGAATATGCGGAGCGATATCGTGCCATTGAATATGTTACAGAAAAATACGGCAAAGATTCTGTGACCCAGATTGTTACTTTTGGAACCATGGCAGCCCGAGGAGTAATCAAAGCCGTTGGAAAAGCTCTGGATTTCCCCTATGCGGAAATGGATCGGGTGGCAAAAATGGTGCCAACGGAACTGAATATCACCATTGATAAAGCATTGAAAATGAATCCAGAATTTCGGAGTCTTTATGAAGGGGATCCTCAGATGCATGAGCTCATTGAAATGGCAAAGAAGTTAGAGGGACTTCCAAACCATACTTCTGTTCATGCGGCTGGAGTCGTAATCTATCCGGGAGTGGCCAGTGATTATGTGCCTTTGGGAAGAGCCAGTGACGGAAGTCCTACCGCTGAGTATAACATGGTGCAGTTAGAAGAACTGGGACTTCTGAAAATGGATTTCCTGGGGCTTAGAACCCTTACCGTGTTAAAAGACGCGGTAAAGAATATTAAAGTTTCAAAAGGTATAGATATAGATATTGACCATATCGATTTTAATGATAAAAAGGTTTTAGATTTCATTGGAACAGGAAAGACTGAAGGGGTGTTCCAGCTAGAATCTGCGGGGATGCAGAATTTCATGAAGGAGTTAAAACCCCAGAATTTTGAAGATATTGTTGCGGGAATCTCTCTGTACCGTCCTGGACCAATGGACTTTATTCCGAATTACATCAAAGGAAAGAATAATCCACAGGAGATTTCCTATGTGACCCCGGAGCTGGAATCCATTTTGGAGCCGACCTACGGCTGTATCGTCTACCAGGAACAGGTTATGCAGATCGTACAGAAGTTAGCGGGCTATACCATGGGACAGGCAGATAATATCCGCCGGGCCATGAGCAAAAAAAAGCAGTATGTCATTGACGCTGAGCGGAAGAATTTCGTATATGGAGATGAAGCTTCTGGTATCAAAGGCTGTATTGCTAATGGAATCAGTGAACAGGCAGCCAACAGCATTTACGATTCTATGGTAGATTTTGCGAAATATGCGTTTAACAAATCCCATGCTGCTGCCTATGCGGTCATCAGTGTCCAGACGGCCTGGTTAAAGTACTATTATCCAGTAGAGTTTATGGCAGCATTAATGACTTCGGTGATTGACAACTCTGCTAAGGCCTCTGAGTACTTATATCACTGCAAGGAGCTGGGAATCACGGTGCTGCCGCCAGATATTAATCTTGGGCAGGGAGAGTTTACCGCAGAAGGGGGAAACGTCAGATATGGTCTGTACGCGATTAAGAGCCTGGGGCGTCCGGTTATTGATAAGATCGTGGAAGAACGGGAAAATAACGGACCATACCGGACTTTGCAGGATTTTATTGAGCGTACGGTATCTGGAGAAATCAATAAGCGTGCTGTAGAAAATCTCATCAAAGCCGGAGCCTGCGACAGCTTAGATGGCACCAGAAAACAGATGACCATGGTCTATGGTTCCATGATCGACCAGAGTGCCCATGAAAGAAAAACATCCCTTTCCGGGCAAATGAGCCTTTTTGACCTGGTATCAGAAGAGGATAAAGCGGATTATGCTGTAAAATATCCAGATGTAGGGGAATTTTCCAAGGAAGTTATGCTGGGCTTTGAAAAAGAAGTGCTGGGGATTTATTTAAGCGGTCATCCACTGGAAGAGTACATGGAAAAATTGCAGAAAAATATTACCGCAGTTACCTCAGATTTTATGAGAGAAGAAGAGACGGGCACGGTAAAAGTGCAGGATAATGACCACGTTGTCATAGGTGGCATTATTTCCGATAAGACTGTTAAATTTACCAGAAACAACAAAGCTATGGCGTTTCTGACCATAGAAGATCTGGCGGGAGCTGTGGAAGTCATTGTCTTTCCCAAGGATTATGAACGTTATCAGCAGTTTTTACAGCAGGATGAGAAAGTCTTTGTAGTAGGACGGGTGACTTTGGAAGAGGAACAGAACGGAAAACTGATCTGCGAGCGCATCGTACCATTTTCGGATACCCAAAAAGAATTGTGGCTTCAGTTTGCCACCAAGGAGGCCTATCTGGAAAAAGAGCAGGAACTTCTGTCAAAATTAAGAGATTCCGACGGAAGAGATGAGGTGGTCATCTATGTGGCGAACCCAAAAGCAGTTAAAAGATTGGGAAAAAATCTGACCGTTCAGGTAAATGACAGCTTAATAGAGACATTAAGAGACTATTTAGGCGAAAAAAATCTAAAAGTTCTTGAAAAGAATATTGAAAAGCTGGGATAAACAGTTTAAAATAGAATGGGATTAGATTTGAAATAAAATTATTTGTGATATATGGAGGTTATACAAATGGCTAAAGAAATTAACACAATCGGAGTATTGACCAGTGGAGGAGATGCTCCAGGTATGAATGCTGCAATCCGGGCAGTTGTTCGCCAGGCAATTTCTAAGGGCAAGAAAGTAAAGGGAATCAAGAGAGGATATGCAGGTCTTCTGAATGAAGAAATCATAGATATGGATCCAAAGAGTGTATCTGATACCATTTCTCGCGGTGGTACAATTTTACAGACTGCTCGTTGTATGGAATTCGTAACACCAGAAGGACAGCAGAAAGGTGCTGAAATCTGTAGGAAGCACGGCATTGATGGTATTATTGTAATTGGTGGTGATGGTTCCTTCCAGGGAGCTCAGAAATTAGCTGGTCTTGGAATCAATACTGTTGGTGTACCAGGAACTATCGACTTAGATATTGCTTGTACCGATTATACAATTGGATTTGATACAGCAATTAACACAGCAATGGAAGCCATTGATAAGATTCGTGATACTTCTACTTCTCATGAGAGATGTTCTATTATCGAAGTTATGGGACGTGGAGCAGGATATATTGCATTATGGTGTGGTCTTGCAAATGGAGCAGAAGATATTCTTCTTCCAGAAAAATATGATTTTGACGAGCAGAAGCTCATCGATCATATTATTGAGAACCGTAAACGTGGAAAACAGCATCATATCATTATCAACGCAGAAGGTATCGGCCATTCTCAGGGCATGGCAAAACGTATCGAAGCAGCTACTGGTGTTGAGACCCGTGCAACAATCTTAGGACATATGCAGCGTGGTGGAAGCCCAACCTGTAAGGATCGTGTATACGCAACTACCATGGGGGCTTATGCAGTTGATATTCTTTGTGAAGGAAAGAGTAATCGTGTTGTGGCTCACAAGAATGGAAATTTCGTTGATTTCGATATTGATGAAGCGCTGGCAATGAAGAAGAGCGTTCCAGAGTATATGTATTCTATTTCTAAGAGTCTGGTATAGTAAAATAAGCAGAGAACAAGGCTGCGCATGAACCGTTTTATACGTTTTGCGCAGTCTTTTTTATTGAGGATAGGAAAATGATAACAAGTAACAGCAATCAGCAGATGAAAAATCTGTCTGCACTTCTGGCGAAATCAAAAGAGCGGAAAAAGCAGAAATGTTTTGTGGTGGAAGGGGAAAAAATGGTTTTTGAGGCGCCTTCTGCCCAGATACAGAAAGTATATGTATCAGAGTCCTACGAGAGGGCTAGCTGTAAAGCTCTTTTACAGCTTCAGGAAGGAATCAGAAGGGTACAGCCCGAGTTTTCCTATGAAGTGGTAGCTGACGGGGTGTTTAAGAGCGTTTCAGATACGCAGACTCCCCAGGGGATTTTAGCCATTGTAAGAATGCCAGAATATGAGTTTAAGGATTTGCTTTGGGAAGAGAAGACACAGCTTTTGATTCTGGAAAGTATTCAGGATCCTGGAAACCTGGGAACTATGATTCGTACTGGAGAAGGAGCTGGAATTACCGGAGTGCTAATGAATAAGACCACAGTAGATTTATTTAACCCGAAAACCATCAGGTCTACCATGGGAAGTATTTATCGGGTGCCTTTTTATGTGACAGAGAATCTCAAGGAATCCTTAGAGCAGTTGAAACAGGAAGGGGTATGTCTCTATGCAGCTCATTTAAAAGGCAGTGCCATGTATGATGAATTTGACTATACAACAGCCTGCGGTTTTTTGATTGGAAATGAAGGAAATGGATTGAGTGATGAGACCGCAGATCTGGCAGATACTTATATAAAAATCCCCATGGAAGGAAAAGTGGAATCATTAAATGCTGGAATTTCTGCAGCGCTTCTTATGTATGAGGCAAGTCGTCAGAGAAGGAGAAAGGTATGAGAATCTGGTTTAAGATGTTTGCAGATGCCCGTTTGGTAAAAAGTGAGACAGTAGAAGATTTCAGTGAGGAATCCAGAACCCATAAGATATTTGCCGCTGTGGAAAAAGTCTGCTATTCCTTTGATTTAGGAAAACCAATCTGGCTGGACTCCAATGTGAAAGAGTTCCAGAGAAGGGCAGTGACCCGGTTCACACAGGATAATTTTGTAGAAGAAATTGAATTTGACTTCTTGGAAATACACGTATTGGAAGAAGACTAAAGAAAGAGTTAACTTTGAAATCTTTTTATTAAGATTTCCTAAAAATACCTTCAAAAGAGAAAAGATATGGTATAATGGTAGTTAGGGGAAAGTTTTGGAGGTTTTTATATGGATGCAGCAGAAATGATACGGGAAGATTTAGACAGCTGGGAAACGGCGATTTTTCTTTATAATTCAGCTTTAAAAGAAGTCAGTACCAAGCTGGAAATTTTAAATGATGAATTTCGTCATATACACAGATACAATCCAATTGAGTATATTAAGACGAGAATCAAGTCTCCAGAGAGCATTGTTAAGAAGCTAAAGCGATATGGATACGAAGACTCGATTGCAAATATGGTCAATTATGTGAACGATATTGCAGGAGTACGCCTGGTTTGTTCTTTTACTTCAGATATTTACAGATTAGCAGAGATGATTGGAAAGCAGAGCGATCTGACAGTGGTTTCTGTCAAGGATTACATCAAGCATCCAAAGGAAAGTGGATATAAGAGTTTCCATATGCTTGTAACGGTTCCGATTTTCCTGTCTGACAGAGTAGTGGATACAAAAGTAGAGATTCAGATTCGAACCATTGCCATGGATTTCTGGGCAAGTCTGGAGCATAAGATTTACTATAAATTTGAAGGGAATGCGCCGGAATATATTAGCAGGGAGCTGCGGGAATGTGCTGGGATTGTTTCCAATCTGGATGCGAAGATGCTTCAGTTAAATGAGGCAATTCTGGAAGCAAAGGCCAGTCAGGAAAAGGCAGAATAGACATATGAATATAATTAATGTTGAAAATATTACAAAGTCATATACACAGAGGAAGCTTTTTTCAAAAGCTTCTTTTTCTGTGCAGGAGAGAGAAAAGATAGGAATTGTAGGAATTAATGGAACAGGAAAATCTACCCTGCTTCGGATTATTGCAGGGTTAGAAGAGCCAGATGAAGGAAGTGTTACGGTTGCCAATCATATTGTGATGAACGTGCTTTCTCAGACACCGGATTTTGATCCAGAACAAGGCGTTTTAGACTGTATCATGGAGCAGGTAGTGACCACAGAGCTGGATGAAGCTCACAGATGGAGCATGGAAAGTGAGGCGAAAACCTTGCTTCTTCGTCTGGGACTGATCGATTTTACTCAGAAGACAGGGGAATTGTCTGGTGGACAGAAGAAAAAAGCTGCACTGGTCGCCACCATTTTAAAACCCTGCGATGTGCTAATCTTGGATGAGCCTACCAACCACTTAGATTATGACATGATTGAGTGGTTGGAGAATTATTTGAAGAATTGGCGTGGTGCATTGATTATGGTAACTCACGATCGTTATTTTTTGGATCTGGTATGTAACCGTATTGTAGAAATTGATGAAAGCTCCATTTACAGCTATGATACGAATTACTCTGGTTTTTTGGAGAGAAAAGCATTGCGGGAGGAAAATGAGCTGGCATCAGAACGAAAACGTCAGTCTATCTTACGGAAAGAGATTGCCTGGATGCAGAGAGGGGCAAGGGCACGTTCTACGAAGCAGAAGGCGCATATTCAACGATATGAGGCATTGAGGGATCAAAAAGGTCCGGAAGAGAAAGTGCAGTTGGAATTAAGTTCATTGTCCTCACGGTTGGGACGAACTACAGTGGAATTGGAAGACTTATGCAAATCTTATGGGGAGAAAGTGCTAGTGTCTGATTTTACCTACGTGTTCGGAAAAAATGATCGGATCGGTTTTGTGGGGAATAATGGATGTGGCAAGACTACACTCATGAAGATGATTGCAGGATTGGTAGAACCAGATTCCGGTAGTATTACCATTGGACAGACGGTAAAAATGGGCTATTATAGCCAGGAAATACAATTGGAAGATGAAAATCAAAAAGTCATTGATTATATTAAAGATACGGCTGAATATGTAAAAACAGAGGATGGCCTTGTATCTGCGTCCGTTATGTTAGAGAGATTCTTATTTCCTTCCCATCAACAGTACGGAGAAATTGGAAAATTGTCAGGGGGAGAAAAGAGGAGGCTGGTGCTTCTTCGGATTCTTATGGAGGCGCCAAATGTCCTTTTACTGGACGAGCCTACCAATGATCTGGATACTCAGACTTTGGCTATTTTAGAGGATTATCTGGATAATTTCGATGGAATCGTCATTACGGTATCCCATGACCGTTATTTCCTGGATAGAATTGTAAGAAGAATCTTTGCTTTTGAAGGGAATGGCAGATTGCGTCAGTATGAAGGTGGCTATACAGATTATCTGGAGAAAAGACCAGAAATAAGAGAGTGTGGTCAATCTACCAGTGAAAATACGACGGCTGTTGGAGAGAATGGAACTGGAACAGAAAACCGTCAGGATTCTAAGGCTACCTGGGGGCATGAGAAGAAGATAAAGTTCAGTTATAAAGAGCAAAAAGAATATGAGACAATTGAGGATGAAATCGGAAAGCTGGAAGACAAGATTTCCCAGCTGGAAGCAGATATTTTAAAGAATGCAACCGATTTTCCGAAGCTAAATGCGCTTTCCAAAGAAAAGGATGAGGCTGAGGAACTCTTGATGGAGAAGATGGAACGATGGGAATATCTGGAAGATCTGGCGGCAAAAATTGAAGCTCAGAAAGGCTGATTCGTTAAGGTGAAGCAGCTGATATAAACTGGATAGTGGGAATGAATAAAGCGGGTGCAATGCACCCGCTTTATTTATGTATGTTAGATGTTCTTAAATTTCTTAACTTCGCCCTGAAGCTGGTCAGAAATCTGTTTGTTGGTGTCAGCCTCTTCTTTGATAATTCCTAAAGCTTCTACTAGTTGTCCAGTGTTCTGGGCTGCCATAGTAATTCCCTGGGCACTTTCATCTACTGCAATGTTAATTCCGTCAATACCTTCTGTCATTTGTGCCATAACATCGGATAGGGACTGAGCACTTGAGTAGAACTCTTTCAGAATATCATCGATATCATCGGCGTCCTTATGATACTGATTTGCAATGTCAACCAGATTATCATAATCTTTCAGAACAGTGGTATCGATGAAGTCCAGCATTTCGTTGGCACTCTTAGAAAGCTCGCTGACGGCCTGATTTACAAGGATACTGATATCCTGAATGTTATTGGCCGTATCACGGCTGTTATCAGCAAGTACACGGATCTCTTCTGCAACTACAGCAAAGCCTTTTCCAGCATCACCAGCTCTTGCTGCTTCAATAGAAGCATTTAAAGCCAGCAGGTTTGTCTGTCTGGAAATATCTAAGATTTCACCCGTTAATTCGTTGATCTTGTTAACGCTGCGACTGTTTTCAATAGCCTGCTCTAACAAGTGGCGGATATTCAGCAACATATCGTTGGTGTTGGTCTTGCTGGTAATGGCATTGGTACGAATATTCTGTGCACGGTCTTTAATTTCAGAAACAAAATTTGCTCCGTTTTCTGCCTTGGAACGAAGACCAAGGGAAGCTTCGGAAACTTCCTGGGTTCCCATATTGATATTCTCTAAGGTTGCTGCCACTTCTTCCATACTGGCTGAGAGCTGTTCCATAGTAGCAGAGATGCTGCTTGCATTCTCATTGGAATCATTGATTCCATCAGTAATATTATTGACTAATGCATTCATGTTGGTAGATTCTTTCTGAATCTTCTGCATGATTTTCTGAAGCTGATCAATGAAGCTGTTGACACCGCGTACCAGTTGTCCTACTTCATCCTGAGTCTTGATGCTGATACGTTCTGTTAAGTCTCCTTCATTGGTTTCAATCTTGCGAATAATCTTATTCAAGTGACCGCTGGCATTCTTTGCAGGCGATGTTACAAAGCGAGTAAGGATAATGACTGTTAAGACTACAGTTGCAATGTACACACAACATAAAACTGCAGTCAAGGCATTCAAGGTAGTGACTGCGGCATGACGGTCAGCATAAAGAGAGGCAGCACTGTCTTTTAATGCAGTCTCAAAAGACTCACTGGCCTTTGTAACCTGAGCAGACTGGGTAGTAACATCTGCATGGGCACTTTTAGCGGCTGTCATATCTCCTTTGGTGTAGGAATCTGCAACAAGCTGTACATAGTCTCCCAGAACAAGAGCTTTGTCTTTATAATCTTTTAGAGAGGTAATCAAAGTTTCGTCTCCGGTAGATTCCGCCAGCGGCTCTAAGATATCAAAGTATGCTTTCAGCTTTTCGATGTAGCCTGGTACGTTATTAACGACAGGAGTAATACTGGATGACTCCGTTCTTAACACGATAAAATTACTTGCCAGTTCGCAGTCGGATACGGCAATTGCTAATGCAGTATCGTTTTGTTGCATCTGTAAATAGGTAGCTGTAATGGTTTCCATTGCTTCCATTGCCTGACTAGAGGAATAAGCGCTGATTATTGCATTAATTCCAAAAACAACAGCGAGCAAAGCAAGCATGGACATGATTTTTGTTCC